>JAIVEQ010000016.1 GCA_023838465.1 Candidatus Thiodiazotropha sp.
TTAACCTGGATATGTTCGCTGTGCTCTAAAAGCTCTGCGAGATGAGTCAGGTTGACATCGAAGTACTTATCTTTGATCAGTTGCTGGACAGCTGGCATTGTCACATTAAGCGATTGGAGGGACAATCCTGCTATGAACAAATCAGATAATCCCTATTATCGGCATCGATTTCCACTAGAAGTGATTAGCCATGCAGTCTGGCTATATCACCGTTTTACTCTCAGCTTTCGTGATATCGAAGAAATACTGGCAATCCGTGGCATTCAGACTTCGTACGAATCCATAAGACGTTGGTGTTTGAAATTTCCACGAAAATTCACAAAATCGCTTCGTAAACGTCAAGGCAAATTGGGTGATATTTGGTACCTGGATGAGGTATTTATAACAGTCAATGGTAAACGCCAATATCTTTGGCGGGCAGTGGATCAGGATGGCGATGTCATTGATATTCTGATGCAAAGCCGCAGAAATAGGGGGGCGGCGTTGCGTTTCTTTAGAAAACTGTTTAAAGGTCAGGCATTGATGCCATGGAAAATCATCACCGACAAACTCCGAAGCTACCAGGCAGCCTTGTGTGACATCACACCGTCTCTATCTCATATCACCGACCAATACGAGAATAACCGCGCGGAAGTATCGCATCAGCCAACCCGACAGCAGGAGCGACAAATGAGGCGATTTAAATCGCCGGGACAAGCTCAACGCTTCCTATCGTTTCATGGTTTGGTCAACAACTTGTTCCGTCAGCAGAGGCATCTAATTTCTGCTGAAGGCTATCGAATACTGAGAGGACGCGCCTTTGTTACATGGGAGCAGGTGACCTGTGCCTGTTAATTGGAGAAAACTCCAACCCTTGGATTTATATAAACTGCGTTCGTTAATGTGACAATGCCCAAATGGGGCATACATCGACCGAGATGTTATTTCGGGTCTATTGGATTTATATAAACTGCGTTCGTTAATGTGACAATGCCTCTGATTTGTTCATAGCAGGATTGTCCCTCCAATCGCTTAATGTGACAATGCCATCGTGACCCGTATGGGCTGAGACTTCAGGCTCAGTGGCGTAGCCATAGAGCACGCCCGGATACAAAAAAAACTTATATTACGGGCATATATGGGTATATTTATAGATATTTCTTGCCTTTATGGGTATTATTGGGTAATTATATCAATATGAGCTTTAATACCGACACACTGATCATCAGCCCTGAGATCCTCTCACTCATTGCCGAACTTGATGAGTTCAAAGGAGCATGGAAAGCGCTGGGCACCTTGGCTCCGGAGCGTCTATCGGCCCTGCGCCGGGTCGCCACCATCGAGAGCATCGGCTCTTCCACACGCATTGAGGGCAGCATGCTCTCTGATGCGGACGTAGAGCGGCTTTTATCCAACCTTGAAATCAAAAAATTCGAGACGCGCGATGAACAGGAGGTTGCCGGATATGCCGGGGTCATGGAAACGGTTTTTGCAAATGCGAATGCCATCGACACCACAGAAAACCACATCAAACAACTACACCGCGACCTGCTGGTCTACAGTGCCAAAGATGAACGCCACCGGGGTGAATATAAAACCAGCCCCAACCATGTCAGTGCTTTTGATCTGGAGGGCAAAGAGATCGGGGTTATTTTTGAGACGGCCACGCCGTTTGATACGCCGCGCCTGATGAGCGAGCTTGTGGAGTGGGTTCGAAAAACGCTGAATACAAACAAGATGCATCCCCTGCTCGCGATTGCACTGTTCACGGTTGTGTTTCTTGAGATCCATCCGTTTCAGGATGGAAATGGCAGATTGTCACGGGTACTGACAAGCTTGCTGCTTTTACGTAGCGGCTATGCCTATGTGCCGTATAGCTCACTGGAAAGCGTCATTGAGCAAACCAAAGAAGGCTATTATCTGGCGCTACGCTCCACCCAAGGCACCATCCGTAGCAACGCACCGGATTGGCAACCCTGGACGACGTATTTCTTACGCGCGCTGCAACAGCAAAAAGCGCGGCTGGAGAAAAAGATTGAGCGCGAGCGCATCCTTATCGATATGCTCCCCAAACTTGCCGTTGAAATCCTGGAGCTGGCGCGCCAGCACGGACGCTTAACGATTGGCCAGATTGTAAAAATCACCGGAGCCAACCGCAACACCGTCAAGAAACATCTGCAAACGCTGGTAACAGCCAAGCACCTGAGCCAGCACGGCAAGGGCAAAGGCACCTGGTATGGACGCGCCTAAATATTGGAATAACTGAGCAATTAAAAGGAACTTGAGAGGGCATTGTCACATTAACGAACGCAGTTTATATAAATCCAAGGGTTGGAGTTTTCTCCAATTAACAGGCACAGGTCACCTGCTCCCATGTGACAATGCCGGAGGAAGATATGCAACAGTTCAGTTTACGCATGCATATGAGTGCTTGATCGCTGGGGTGCAAGTTCAAACGTCTTTACCAAAAGCTACCAGTCCTGTAATGCTTTCATTAACCGAAGGGCTCATCCGGAATTTGAACCGTGTTTGCCAATACGCGCTCTCACAAGAATACAATAAGTTATTAAGTGATCAGTCCGGGGCCGCCATCTCAGATTAAGTATTGACCTTGTCTGAAGAGGATCGTCGGGTCGGAGTCAACGAGCGGTACCCTTTATTGAGAGAATTGGTTCAGATGGCATTGTCACATTAAGCGATTGGAGGGACAATCCTGCTATGAACAAATCAGATAATCCCTATTATCGGCATCGATTTCCACTAGAAGTGATTAGCCATGCAGTCTGGCTATATCACCGTTTTACTCTCAGCTTTCGTGATATCGAAGAAATACTGGCAATCCGTGGCATTCAGACTTCGTACGAATCCATAAGACGTTGGTGTTTGAAATTTCCACGAAAATTCACAAAATCGCTTCGTAAACGTCAAGGCAAATTGGGTGATATTTGGTACCTGGATGAGGTATTTATAACAGTCAATGGTAAACGCCAATATCTTTGGCGGGCAGTGGATCAGGATGGCGATGTCATTGATATTCTGATGCAAAGCCGCAGAAATAGGGGGGCGGCGTTGCGTTTCTTTAGAAAACTGTTTAAAGGTCAGGCATTGATGCCATGGAAAATCATCACCGACAAACTCCGAAGCTACCAGGCAGCCTTGTGTGACATCACACCGTCTCTATCTCATATCACCGACCAATACGAGAATAACCGCGCGGAAGTATCGCATCAGCCAACCCGACAGCAGGAGCGACAAATGAGGCGATTTAAATCGCCGGGACAAGCTCAACGCTTCCTATCGTTTCATGGTTTGGTCAACAACTTGTTCCGTCAGCAGAGGCATCTAATTTCTGCTGAAGGCTATCGAATACTGAGAGGACGCGCCTTTGTTACATGGGAGCAGGTGACCTGTGCCTGTTAATTGGAGAAAACTCCAACCCTTTGATTTATATAAACTGCGTTCGTTAATGTGACAATGCCCACCGAATGGTTTGTGCCGTTGCGCCGCAACCTCGGCAAGAAGAACTGCGAGTTCTCCGAGGAACACATCCGCGCCATCAGCGACCTGGTGGTGAATCCGGTCGAAACCGAGAAATCCAAGATTTTTCCCAACGAGGCCTTCGGCTACTGGAAGGTGACGGTGGACCGGCCGCTGCGCCTTGCCGTTGACCTAAGCCCGACCCGGCTGGAGCGGTTCGAGCAGACTTGCGCCAAGGGCAAGGAAGAGCCACTGGCCAACCAGGCCAACCGTGTGGCCGAGGCTCTCGGGGCTGGACCGCACCTGGATTTCAACACCTTCATGGACGTTTGTAAGGCCGATGCCGACAAGCACGGCGTCAAGCTCACCGCCAAGCGCAAGAAGCTGCTTCAAAGCGAACTGAGCGAGACCAGCGAGGACGCCGCGCCGGTGCTGAAGAAGGTTCATAAGCCGGGCAAGGCCTCGCCCAACCCCATCCACGGCCTGTTCGAAGCCGAAGTGTACGGCAAGACCTGCGTGGTCGAGTACGAGCCGGACACCGCCCTACGCGACAGCGAGCAGTTGCCGCTGCTGGAAGAAGGCGGCATCGAGGCGTTCTTCCGGCGCGAGGTGCTGCCCTACACCCCGGATGCTTGGATCGATCCGGGCAAGACACTGGTGGGCTACGAACTCTCCTTCACCCGTCATTTCTACCGGCCCGCGCCCATGCGCAACCTGGATGAGATCAAAGCCGACATCTACGCCCTGGAGCAGGAAACCGAGGGGCTTCTTGAACAGATTGTCGGGGAGGCGGAATGATGAAGCTGGCCCCTTATCCAGAATACAAGGACGCGGGGGTGAGCTGGGTCGGGAGCATTCCCGCGCATTGGCCTGAGAAGCGGGCAAAGTATTACTTCAAAGAAATCGATGAGCGTTCCCAGACAGGCGACGAAGAAATGCTCTCGGTGTCGCACATCACGGGAGTGACTCCCCGCAGCCAGAAGAACGTGAGCATGTTCAAGGCGGAGTCGAATGTCGGGCAGAAACGTTGCCAACCCGGCGATATAGTCATCAATACAATGTGGGCCTGGATGTCCGCATTGGGCGTCTCGAACGACGACGGAATTGTCAGTCCCGCCTATGGCGTTTACCGGCCAAGAAGCAACCAGGATTACGACAACTATTATCTCGATCACCTGTTGCGGATTGGAAAATATCGGTCGGAATACATCTGTCGTTCGACAGGTATTCGCTCTTCCCGGCTCAGGCTCTATCCAGATAAATTTCTGAGAATGCGGGTGGCCTGTCCTCCGCTGGACGAACAGAAAACCATCGCACGATTCCTGAAGGCACAAGACCGCTTGTTTCGCAAGTTCATCCGTAACAAGCGGCGGCTCATCGAACTGCTCAAGGAGCAGAAGCAGAACGTCATCAACCAGGCCGTGACCCGGGGGCTTGATCTCGAAGTTAGGCTCAAACCCAGCGGTGTGGAATGGATCGGGGATATTCCGGTGCATTGGGAAGTGCGAAAAGCAAAGCATCTTTGCGAAAAGATAATCGACTGCAAAAATCGAACTCCACCAGATGGGAAGGAGGACGAGTACAGGGTCGTGCGTACGTCGGACGTAAAAGACGGAAAGTTAATAAACGATGAGATTACTTGGACTACCGAAGAGGGTTACAAGATTTGGACGCAGCGAGGTGCGCCGCAAGTAGGTGATGTTTTTTTTACGCGCGAAGCGCCATGTGGCGAGGCATGTATCGTCCCTGAGGATATGGAGTTATGTATGGGTCAGCGGATGATGTATTTTCGACCAGATTCTGAATTATTAGATAAAGAGTATCTTTTGTTTTCTATTTATGGCCCGATTGTTCGTGATTACATATCCATCAATACTAATGGAAGTACAGTAGGGCACTTACGTTTAGGCCAAGTTTATTCGCTACCTATTGCCTGGTGCCCTGTGGAGGAACAAAAGGCAATTGTTACGTTTATTAAGTATGCCTCAGTAATGATTGACGCGGCCATCACCCGCGCCCAACGCGATATCGAGCTGATACGGGAATACCGCACCCGGCTAATTTCCGATGTGGTCACCGGCCAGGTTGATGTGCGCGGTATCGAAGTGCCGGATGTTGCCGAACACGAGCTGCTGGCGCTTGTTGAAGATTCCAAAGGGGCGGATGAGATCATCGACGATGAACTGGAAATGGAGGTTGAGGAATGACCGTTCCTGCCCAGCCGAAGATCTACCATATTGTACATGTCGACCGCTTGCCGTCGATTATTCAAAGCAATGGGATTTGGTGCGATGCGGAGATGATGAAATATTCTGGGTTGGGCACGACGATAGGAATGAGCACTATAAAAGCAAGACGCCTCAATGAACTGATCTTGGATAGCCACCCTGGATTGCATGTGGGCGAGTGCGTGCCTTTCTACTTCTGTCCACGATCAGTCATGCTTTATCTGGTCTATCGAGCAAACGATAGGGAACTAACATATCGTGGTGGACAAGGTCCTATTGTGCATATGGAATTTGACCTTTATTCCGCTGTTGATTGGGCTGAGGCAAACAGCCGCCGCTGGGCATTCACCTTGTCAAACGCAGGTGCCTGCTATTTCGAGGATCGTTCTAATCTGGCGAATCTTCACGAGATTGACTGGGATGCGGTTTCTGCGAATACATGGGCTGGCCAGGGATTGCTACATTCTGGTTCACACGGAAAACAGGCGGAATTTCTGGTTGAAGGTAGTTTTCCTTGGGAGTTGGTAGAGCGTATTGGGGTTCAGAACCAGGCTACCTATGCCCAGGTGGCACATGCACTAACTGCTGGCGCCCATAAACCGCAGCTCGAGATCAAGACCGAATGGTATTATTGAGGAGGATTTTATAATGATTGAATACAAAACAGGCAATATCCTCACTGAAGACGCCGAGGCGATCATCAATACCGTTAATTGTGTCGGCGTGATGGGCCGCGGTATAGCGCTCCAGTTCAAAAAGGCCTTTCCGGAGAACTTCAAGGCCTATGCCACTGCCTGCAAGCAGAAAGAGGTGCAGCCAGGGCGTATGTTCGTTTTCGATATGGGTGGCCTGACCAATCCTCGTTACATCATTAACTTTCCTACCAAGAGACATTGGCGGGGCAAGAGCCGCATAGAGGATATCGAATCAGGACTTGAAGCACTGGCCACAGAGATCAGGGCGCGAGGCATCCACTCTATTGCTGTCCCGCCGCTGGGTAGTGGACTGGGTGGATTGGATTGGGCGGAAGTAAAACAGCGCATTGAGTGGGCGCTGAGCAGTATGGATGACGTCCGTATCATTATCTTCGAGCCCAAGGGCGCGCCAGAGGCTGAAAAGATGGTGCGTAACCGGGAAGTACCCAATATGACACCGGGACGGGCAGCGCTTGTAGAGCTGATGCACCGCTATTTGAGTGGGCTGCTCGATCCATTCGTAACGCTGCTTGAAGTACACAAGCTGATGTACTTCATGCAGGAAGCGGGTGAGCCATTAAAGCTTCGTTATCAGAAAGCCCCTTATGGACCCTACGCCGAGAATTTGCGCCATGTATTGAATGCCATTGAGGGACATCTGGTTTCCGGTTATGCCGATGGCGGTGACGCGCCGGACAAGCCGCTTCAGCTTGTGCCGGGAGCTATAGAGGATGCTACTGAATTCCTTAGTGAGCACGATGAGACCAGGCAACGATTCGAGCAAGTCACAAAATTGGTAGAGGGTTTCGAATCTCCCTTCGGGCTAGAACTGCTGGCCACAGTGCACTGGGTGATGAAGCATGAACAAGCCGATTCCGTGGAAGAAGTGGTTCGCCGCATTCATGCCTGGAGTGAGAGTAAGCTACAATTCACCCCACGCCAGATAGGTCTTGCTGTCGATGTGTTGTCGCAGAAGAGTTGGGTTAACTCACATTAGCCGCGAGGGAGCGCATGAAGCCAACAGATACCAGTGAAAAGGGTTTGGAATCCATCATCGTCGCCTCCCTGGTGAACGGTTCGGGTTACCAGCAGGGAGACCCGAAAGACTATGATCGTGAACATGCGGTTGACTGGGTCAAGCTGTTGGAATTTCTGACCGTGACACAACCCGATGCGCTGGATGATCTGGGTATAGAGCAGGAAGGACCTAAACGCACCCAATTCCTGCACCGCCTGCAAGGCGAGATCGCCAAGCGCGGCGTGATAGAGGTGCTGCGCGGCGGCGTCAAGCACGGCCCGGCCCATGTGGATCTTTTCTACGGCAAGCCGACGCCGGGTAATGTGAAGGCGGCGGTACGGTTCGCGACCAACATCTTCAGCGTGACACGTCAGCTCCGTTACAGCCGTAACGAGACAGCGCTATCCCTCGACATGGGGGTATTCATTAACGGTCTGCCCATCGCCACCTTCGAACTCAAGAACAAACTCACCAAGCAGACGGTTCTCGATGCCGTGCAGCAGTACCAGCGCGACCGCGACCCGAAGGAACTTCTGTTCCAGTTCGGCCGCTGCGTCGTCCACTTTGCCGTGGACGATCACGAAGTGCGTTTCTGTACCCACCTCAAGGGCAAGGGCTCGTGGTTTCTGCCCTTCAACAAGGGCTACGACGACGGTGCGGGCAATCCGCCTAACCCTCATGGGCTCGCCACTGACTACCTGTGGAAGGAGTCCCTCTCAAAAGCGGGCCTGACAGACATACTGGAAAACTACGCCCAGGTTGTGGAGGAAAAGGACGAGAAAACCGGCAAAAAGCGGTACAAGCAGATTTTTCCCCGTTACCACCAGTTGACGGTAGTGCGCATGCTGCTGGCCAATGCCGCTGAGAGCGGTGTCGGCAAACGCTACCTGATCCAGCATTCGGCGGGCAGTGGCAAGAGCAACTCCATTGCCTGGCTGGCGCACCAGCTTGTGGGGCTGGAGCACGAGAGCAAGGCGTTGTTCGATTCGGTCATCGTGGTTACCGACCGGCGGGTGCTCGACAAGCAGATCCGCGACACCATCAAGCAGTTCGTCCAGGTCTCCGCCACTGTCGGCCATGCCGAACACTCGGGCGATTTGAGGAAATTCCTCAAGGCCGGGAAGAAGATCATCATAACCACAGTGCAGAAGTTTCCGTTCATCCTCGATGAGATCGGTGACGGACACCGCCAGAGCAAGTTCGCCATCATCATCGACGAGGCGCATTCCAGTCAGGGCGGCAAGACCACCGCTGCCATGAACCGCGTACTGGAAGAGCATCCCGAGTACGGTGATGAAGAGGAAACGCTCGAGGATAAGATCAACCAGATCATGGAAGGCCGGAAGATGGTGACCAATGCCAGCTACTTCGCCTTCACCGCGACCCCCAAGAACAAGACCCTGGAGATCTTCGGCGAGCCAGACCCGCAGCCCGATAGCACGGTGAAGCACCATCCGTTCCACAGCTACACCATGAAGCAAGCCATCCAAGAGGGCTTTATCCTCGATGTGCTGAAGAATTATACCCCGGTGGAGAGCTATTACCGCCTGGCCAAGACGGTGGAGGACGACCCACTCTTCGACGCCAGGAAGGCTCAGAAAAAGCTGCGCCGCTATGTGGAGTCCCACGAGCACGCCATCCGCGAAAAGGCCGAGATCATGGTGGACCACTTCCACGCCCAGGTGATCGGCCATCGCAAGATTGGTGGGCAGGCCAGGGCCATGGTCATTACTAACGGCATCAAGCGAGCCATCCAGTATTTCCATGCCTTCAAGGATTACCTCAAGGAGCGCAAGAGCCCTTACGAACCTATTGTGGCCTTTTCCGGCGAGCACGAGTACGGCGGCAAGAAGGTCACCGAAGCGACTCTGAACGGATTCCCCAGCAGCCAGATACCGGACAAGGTGCAGCAGGACCCGTACCGCTTTCTGATTGTCGCCGACAAGTTTCAGACCGGCTACGACGAACCGCTGCTGCATACTATGTACGTGGACAAGGCGCTCTCCAGCATCAAGGCGGTGCAGACTCTATCACGCCTCAATCGCGCCCATCCGCAGAAACACGACACCTTCGTGCTCGATTTCTACAACGACTCGGAGACCATTCAGAAGTCGTTCGAGCCCTATTACCGCACCACCATCCTCAGCGACGAAACCGACCCCAACAAGCTGCACGACCTGAAGTCGGATCTGGACGGCTACCAGGTCTATTCGCAGGCGCAAATCGACGATCTGGTGGGGCTCTATCTGAACGGTGCGGACCGCGACAAGCTCGACCCGATCCTGGATGCCTGCGTGGCTACCTATAACGCTGATCTCGATGAAGATGGACAGGTGGATTTCAAGGGTAAGGCCAAGGCTATTGCGCGCACCTACGGTTTCTTAGCTTCCATCCTGCCGTACTCGAATGCCGACTGGGAAAAGCTGTCGATCTTCCTGAACTTCCTGATCCCGAAGCTCCCCGCGCCCAAGGAAGAAGACCTGTCCCGGGGCATCCTGGAGGCCATCGACATGGATAGCTACCGTGTCGAGGTGAAAACCAGCCTGAAGATCGGCCTTCCGGACCAGGATGCTGAAGTCGGTCCGGTTCCGACCAGTGGCGGCGGACGCAAGCCGGAACCGGAGCTGGACCAACTGAGCAACATTATCAAGGCATTCAACGATCAGTTCGGCAATATCGATTGGAAGGATGCCGACAAGATCCGCAAGGTCATCGCCGAAGAGATCCCGGCCAAGGTGGCGGCGGACGCGGCCTACCAGAATGCCATGAAGAACAACGACAAGAAGACCGCCCGGATCGAGCACGATGCCGCGCTGCAGCGGGTCATGATCGACCTGTTGGCAGATCACACCGAGCTGTTCAAGCAGTTCAGTGACAACCCGTCGTTCAAGAAATGGCTGGGCGACACTATTTTTGGTGTGACTTATCAATCAGACGGATAGGCTGCATCAGGGGCTGTCCGTGGACGTTAGGAAGGCAGTTGACGAGACGTATCGAGCGTAAAACGGAACTCGAGGAGGCCTTGAGCAATGTACGTTGGGTTTTCGATGAATAACGCGGACTGAGTCATTAAATATAGCGAGGGGGATGGATTGATAACGCCACTGAGAAAAAAGACTCTCGATGGAAAACTTTACACGCGGGACGAGAAGATTGAGGCGAGCCTTACTGAGCTGGAAGGTTTAACGCGCGATGAATTGGTTGTGCGCTGCGACATCCGAAAGCGTGATGACCCTGATTATGTCCCAAGTGAATGTCTTGTCTATTTCGTGCGTGCCAGCCGTTCGGATAACAACAATACAGGCTTCGAGCGTTTGTACAAGATTTTGGCAGAACGTGTTCTTCGATCACTTCCACGGGCAGAGAATGCTGACGGGAAGACAGCGTCGATGACCAAAACTACCATTCGCGATACGGTGTTTGGAAAATTTATTGAGTTGCTTTCGCAAGATCGCACTGAATATTCAGAGAAACTTGATTTTTTTGAGGTTCGATTTGATAAGACACTCCGTAACCTGAAACTCGACGCTCAGAAAAAAGCGTGGCGTGATGAGAATCGGTCAGTATCAATCGAATATGATGAGGAAACTGGTGAGTTGACAGATGAGGTCGAGCGGGCGGCCGGCAACTTCGATCCATTCTGCCAATCTGAAATAGACGATCCGGATTACCGGTCGCGGCTTGATGCAGCGATTGATACCTTGCCGCCGGAACAAATGAGGATCATCGAAATGCTGCGAATGGGTATTCCAATTGACTCGAAAGATGCAGATGCAGTCACTATTGCCAAGGTGCTTGGTAAATCCGAGAAAACGATAAGAACCCATCGGGACAAGGCCTTCGCTGCGCTTCGGGCTGCCATGTCAGGAGGTGACCAATGACCCTTGACAATACCAAACCAACTCTCGAAGAAGTATTGGACGCCTACGCTGTCGAAGCGGTCCATGACAGGGCTACGCTTGAAAATTATCTGCGGGATTATCCTCAATTCGCTGAGGAGCTGGTGGAACTGTCGAGAGAAGTTTCGCGTGTAGTTGAGTATGACGAAAGTCCGCTCTCTGCAACTGAGGAAGCGTTAATAGAAAAAGCATGGCAGAACCACGCGCAACCTGTAGCTCGGTCAGCAGATGAGATTGACCCCTTGGCAAATCTGTCGGTGCCGCAACTCAGAGAAGTCGCGCATCAATTGGGCGTGCCCCGGCAGGTTATCACAGCGTTTAGAGAGCGGCGTGTTAAGCTTGAGTCTGTTCCGAATTCTTTTCTTGCGGCGTTCGCGCGTGTGCTCAGTTGCACGGTGGACTTGCTTTCAAGTGTAGTCTCTGCACCTTCAGGGCCGGGATTTTCACGAAGCTATAAGGCCGACATCAAGCCGAATGCTGGAGAAGCAATTTCTTTTGAGAAGCTGTTGATTGACGCGGGTGTGTCGGAAGCGAAACGCAGCGAGTTGTTGGCTGAGGACGATTAATATGGATGGGGTCGAGCTAGCGCGGCAGATCGCAGCCGACCTACATCGGCAGGCGCAGGAAAACGGCCAGGACCTCTGGCAACCATATGATTTTGCCCTAGCTGAAGCCCAGCGGCGTGGTTTCGACGTCGAAGCGACAGCGAGTGATTCAGTTTTGCTCCATGGTGGGCGAGCCACTCTAATTGTCGCTGACGGCCTGATCCTCCACGAAAAAACCGGAACGCCTTTTGATCAGGCGTTTCTAGTCGCTCACGAGATCGGCCATCTCGAACTCGGTGATGATCTTGATGAGGAACCAATACGAGAGATTGATCCGGCGCGCGCGGCGGAAGTCTCACCCGTAGGTATTGATAGAGTGGTGGACTACGGTCGCAGGCAACGGCGAGAAGTCCAGATGGACCTGTTTGCGCGAGAGTTCTTGTTGCCACGTCACGTTGTGCGTGCGCTTCACCTGGAAGATGGGTGTTCGGCATCGGAGATCGCAGAAAGGCTCGGTGCTCCGTTCGATGTGGTTGCTCAACAGCTTTTCGATGCGCTTTTATTACCGACTATTACACTTATTGTTGAAAGCGATTCGATTCAGCGTCGCCCCAATCCGCTGCAGGCGAAAGCTGCGGCACATCGCGGTGAAGCCTATCTGCTGGAGGCTGGGCCAGGTACTGGTAAAACACAAACGTTGACCTCTCGTGTCGAAGGTCTTCTCGAAGACGGCGTTGATCCACGTCGCATTCTTTTGCTGACGTTTTCTAACAAGGCTGCTGGTGAAATGGCAGACCGTATTGCGCGTAAAAACAAGTCGGCCTCGGCAGCTATGTGGATCGGCACCTTCCACGCATTTGGACTCGATATCATTCGGCGTTTCCATACTGAGCTGGGGTTACCGAAGGATCCTCGGATGATGGACCGAACTGAGGCGGTAGAGCTTCTTGAGCATGAATTCCCCCGCCTTGGTCTGACCCACTACCGCAATCTTTATGACCCGACCCAAATTATTGCAGATTTACTCCAGGCAATTTCCCGCGCCAAGGACGAAGTCGTCGATCCAGCTCGCTACGCTGAACTAGCGGGCGACATGGTGGACAGAGCCAAATCGCCAGATGATCAGAAAGCTGCTGCACGTGCAGAAGAAGTCGCACGTGTTTATGCAGCCTATGAACACTTGAAACAGCAAGCGCACTGCGTCGATTTTGGCGATCTTGTCTCGATGCCAGTCCGGCTTCTAGAGGAAAATGCAGAAATCAGGGCCCATTTGCAGGAGCAGTATGACCATGTACTGGTCGACGAATATCAGGACGTTAATCGCAGCAGTATTCGTCTATTGACAGCTCTGTGCGGTGATGGCCGGAATCTCTGGGCAGTTGGTGATGCAAAGCAGTCGATCTACCGCTTTCGTGGTGCCTCGTCGTTCAATATGGCGCGCTTCGGCAAGGAGGATTTTCCTGGCGGAAAGCGGGGGCGTCTGAAGCGGAACTACCGCTCTGTTGAGGAGGTAGTACAGACTTTTTCTAATTTCGCAACCGGTATGAAGGTCGGTGATGACGACAGTGGTCTGGAGTCAGACCGTGGACCGAACGGGTGCCTTCCGGAGCTCCGCACGGCTGATCAGTCGCCGCAGCAGACCGTTGCGCTCGCCGAGGCCATCGAAGAGATGAGGAGCGACGGCTATTTCTATCGCGATCAGGCCGTCCTTTGTACTGGCAATGAGAAACTTTCAGAACTAGGACAGGATCTTGAGCGACTGGGCATCCCCGTTCTTTTTCTGGGCAGTTTGTTTGAGCGCCCGGAAGTCAAGGATCTCCTGTCTTTGCTGACGATCCTCAGTGATCGCCGTGCAATAGGCCTTGTTCGTGCCGCCTGCATGCCCGAATTCGCAATGCCGATTGAGGAAGTTGCCACAGTCTTCGACTATTTACGTTCGAACGAGGGCGAACCGGCCGTGTGGTTACGGGATGTTGTCTCCATTTCAGGCTTGGCTGAAGAGGGCCACACAGCCTTGAACATCCTGGCGTCGGCGATGGAAGGCTTCGATAGTTTTTCGGCACCCTGGACGGTGCTCGCCACGCTTCTGCTTGACAGGACGCGCATTGCTGCTCGCATTGGAGCATCAGACGACATCGCCGAACGGACGCGCGGTATAGCCATTTGGCAGTTCATGAACTTTCTTCGGGTTCAGCCCAGAGGTCAGGGGCTTCCCGTCGTCCGGCTACTCGATCGGGTGCGGCGGCTTGTGCGGCTCGGCGACGACCGCGATCTGCGGCAATTGCCGGCAGCTGCCCAGGGAATCGATGCGGTGCGCCTCATGACAATCCATGGAGCGAAAGGGCTTGAGTTTCGTGCTGTTCACTTGCCTGGACTCAATGCGGACACCATCCCACGGAGGCCGCCTGCGCCACCATGCCCTCCGCCAGACGGCATGGTGGAAGGGGCCGAGGGTTCCGCGCTGGAGATCTTCCAAGCGGGCCAGGCAGAGGAACAGGAATGCCTCTTCTATGTTGCACTGTCGCGTGCGCGCGACCGGCTTTTTCTTTATGCGCCCACTCAGAAATCGAATGGCCATAAACGGTCCCTTTCAGCGTTTATTGATCGACTGGGCACCAATCTGGAGCGACGATCGGTCAACCCGGGGAGGGCATTACCGCCCGCACCGGAAATGGCGGACATTGCGCTCGCGATAGACGGCGGGCTCCGTTTCACTGGACCGCAATTGGCCCTGTATGAGCGCTGTCCAAGGCGTTTTTTCTACACGTACATCCTGCAGATTGGTGGGCGGCGGACCACGACATCATTTATGCAGATGCATGAAGCAGTTCGCATGGTTTTCCAGGCGGTGATCGCTGATGTTGGCGTGATCTCCGGAGATGAGGATTTAGAAAAACAACTCGGAGAGGCTTTCGCCGCGCATGGGCTTGCCGATCACGGTTACGTCGGCGAGTATAGAGCGTTCGCTATCTCCATGATCCGCTTCTTTCTCACAGAGCGGGAGGGGCACACGCCGGAGACTCCGACTGCACTGAGCCTCACTTTCGGGGCGGAAGAGATCATTGTACGCCCGGATGATGTACTTATTCGGCCTGATGGGAGCCGCACGTTGCGTCGGGTTCAGACCGGGCATTTTCGCAGCGCTGAAGCCGACGATGTCGGAGCCGCTGCCTTTCTTCTGGCGGCTCGTCAGACCTTTCCTGGCGCAGAGGTCGAGCTTATCCACTTATCGGACCAGACTGCGCGGCCGCTCGACCTGTCGGCAAGGAAACTTCAAACCCGGCAAAACAAGCTCTTAGGCTTTCTGGAGGACATTCGTGGTGGACGCTTTCCCGCCAAGGCGTCGTCGCGGACGTGCCCGGGGTGTCCAGCCTTCTTTGTTTGCGGGCCGACTCCACCCGGTACGCTGAAAAAATATTTCGATTGATTTTACCGGTTAACCAAAGTCGCATCGATTGAACCCTTAGAAGCCGGGCGCCGTCCGGTCCAATGCTAAGGAATCAACGATTATGACTACTGAAGACCTTCTCGATTGTGACGATCTGGGTGCGGCCTTGCGTGAAAACCGGGCGCTGCGCCCGGCGCGGGCCTATCGTATCCGCTTCGCGCAGGGCAATCTTAACTTTCGTGACCTTGAGGTTGCCGATCCCATCCCGCTGGGGCGCCAGATCCTCTCTGCTGCAGACTGCGATCCGCACGATGGTTTCAGCCTGTTCGCGATCTTACCGGCTGGTGAGTTTGAGGACATCCGCCTTGACGAGCCATTCGATCTTCGTGCACATGGCGCTGAACGCTTCGTGGCATTCGAAACCGACCGAGACTACAAGTTTACGCTGGATGATCGCCAGCTCGAATGGGGTAAGCCGGCGATCGGTGGGGCAGCTCTCTATGCGCTGTCGGGTGTAAGCGAAGGCCAGGCCATTTTCCTGGAAGTGCGAGGCGGTGAAGATCAGCTGATCGAGCCGGAGGACCTCGTAGACCTGAATGAGCCGGGCATCGAACATTTCACCACCGCGCCGCGGCCCTCAAAGACCTATGAGATCATTGTCAACTCGCGGCCCCGTGAAGTCGAGGATCCGAATGTCACGTTCGAGCAGATCGTTCAGCTCGCGTTTCCCGGGACGCATGATGCCAATGTTATTTTTTCGATGACGTATCGCCACGCTGCCTCAAAGCCACATGCTGGTGAACTTGCTGCTGGCGGTACCGTCGATGTCAAGAAGAAGGGGACCGTGTTCAATGTCACACGCACTGTTCAATCATAACGCCGATCTCAAGCGTCTTCGTGAGGAAGGCTACTTTGTTCAGGTCGTAGGTGGCTTCCTGGTGATGCGCGAAGTGCCTTACGTGAATGCCGAGAAGCAGGTGAAAATGGGAACACTGATCTCCAGCCTGACCATGGCTGGAGATCAAACTCGGAAGCCGGATACGCATGTCGTGAATTTTGACGGCGACTTCCCCTGTGAGTCCAATGGCGCACCGATCCAGCAGATTTCGCATCAGAGTGGAAACTTCGACCTTGGGCACGGACTTAAAGCCAGACACTCGTTTTCGAGTAAGCCTGAAGGCGGATATACAGATTACTTTCACAAAATGACGACGTATGCTGCGATTTTGTCGGGGCCAGCGGCTGTATTGAAGCCGGATGTAACACCGCGAACTTTCCGAACGCCAGAGGCGGAAGAGGACAGCGTATTCAACTACACTGAAACTGCATCCGACAGAGTAGGCATCGGTGCGCTGGCGGATCGGTTAAAATCCGAGACTGTCGCGATCATTGGTGGTGGCGGGACTGGTAGCTATATCCTTGACCTTGTGGCCAAGACACCGGTTCGCGAGATTCGGGTGTTCGATGATGATGAATTCCTGCAACACAACGCTTTTCGTACACCTGGAGCAGTGTCGATTGAGGAGTTGCGGGAGGTGCCGATGAAGGTCGACTATCTGAGGTCTATCTACTCGCGGATGCACTGCGGAATCGTCACCCATTCAGTGGCCCTTGATGCGACCAACCTCCACCTCCTCGACGGAGTAACGTTTGCCTTTGTCTCAATGGATGCAGGGGAAGAAAAACGACTGGTGGTCGAGAAACTGGAAGCGTTGGGTGCTTCGTTTATCGATGTGGGCATGGGTCTGGAGCTGGATGAGGGGTCGTTGGGTGGCATCCTGCGCGTGACTACAAGCACGCCAGAGAAACGCGCTCATGTACATGAGGGGCGTATCTCGTTCGTGGGTGGTGGGGAGAAGGATATCTATTCATCAAATATTCAAGTAGCAGATCTGAATGCGCTTAACGCTGCCCTCGCTGTTATCAAGTGGAAGAAGCTGCGCGGATTCTATCGGGATCTGGAGGGGGAACATCACTGTACCTACACGACAGATGGCAACATGTTATTGAATGGTGATGGCAAATGATGCGATATAGTCGGCTCGAACATCGGTTTGTACAGCATATTCCCGATACGATCAGCCCCGGAGTTCTCTTTATTTCAATGGAGTACGGGACGGCCGTGCACAGTTGCTGTTGCGGGTGTGGGGAAGAAGTAGTGACACCCTTCACGCCAACGGACTGGAAGATGACATTTGATGGCGAAACCGTATCCCTTCATCCATCTGTTGGAAATTGGTCGCTTGCATGCAGGTCGCACTATGTAATCAGGCAAGGCCGCGTCATCGAGGCAGGTCAGTGGACTGATGTACAGGTTATAGCTGAACATCGCCGAGATCGGGCTGCCAAGGCACGATACTACGGCATAGCCGCGCCCGACGACGGTCTTGCTAATCACGCAGATCAACCGCAAGTAGATAATATTCCAAGTGGATTCTGGCAGCGCCTATGGTATTGGGTGAAAGGTAGATTGGTATAATAATGATACTCTATTGATAACTAACCATTATCTCTGGATTTAAGTGGAAAAAATAGAATCCCATGAACAGTTAAATATTAAAAATGTGGAATAAGCACCCAAGTAAATATTATGTCTGATCAATTCAGCTTCATTCACGCTGCAGATATTCACCTTGACAGTGCACTTCATGGCCTAGAACGCTATGAAGGCGCCCCTGTGGATGAAATCCGCAGTGCTACACGCCGGGCCTTCGACAACCTCATCGATCTGGCAATAGACGAGGAGGTGGCGTTCGTATCACTGGCCGGTGACCTGTACGACGGCGATTGGAAGGACTACAACACAGGTCTGTACTTCGTTAATCGCATGAATCGCCTTCACGTGGGGGGTATTCGTGTCTTCATTGTTGCTGGCAACCATGATGCGGCAAGCCAGATCACCAAGCACCTACGGCTGCCGGATAACGTCACTCTCTTTTCCACCAAGCAACCCGAACAGGTCGTTCTCGAAGATCTTGGCGTTGCTATCTATGGGCAGGGCTTTCCGACTCGAGCGGTGATCGACGACATCACGCAGGCCTATCCGCAGGGGGATCCGCATCTATTCAATATCGGGCTGCTACACACCTGCCTGGATGGCAAACCGGGTCATGAGCCCTATGCACCTTGCACGGTTGACGGTTTGCGATCCAAGGGGTACCAATACTGGGCTCTAGGACATGTCCACAAGCGCGAGGTGATCAGTGAAGACCCCTGGATAGTCTTTCCGGGGAACATCCAGGGCAGGCACGCCCGTGAGTTGGATCCCAAGGGCTGCACCTTGGTAACGGTGGAGGAGGGCGAGGTCGTGAATGTGGAACACCGGGACCTAGACGTCTTTCGATGGTCACGTTGTGAGCTTGATGTGTCGTCCAGTGAAACGGCTGATGATGTCTATGAGCAGGTGCCTGCAAAACGAATCCGATGCTGCAGAAGGCAGGCCCGTCGCGGTTCGCCTTCTCCTGCGAGGGGCCACTGCTGCTCATACAGCGCTGCGAGAAAACCAAGAACGCTGGCTGCAGGAATACCGCGCCTTGGCAACAGGGGTGGCTGGTGCCGGTGTCTGGATGGAAAAGGTTTCAATGAAAACGGCCGCTCTGACTTCATATGAGGGTGATCTGGAACGTGACGATGCCCTAAGTAGTCTGCTCCGCTCTATTCGCGATCTGGAATTGGATAACGAATCGGCGGGCGCGCTTGCCGACGAGCTATCTGCGCTTCGGCAGAAGCTACCGGCCGAATTGCTTGGCGGTGAGGAACCGTTCGATCCGACCAGCCCAGAGGTGCTCGCGGAGACTTTGGAAGAAATCAAAGGGCTTCTCGTCCACCGCCTGTTGTCCTCTGATAGCAAGGCCTGATCTCAGGATGAGTTCACGATGAAAGTATCTGAGCTAAATCTCGTTGCATTCGGCCCCTTTACTGAGAGGTTGTTGTCCTTTGGCAAGACGGGCCTGCATATCGTCTACGGGCCGAATGAGGCCGGCAAGAGCTCCGCGCTAAGGGCCTTGAAGTCCCTACTGTATGGTATCCCGGAACGTACCACGGACAATTTCGTTCACGCCAACGATCGGCTTCGGATTGCCGGTATTTTGCTTTCCGATGATGGTAACGAGCTGAGAATTGCGCGCAGAAAGGGGAGAAAGAATACACTCCTCGGGCCGGATGATGTGGTTCTCGACGATCAGGTTTTGGCACCGTTTCTTCAAGGTGTCACAGCAGAGCTCTTTGAGACGATTTTCGGGATCGACCACCAGGCATTGGTGGCGGGCGGCCAGGAGATCCTGGAACAGAAAGGCGAAGTAGGGCAGGCGCTGTTTTCAGCGGCGCTCGGTAGCCAGGCATTGCATGGCGTGTTGGCAGAGCTCGATACCCAGGCTGATGCCTTGTTCCGACCTAGAGGATCCACGCAAACTATAAATGCGGCAATCAAGAGGTATACAGAGCTCAGCAAAGAGGTTCGGGAACACTCGCTGTCTTCAAGGGAATGGGGTGAGCATCGGCGTGCGTTGGCCCGTACTGAGAAAGAGCTGGAAAAGATTCAAGGTGACTTGGCAACTCAAAGAGCTGATGTCAATCGTCTACAACGGATTCAGCGTGTTATACCGAAGTTAGTCCGACGCCGGGGCTTATTGCAGGATCTTGCCGAGTTAGGCGAAGTTGTCGTTTTGCCGGATAACTTCGCGGAGCGTCGTCAAGCGGCTGTAAGCGCAATGGAATCGGCGCGGACCATAGTCGAGAAAGCGCTTCCGCGTTTGGAGGGGCTACGCAAACAGCTCGCTGGCCTGTCGATCAACGAAGCGCTATTGGAGCAGGCAGAGAATATCGAAGATCTGCACATGCGCTTGGGTAGCCACCGCAAGGCCATGCGGGATCGCCCAAATCTTGATGCTGAGATGAGGCAACTGCGCACCGATGCGGAATCGCTGATCAAGGAGGTTCGTCCCAGTCTGGCGCTACAGGATGCAGAGCAACTGCGAAGCGTGCTGGGACAACGGGCTGAGATTATCGAGCTGGGTGGTCAACATGGCGTGCTGAAAGCTCACATGGAGCAATCTGGATCTACGCTGCGTGAGACCGAGAAGCGACTTCAGGTAGTCAAGAAGGAACGTGATCAGGTTCCACAGCCGCGAAATACGGACGAGTTGCGGACCGCCATTGCGAGTGCGAGAAAGCTGGGAGATTTAGACAGTACGATCCAGGCTGCGCGAAGCGAGCTGGCAACTTTGCAGACAGATTGCACCAATGCCCTAGCTCGTCTCACTCACTGGAAAGGCGAGCTTGATGATGTTTTACGACTAGCGCTACCAGGCCGCGAAACCATTCAGCGATACGAAACGGATTTTGAGGATCTGCAAAATCGTATTCAACGATATGAAGAGAAAAGGACCGAGTTCGAAAACTCACTTCAAGACGTGTCAATCCGACTCGATGAGGCGATACGCATTGGCGAGGTCCCGACCGAGGCATCCCTTGTCGAGACGCGGAAAAACCGTGACCAAATCTGGAGTTTGCTTCGCCAAAAGTGGGAAGAGGGTTTGGATGTCTCCGCTGAGGCAAGTCATTACGAGTCAGAGGGGCCGCTGCCGGAAGTATTCGAACACCGCCTGACCGATGCGGATGAAGTATCCGATCGATTACGTCGCGAGGCTGATCGGGTTCACGCGTTAGCCAGTCTGCAGGCGAATCAGGAGGGCACTCAGGAGCAGATCCGGCAGTTGGCTGACCGATTTGAGGCCACGGTTGAGGAAAGAAACCGGCTGATTGAGGAATGGCAGGCACTATGGGTTCCCTGCAATCTCGGTCCAGGCACACCCCGAGAGATGCGCGCCTGGTTGGACGTGTTTGAGAAGCTGCGCAATCAGGTGGAACAACTGCGATCTTCCGAACAGAAGATTGATGAGCTTCAACAGCTACGAATCACGCATGTGCAACGCCTCAAGCAGCTCCAGACCGATCTTGAGGGTGGTAGCGTCGACTCGGGTGAACTAGAACCTATGTTCTTGTTCTGTGAGGCGCTGGCGGAAAGGTTGGACGAGGCCAGGCGGAAGCATGAAACACTCCATCGCGAGGTCCTAGAGCGTGAGGCCGATGTAGCAGCGTTGGCAGAAGAGCATCGACTGGCTTCCGAGGCCATGGATGCCTGGAGAGCGCAATGGAGCGCCATAATGCAGAGCATCGGTCAGCCTGATGAGATGCCGCCGTCAGGTATCCATGAGTTTATCGAGAGTGTCAGAATGCTATTTTCGAAGCTAGCTGACGCTGAGAAATTGCGTTTACGCATCCATGCCATTGATGAGGAGGCAGAAGCATTCCGTAACGAAGTGGTACCCATGGTCGGTGAAATAGCACCGGATCTCGCAGATCTGTCTGTGGACGATGCTGTTGGGCGCCTCAACACGTTGTTATCCGATAACCAAGCAAAGCGGACCAAGCGCCAGCAGCTAGAAGAGCAGATCGATCAAACGGCGCAGGACCTGTCAGAGGCGAAAACCTCTGTTGAGGTAATGACCGAACGTCTTGACACGTTATGTGTGGAAGCGAAGTGTGAAAACCACGCCGACTTGGAAGAGGCAGAGCGTTGTTCGGCCGAACTCATACGACTGACTGACGCAATCGCATCGGCTGAGCGGGAAATCGAGGAGGCCGGCGGAGGTGTTGGCATAGCGGATCTTGAGGCGGAGGTGCAGGGTGTCGACCCCGACACATTGCCGGGACAGATCGAAGTGCTTACCGGCAATATCGATGACGAACTCGAACCGAGAAGGACAGAACTGGCGCAGACGAAAGGCCGTGAGCAAAAGGAGTTGGAGCTTATGGATGGCAGCGACCGAGCTGCCCAGGTTGCCGAGCAAACCCATGCCGTGCTCGCTTCTATCCGAGCCGATGCCGAGCGGTATGTTCAGGTTAAACTGGCGAGTAGCATTTTACGTGACCAGATCGAACGTTATCGCCGGGAGAATCAAGGGCCTCTCATTAAACGTGCCAGTGAGCACTTTTCGTCATTGACACTCAGTTCGTTCGACGGCTTGGTGACCGATTTCAACGACAAGGACGAGCCAGTCCTTGTCGGATTACGAGGGGGTGGGGAAAAGGTATTCGTTGAAGGCATGAGCTCAGGAACACGGGACCAGCTTTATCTGGCATTACGTTTGGCGTCGCTTGAACGCTACATGGATAGTGCTGAGAGCATGCCATTCATCGTGGACGATATTTTGGTTGATTTCGATGATGATAGGTCTGAAGCTGCCTTGCGGGAGATGTCTGATCTATCCAAGAAGGGACAGGTAATCTTATTCACACATCACGCGCGTGTCGTGGAACAGGCTCAGGCTATCTTATCTGCTGAGTTGACAACAATTCATAACTTATAACGAATGGTCCATGGAACAATTGTTTGAAAGATTGCCTGAACGACTGTTTTCCCCTCTATCCGGTGGAAATCGTCGTGTTTATGCCGCATTAATCTTGGATCTCTATCCGCTTTTCTTTGATCAAATACATGCTGATGTTTTTCCGTCTAAAGAGACGGTAAGACATGAGATCGAAGAGCGGCTGGCCACGATGTCCCTTGTCTGGCAAGTCGAAGATGAAGTGCCATTCTCTCAAGAGCGTGACGGCAACTATTCGTCGATAGCGTATCGACGGTTGCTTGATGCTGGTTGGTTCGAAGAGGAGAACGAAGGGTATCGGGTACGAGTCGCCGTTCCTCCGGCAGTCGGTACGTTGTGGGGCTCTCTCATGGAGATCACTCGACCTGATCAGGTGTTCTACGGCGGCATTGTCTTGTCGATCTACAACAACGTACAAAAGGCCATAGAGGATCCCGACGACCAGGTCCTGGCTCTGCGGCAGGCTGCACAAGAAGCGCGCCGGTTCTTGCAGCACCTCAATACGATGATCTATGGACTCAAGGGGCTGCTAGGGGAGATATCGGGTGTCAGTGATCACCGAGCCGTCCTGAGTCACTTCTTCGATGATTTTGTCGAACGCATCCTTGTACAAGACTACAAGCGGCTGAAAACCCGGAACAACCCGTTCCGGTATCGACAGCAGATTCTTTCGCTTATTCACGATCTCGAATATGACGTAGACAAGAAGAAGCGTCTGGTGGACGCCTTTATGGCACAAGCTGGTTCAGACGATAGTGAGCGCGCTTGGCAGGCAATCAACAACGACATCGACAAGTTACGCGGGGTGTTCGAGCAGGTAGACAGTCATCTGGCGCGTGTTGACCTATACCGAGCGAAGGTGGAGCGGAGAGTTGCCGACACAGTTCGATATCTGGACCGGAGTCAGCCTGGTATGGCTACTCACATCGCCGGGTTGCTCAAGCAACTGGGAGACGCGGTGGAAAGCAGTAGCGACGATTCGGAGCTTTTTGTCGTGATGCCGCTGATTGATGTGGCTCCTGTTGCGCCCCAGAGCCTGCGAGAGGCTCCCCGGAGCCGAATCCCACCCGATCCCAGACCGCTGAGGACATACGCGCTGGATCCAGCGGTCCAGGCACGACAGAAAGCGTTGCGGACTTATCTGGACCGACGACGTATCGATCCGAAGCGTCTTGCCAGTTATCTCGAGAGGGAAATGGGGGCTCAAAACAGTATTCACGGCACGCAGTTGAGCATTAAAGGGGTTGAGGACTTTATTGCTTTCACGCATGTACGACACCTGGAATATCTCCCAGGAGCGCAGCGACTCACGCGCCACTACGTGATTGAAAGGAAGGATGGCTGGATAGACAACGAGTGGTTGAGGTGCCCCGATTTCGTGGTCCATCGGAGAGGAACACTTGGAAATGAGGGAGGGGCTACCAATGCTGCGTGACTTACGCCATGTGGTTGAGCGCTCTGGCGGGGTCGAGCCGGATGAATTTCGGGCGGCCGCGAGCGCATTGTTACAACGACAGTTCTTGATGCTGGAGCGGCCCCGTGACCGGGACGCCTATCGGATTGTTACCAACCACTACGACTATTACGCCAACCTATTTGATGCATTGGGTTGGAGCCTGTATCGGGATGACACGTTCAGTCTCATCGGGCTGCTTCCATCGGAGGCGGAATCGTTCGCTCGTCTGCGCATGGTGGAAGGTTTGATGTTGCTTTGCTTGCGCCTCTTGTACGAGGAGGGGATGGAGAACTTCGAGGTTACGGATGGTTGTGTGTTCACTCAGTCAGAGACTCTGCTAAGCCGGTACGAAACCCTGCTGCATCGGAAACGCCCGCAACTCACCGAATTCCGGGATCTGCTGCGAACCTTGAAACGTTACAGCCTGATCGAACTAGGAGACGAGTCGGAAGACGGTCTTCCGATGATCAGGATATTGCCGACGGTACGTTTGGTGACGGGGTCGAAGATACAGGAGCGTATTCAGTCATTTATTGTATCAAAGGGCGACGATGAGGACGTCGATGAACAGGAAGCCTCGGATGAGGCCGAGTCATGAAGAGGCTCACGCGTCTGTTGCTGATTAACTGGTACCGCCTGGATCAGATCAGTATTGAAATTAATGGCCACACGGCATTCATCGGTCCCAATGCTTCTGGCAAATCCTCTTTGCTTGATGCGATCCAGGCGGTCTTGGTTGGAGGTAGTAAGCAGTGGTGGAGCCCTAATGCCAGTGCAGGCGAGAAGAGCACTCGAAGCCTGCGGGACTATTGTCTTGGCGTGGTCAGGGATCCGGATAATCCAGACCTTTCACTGGAATTCCGTCCAAGAGATCAGGCGCTAACCTATCTGGTCTTGGTATTCGAAGAGGAAAACGGAGAGCCAATTAGTATAGGTGTGGCCATGCATGCCCGCCTGGAGGAGGCACAAGAAACCATTGATGGGCGCTTTATCGCACCCGGATTGGACCTGATCCTGTCAGATCTGGTCGACCGAACTGGTGGGGAGTTGGTGCCAAAACCTTGGAAACGGCTACGCGAAGAACTCAGAAGCCGAGCGGGCGAGAGGTTCAGAGCGCCTCCTCAAGTCGGGGAATACCAGAGAGAGGTCTGCGCGGTTCTCTCTGACGGGAAAAGGCACTTGGATCCCCCTCGCTTCCTACGGGCCTTCAAGAACGCCATCACTTTCTCGCCTATCCGCAATGTTTCTGACTTTGTCCGTGGGCACATCCTGGAAGAACGACCTATCCAAGTGCGCTCGTTGCAGGAAGCACTGCACCACTACCGCGATATTCAGGCGCGCACAAAGGAGGCGAGGCAGAGAGAGGAGGCTCTTTCTGCCATTAATGCGCAGTATCAGAAGGCTGAGCAATCCGAGCGACTGGGAATGGCATGGCGCTGGGTTGCCAAGGAAGCAGAATTCAGCGCATTTGATGCTGAGATAGAGCCGTTGAGAGAAATAATCGAAGGAACCGAACAGCAGATTGCCAAACTTGAAGAGCGTATTGATGTTCTGAAGGCAGAATGGGAGAAGGCAGACACCGCGCTTGAAGAAGCAAACAAGAAACTCGCGGCGACCGACGTAGAGCAACAGCGTCTTCGCATCAAGGCACAAAGAAGCTTTGCTGAGCAAAAAGTGACCAACATAGAGACAGACTTGGCTCAGGTTCGGAGCGGGCTTGGTCGCGTTCACCAGCTTTTGGATTATGCCGAGCACCTTCCGTCATCTGAACTCGTCTTAGGGCTGAGACAGATTCCTCCTCTCATTGAACAGGGTGAAGGTTTGCTTGTCTCTGAATGGCCAATGGCGCCAGCTGACCTGATGAGGCTTGTGTCTAAGGTCGGCCCCCTACTACAAGAAGCCTCCGCAGAGCTGTCTGAGCGATACGAGGCGCTAGTCCGCGAGGAGGGCGAGCTCAAGGAGAATAACGCAGCTATTCGAGAGCGAATTGCACGGCTGGAAGCTGGCGGAAGTGACCTGCAGCCTGGAACGCTCAAGCTCATCAAATTGCTAAATGACCATGGCATCGAGGCCGTGCCCGTATGTGACCGGGTCGATGTTGCTGATGAGGCGTGGCGAAACGCTCTGGAATCATTTCTCGGTGGTCATAGGGAGGCGCTTTTGGTCGATCCCTTACAGGTACGTGATGCGGTCAGCCTGTACCGGCGCGAGGGCAAGCGACTCGGTATCCACGGTAGCCGCATAGTCAACACGACGAAAACGGAGCAGTGGTTGGAACGGCTTAGATCGGGAAGCCTCGCTGAGATGGCGGTAACTGAAGACCAGCATGCTCAAGCCTATATCAACCTCCGAGCTGGCAACGTCATCAGGGTGGATTCGGAAGAAGAGCTCATGCAACACGATAGGGCCATTACGGTGGACGGGATGTTGGCTACCGGAGGGGCGGTTCTTCGGCTACGCCCGGAGGAGCCGATGCTTGGGCGGAAAGCCCGGGAAAAGACGTTGGAGTTGTTGAAGGCAAAATTTGCCGAACAAGGAAGTAAGCAGTACGACAAGCAGCAAGAAAAGGCATCGGTCAAGCGCCTCCGCGAAGAGTTGGTCATGCCCTTGGATGAGCATATCAAGACGTTACCCGATCTGGAATCGTTGGTGCAGGTACGTCGGTATGAGTTGGACGAAGTTCAACGTCTTGATCGTGAAGAGCAGGGGCTGCTCGATGATAGTGCGTACCAAATGGCGGTAGACAACGTGGCAAAGTGCAGACAGCAGCGGGAGGTCATTGGCGGGGAACAGAGCAGTGCTAATACGACACGGACTAGCCTCACTCGCCAGTTGGATAGTGATAAAGGGAAACTTACCCAGGCAGAAACGGGATCCTCGCGCCTCGCCGAAGAGCGTAGTGCTATCCAGGCTATGGCTGCTTTCGATGCCCAACTGGCGGCAGAGAAGCTTGATGAGCTTTCTTCACAGGAAATGTTTGCGGATGAGAGCGTCGAGAGTTTGCGGGCTTTGAACGATAAGGCTACCTCGCTCGCAGGCGCTAGCGAATCAAGGGTGAGGAATCAGCGGAGCAGTGCGCGCGAGGAGTTGGCTGAGTATTGGTCGGCATGGGGCACGGAGAACCGGCCGGTTAGTGGATCCTTCGACGATTACCTGCCTTTGGCCACTTGGGTCGTTAGTGAATTGAGACAGATTCAAGAGACGCAATTGAGTCAATACGTGAAAGAAGCGGAAAACGCCCTTCGTCAGGCAGAACACGCTTTTCGCGCAGATTTTGTTGGCAAATTGCAGGAGAACCTGCACTTGCTGGACGAGCAGCTGAAAGAGCTCAACAGAAACCTGAAAAATCGCCCATTCCACGGGCAGTATTACCGGTTTATCAAAACACCAGAAAGCGATGTGAAAGAAGTGCTCGATTGGGTGCTCGACTGGAAACCCGAGCAGGGTGGGGATGTCGGTGGGCTTTTTGATGCTGCCGATGATCCGAATCATCCGCACAGTAAGGCAATAGCCCGTGTGCGCAATCTGCTGATGGAAGCAGCGGACGCTGATGGAAAGGGTGGTGGTGAGTGGGAGGTGCGGTTGGCGGATTACCGCAATTACTACCATTTTGATGTCCGCATGAGTGACGACAAAGATGGTAGCGGAAATACAGAGCTGCTGTCTCGTCGTTTGGGAAAAGGCTCTGGTGGGGAACACCAGTCCCCCTTTTATGTTGCGATCGGCGCCGCCTTGGCCGCTGCGTACCGTATCGAACGAGAGGAAAACGGTGGATTTCGTGGTGGAATGGGTATCGCTGTATTCGATGAGGCGTTTTCGAAACTTGACCTACAGAACACTGTGAGCGCGCTTGGCTTCCTTGATGAACTCGGTCTTCAGGTGTTGCTTGCGGCCCCCGATGAGAAATACGGACAGATTGCCGAGCATGTCGACACCATCGTGAACGTCTATAGGGACGGGCCAGTTGTACATATCGATACCGAGTACATCAAGCCTGCGGCGAGGCAGGTCTTGGCTTCAGATAATCCGGTAATCCGCCCAGATACATGATGAATGATGTCGCCCGATCACTGTTGAACAAGCTCTTAGCCCAGGCGGATAGAGGCGGTCGAGAAACACTCCCAATTACTGAACGCTATGCGAAAGAGTATTTTGCGCTCGCTAGCCTGTCGGACAGGGACAGAGTCCACGCAATGTTTGCCAACGCTGAGGCGGCGGGTGGAGTTGCGCTCAAATGGGGGAAAGGGGCTGCGGCTCAGGATCTTATTCGGATCCGCCTCGTTGATGCCGATAAGCTGGCCGAGTGGCTGGGAATGCCTCGGGCACGTGCTCATGCCGATAGGATTGCTGTCAAACTGGACCCGCAGCTCAAGGATGCGCCTAAGTGGCTCAGAGACGCATATGACGAGGCCCTAGGTCTATGGCGGCTAGGGAAGATTGCACTCAAGATTCGAGCCAATGAGACTGACTCCGCTGTCAGCCTGTTTCGAGTCGCAAGGGCGGTCAGTTTGAACGAACAAGAAGACCTCGACCTGCGGAGATTCAGCGTTCGGTTGCTCAACGACTCAAAAGCTATCGAGGGGATGTTGATGAAATTGGCGCCATTGCTTCGGCGTAATCCTGAATGGGAGACATTTGAAGACAACGCAGAGCTTTTTCGTCTCTTAGGTTTGGAGAAATTCCCGCCGCCCATCTACCTTAAGGGCCCACTTGTTATCAATTATTCAGATGTCGTCTGGGATGCTAGTACGTTGCGTCCCTATGTTGGGCTTTCGCCTGATGGGGTTTCAGGGGTGGAATTTTCCAGAAGGCCAACTTATCTACTTACCATAGAAAACCTTTCCAGCTTCCAACGTCATGTGCGCGAAGTAGATGACGATGGGATCGTGATTTACTCTGCTGGTTTTCTGTCGCCTGCACTCATGCAAATGCTAGAGCTTTTAGACATGTTATTAGATCCAGAATGTCCCTGTTATCACTGGGGAGATCGAGATGTTGGAGGGCTTAGAATATTTGCTCATATCGAATCTGGATTTAAACGACATACGGTACTGCCTCATTTGATGACGATAGCTTCAGAAAAGGAGGTGTATTTTGCAAAAAAAGAGCGTACTACCCTAGAAAAGTTAGCGTGTGAAGAAACTGAAACTGGCTCATTGGCCAGAACTTGGCTTCAGCAAAAACTCGGGCCAATGGAGCAAGAGGCTTTGGATCCTTTA
Source organism: Candidatus Thiodiazotropha sp. (assembly GCA_023838465.1). GTDB lineage: Bacteria > Pseudomonadota > Gammaproteobacteria > Chromatiales > Chromatiaceae > Thiodiazotropha. The sequence continues at coordinate 29,293 of JAIVEQ010000016.1, forward strand.
GCGCCGCAATAACGATCAATAAAACTTTATGTTTACGTCTGAAAGATACTGCCCATAAAGACATGCAGACTACCCTTATAGATTACTTCTATGTATGGTCCCGATGATATAGAAGAGAAACGTAGAAAATTATTTTCGCTGATCTGGTCACGCCCTGCTACTGAAGTCGCGAAAGAATTGGGCATTTCAGATGTGGCAGTAGGAAAACTATGTCGCAGACTGCAGGTCCCAAAACCTCCAAGTGGCTACTGGGCGCGTGTCGCATCGGGTAGAACACCAAAACGCCCAGCTCTTCCTGCCTATCGAGAAGAAATGGCGAAAAAGCTCAGACAGTCAAAAAAGTCATCAAGTCAAATACGCCTCACAAAATTACAGCTGGAATTTCTCGAGCGAGCACTACATGAACTCGGTCATACGGGAGTCGATACATCTGTCTGTAAGGTAGTCAGTGATGGTATTAAAACAGCTCCTGCTGAATTACTGAGCCAGATCCTCATATTGATCCAAAACCGATACGAAAAATGGATCAGTGATTGCACCTCAGCGGCAAGTATCAATGCTGCACATAAAAGTCTGAGAAATTTAGTCGAAAAACTCTTGCCTCACGTTAAAGAGCGGATAGTGGTGTTTCGTCCTACAAGAAACAAGCATCAAAGGGAGTCATGCGGTCCAACATTGACCATAAAATCAACTGATGATTTCCTGCAAAGGGTTTCACAGCTTTCGCGGATTGCAAAAGAACAAAAATTGTCTTATCTCGTTGCTGATCTGTCGGGCTTAGAACATGCCTGGTCTGTGAGTCACATCTATTCACCAAACACTCACCATAAATCAGATAGTTACCTGTGTGTCTCGGCAGAAGAGGTTTGGATCAAGGCAGACGTGGAGGATAGCTGGTCACATAATCAGTACGAAACTCAACGGATATCTTTGGCGGATATAGGCCCAATCGACCTCGTACTACCGAAGGACCAGCGACTTCCAGCAAGTATTAAGCAATCCTGGATCAAGCCCTATGCTAACCGTATTAAAGCAATACGCGAGGCGCAAGCGATATATGAAGCGTTACTGGATGCCTCTTATGATCTGGAGCGGAGTACACCCAGTGAGCAACTTGCGCTCTTTGATCGGCTTATATTCTCAGGAGATGAGGAAGGACCATTTATAAAAGCTAGACAGGCTTGGAGCAAGCTTGAAAGTTACTTTCAGCACTGGGAGGTAGAGCTGGACGCTGAATCAGTCAGCATCTGTCAGGATGTCCTAGGTATTGATATTGGCGATATCGTGATAGTGGATTCCAATAAAGGGTCTGTGAGACTGGCTGTGGATGGAATGAGTTTACACTCATCGGACGAGCACATCCTGTTCGCTATATCGGGAAAACGGTTTCGCAAGGATGGATTACCGGGGAAGCGGGATGAATACTTCTACATAGAGGTTTCAAATGATCAGGAGTAACTACAGTTTGATCAATATGTTTCAGATATCGAGGGATTTTGAGATATTTTCCAAAGTACAGTGAGTTAGGAGATTGTAACCTGCTGTGAGAGATTGCCGACGAATATGCTGATTTCAGAAAATAAGGATCACTACATGGTAGTGTTCGCCAGGAAAAAAATAACTTTCAGTATTAACCATATTACCGAATATTCTTCGCTAGAGATCTTCTAGGTGCATTTGGAGTACCTTGAGAATAGAGTGTGTGGTGCCTGGGTTTGCTGCTGAATGAGAATGCCGAGAAGATGGCCGCATCAACTCACCTACTTTATTAAATTTACCATTAATCGATTCGGGTAAGAGCGGCAAGTTCCTGTGACACCCGTTCGGACAGAACTTTCAGGTCCACGCGCCCGTGTTTCTCCTGATAAGCCAGTGTTAATAGGGTAAGGGGATGGATATTTAGTACACTGGCAAGGGCTTCGATCTTGTCCAAAGTCGGACTTTTGAGCCCACGTTCCAGAGTACTGAGATAAGTTCGGCTGGAGACCAGCCCAAACGCCTCCTGAGACAAGCCCTGGGTCTTGCGAAACCGACGCAGGGCTTTACCAAACGCGGCGTTGATCTTCACGGGGTCATCTCATGGAAATTCATAACCCGATCTTGTCTTTATGAACACTATAGAGCTACAATCTATAGTGTTCATTTCGAGTCTATTTTGAACTTGCCATGTTTGAGACTGTAGATGGCACCGTAGTGACACGGCCAAAACCCATTAATGAGATTGGCTCTCGTCTGTGTCCCCTGGCTATTGCAGTTTCCAATGAGTCAAGTTTCATGATGTACGTCAAATGACATTGCTGATACTGCTTTACTGTCCGTACTTCTTTGATAACTTCAATATGGGTAGTCTGTGGTGTTGTGCGCTAGTGGCGCAATCTAAATTCTGAGTGATCTTTTCGACATTAATCGTCTGATAATCGAACAAGGAGCGTTGAATGAATAATCTTCTTCCCTCATCTTTTCAGCTGAATCCTTTGAAGGGAATCGCAAAATCGAAGCTTATTATCATAATATTGCTTTCAATTATCTGTGGCGTACAGATATTAACTGGATGCACCGCGACAACACCTAAAAATAATAGCAACCAAACAGTTGGAAACAGTGGGTTTGCCATTCAATTTGATAACAATATAAGAGCTACACCACGCTATACATACTACGCACTCATGGAAAATGCAGGAGATTCACAATGGCGAATCGTAGAGATTGACAATAAACCTCTCAAGCGAAGAGGCTTTAATAGTGAGCTCATTGCTATAGACCTGGAAGAAATGAGAATATGGCCGGATTACACATCTAATAATGTGAGCAGAGATGGTACTGCATTCTTCTGTATGAAAGGTGGCCACATGTCTGACAAGCATAAAGTGGGATCTTATAATGGGTGTAATAGCAATTTGATTAAAGCTCGATGGACGCTTGAAAGAGCTTGGGGCGAAAAGGTCGTAGTAAAACCCGATGAAGCAAAAATCGCTAGCCTTTTAGATGCAACCAACCTTATTCGTGAAGTACAGAATTGTGATTTATTGAGGAATGATGACGAAAATATTTTGAGCATGATTCGAATTGTACCGAAAGTAACCGATGAAAGTGGGTTGTATGCAGGTGAAGAGCTTATTAAAGTTAAGCGCTATATCTTAGGTGACAGAATTGATTGCCCGGTCAAAGATTCAACGCACTATACGGTGAGTATTAGAGAAAAGCCGAAGATCCCCTACGAGATTAGCATCGTTCCAAGAAAATACTCGAATCTCCGTTTTGAGTCTGAGAGCTTGGAACTGCACCCACAAATCACCATTCACCGGAAAACATTTAATACGCTTGATATATCTGAGTCGCTGCAGGGGAATGAATTGGTAGTTTATATTCATAGGTTGAGTACCTCCAGTGGTAGACCATATGTTAGTTTTGACATTGCAAACAAGACTAACCGCTATCTAGCAATTCGGTCTCTATCGATACATCTCAATAACGAAGTATTTACTCAGAGTTACGATGGTAGTCAAATGATGATACCTCCTGTAAGTAAAGCCACGAAAACTCTCCGTCTTCCCGACAAGGCAGCAAATGATATTCGAGTAAAGTTAAGTCGTACAGAAGCAGAGCGGAACACCCTGTTTATTGGACTTTCTGCTCTATACGATGATGAGGGAGAAAAAAAGACATTTTATGGAAAAAAGGAGGTCAAATATTCAAAGGTGCTGAATCTGTAATTGTGTCTTGTGTGGAATTAAATCAGGTTGAAGGTATTTATTATCCTTGTGGACGCATCATCACTATGTTCACAGTGTGGTGATGCGGATTGGTATAGCTGACTCTGGTGCTCTGAGATACGAGAGTGATCGCAAGCAAACAGAGGATTATCTTCTTGGTTTGAATAAACTATTTAAAGCACCACAATCTCGAAGAAACTTATCCATCCTCGGGGTGATCTTTCGTTCAATGCAAACGAGCATTCAATTAAAATTAATGTGTAATCGAAAAGTATCAAGATGAACAAAAAACAATGGATACCTGTGTCGATATTAAATGTGTTCGTGATTATTTCACTTACCGCTTGTGCAGGAAAGCCTGCTAAGGTTACGGAAAAAGAGGTTCCATATGAACAGCTATCCTATGCTGGGAAAATTGCCCGTTCAGCAAACCTGAACACCGTGAAAGATCAGGAACTGATCTATCCACAGGATCAGAATGATAAAACAAGATCTGCAACGAGTCGCTCCCTTGACCTGGCAATGGCCGCCGGCACTGCAAATGGTGTATTTACATCAGGTGCAGTTTCTCCTGGTATGGGTGCAGGTCTTTGGGTGATTTCAGCCCTATTACCTAGCCCACGTCAGGTAAGCGAGGAAGCAGTCTCACGCCTTTTTGTTTGGATGCCACACCAAATGGCAAACAATAAAGAGGAGGCGGCTGATCTCCTGATTAGAAAATATGTCGAAGCAGTCCAGAAAGCACTACCTGATCATGGCATTGAACGGATCAAGTCTAGTGTTAGAAACAGTGGTTTAGGTGGTGTTAGCGTGAGCATCAAGGGGCCAAAATGTCCCGATGGTTGCATACATACACTTTTTTATGTTGATGAGCCGGAAATTACCAAAGCACCGAGTATCCTCGGAGGATACGATGCTTACGTATGGAAGGTGAAAGGCAATAAGGAAAAATCGAACTTCATTCCACAAGGGAGGATGTATTTTCCAATTGGTGAGAAGCAATTGACAAAAGAAGAGCGAGTGGACTTCTATATGGGATTGAGTGCAGGCCTTCCTGAGTGGGCATTTCTCTATATTGCACCCAACGCAAAGGCCTCACCTGTTCCAGTGATATACAATACGGGCACACCGAATTATTTTATCAAGCCTGATAACAAACCGAATCAGCTTTTGAACTGATGTTTAAGTCAGTCGTGGGCCGTATAGTACATGAAGCGGAGTATTACGTTTCGGCCGCACAACGTATAGCAACAACATCTGGAGTACACTTATCTTGCAGTCTAATATCAGGGGCCTAATTCATAATCCGCCCAAATAACCCGCTGGAGTAAATCATGTGAGGTCTGGCGGTGTACATGCGTTGTTAGTGCTTTCTCAGAGTTGCCAAGCGTGCTAAGAAAGGTCCGTCTTGGGACCTACAAAGATACCACATAGAATTACTACTGGGTTATGTGCAGGAATGTATAGGTCATGTGAATTAAACTGGCCTGCCGCATAATCTAAAAAGAGTAACTTCAGAGATAATTATTAGTCAAATCACTCGAAATCCTTTTCGGTCTCGCTCATAAATAAGTTTCAGTAATCTGGTGGCCTCATCATGATTACAGACTGACTGAGCATGGCTATACGCTTCATTTAGGTTTCTGGGAATTATCTTTTTATGTCGTTCAACCATGGCGGACTCAATTACATCAAAGTAATTGCGTTCGATTTCAGTCAACTCATCGAATGTTTTGACTTCATCGAGTCTGATGCCGTATTTTATTAAAGACGATTTGAGAAATAGATATAAATCATCTGAAACGTAAAATTCAATCGAGCCTGTTTTCTCATCTACTATACGATAGTATTCGGGCGTATTGATACCTGGCCAATCTTGGGGAAGTTTTCCTGTCCTGAAAAACTGTATTGCAGCATCCTCCATTTTGATGCGTGGAATGAAATGCGGGCAGAATTCATTGTCTGGGAAAGACTCGCTGGCATTACACCATCCCGAGTGGACATTGAACCGCTGGGAGCAGAGGTAGCAGGTGGATTCTGACATGTTGATATCCTTACCTAAAGGATAATTCTGTTAGTCGCCTTTACCATGATTATTCGGTTTATAGGTGATGACAAGAAAACCAAAGATACCAAAAAAGAGAATAATGGCGGTATAGATGTAGAACAATATTTCCATATCCATCTCTCTTAAGTAGGTTTCTAGTAAAGGTTATACTAGCATATTCAGTTGTTGTGAATTGATCTGTATGAATTTCGATAGCAGGCTATTAGCTGTCTGTGACAGGTCCTAGCAGTACCTTGGCCATTTCGTAAAGCCTCGCCTTATCGCTGTTGGTGAGCTTTATATAGGTATGCAGCAGATCTCGCATGTCTTGCGGGAGGGGTTCACAGAATGTATTTTCGATACGGGTCTCATCGAGCCAGCCGCGAGGCTTTTTTAAATATCGCTCACATCGTCTGGCCATGTCGTCAGGGATCTTCTTGAGCGGATTCGCTTGCAGTTTGTCTAAACGCTCGACAGTGAGTTTCAGCGCATCAAGGAAATCTGGCAGTTCGGCTGCGGCTGTGATTTCATCAATGACTGCCATGAAGTTACAGTAGCGTGTTGTGTAGACAGCCGTGGCTCTTGGCGATCCGACCCCATAGGTAATCCAAGCAGGCTCTACTTTCAGTATCTCGCCGAGTATCAGCGTCTCATCAGGTCCAGGCGTAGAGATCCCGAGTTCGAAGTTGTTGATGCGTCCACCACTCCAGCCCAGGCGCTGGCTGAGTGCTCGGCTGTTTGTCTCCTTGGCCATCAGTCGCGCCTGACGGATACGTTTGCCGATCTTCACATAGGTCTGATTCGGTTTCGCGGATTTCTTCGGGCTGATACTGCGGGGATTGTGTGGCGATTTCTTTTGCATGCCCACAAGCTTAACACAAAAATCCAAAAAATTTGGAAATAGTGGTTGCAATATCCAAATCACTGGCTACAATACAACGCAATTGAAATCACGGCGACATTTTGCCACCCAATTTTATACGAGATGAAAATGACTTCCATACAGCTATCACACTTATCACCGATGCACGCGGGCTTAGCTAGTCCAGCGTCCGTCTGTGTGTGCATATATGGCTGTCTGGATTCGCTTGAGTTTGGTGTAAGAACCCATGAACTCAACCAAGCCACATCCGATTACCGTCCCGAAATTAGCTGGAAAGGGAATGGTATGACGTAACCTCCAAAGGATATTTCCGGGAGGTTACCTGAACAGCCAGGCACCTCCTGAGGATCACACGAGAACCCCGGTTGGTGCCTACAGAACGCACTGCTGGGGTTTTTGCGTTCTGGGTACTAGAAACCCCCTTGTGCCCATGACCGGCACTCGTAGTGATCTTTAACAATTTGGAATGCTGAAACACGTCATTGTGAAAACGATGACATGGCGCGGGGTGCGTAGCGATTTGTTCACCTCAGGCCATCACCCTTATCAGGTAATGGTCTCCTCTGACGGGGGTGCCACACACGAGTGCGTAATACGGTATCAGTCTTGATCGATATGCCGGCGAGCACGTCGGCCACTCGTTTTGCGGGAGTAGCTCAGTTGGTAGAGCGCGACCTTGCCAAGGTCAAGGCCACGGGATCATACCCCGTTTCCCGCTCCATATTCAGTTTGTGGCCGTACCTTGTACGACTGCAATTGCGTCGACGCGTTCGGTGCCCGACCCTCTTGGCCCGAGGGGTTCGGATAAATAGTCGTATCGGGCCAGCGTGATGGGTAAGCCGGAAACCCGAAAGCGTAGCCGGCAGCGTCACAGATAATGTGGTCTGGCACAGATACGCGGTGGTGACACCGTCAAAGAGAGGAAGCCTGCGTACTCTCGCCTGGTAACAGGTCAATCCAGAAAAGCCTCGCCTCCTCGCCATCAGTTCGACTGGTGGTAGCGGTGAAGTGATTGACGGTCTGAGCTGGCTTACCGGCCCTCGGGGGGAACCGGTGTCAGTGAAGGTTACAGGTGGTGCTGGCCACCGTCATACCAGATCACGACCCGTAAGGGGTAAGGGGTAGCGTTTTAGTCCGAGCTCGCAAGCAAGGGCGGAGTGCAGTTCCAGGGGCACCGGTCCAGTAGGAACGGGATCCTGAAGAACGGTCGAGTAGCCGGCAGGTGAAAGACAGGAGGTGTGTTGTATTTCGTGACCCAAAAGGTGGCGAAGCAGCCGAGACGCGCACATCTTTGCAGGTTTTGGATCCGAAGCTCAACGGTCGAGCAGTTGCCTTCTAAGCATCAGGTTACCGGTTCAAATCCGGTCAGATAAACCGAAAATGGAAAGACGCGTCTCTCAGTACAGTGAAAATGGCGTAAGCCTGAATCGCTTCGGTGAAATTCAGGGAGACCCGAGGTCCCAAGCCAAAGGTCTTTGATAGGGACTCGCACGGTGGCCCGCAAGCCTTTACTGCTCGCAAGGCAGACGGTAAACGAACTATCGAGTAGCTGTGCTGCAAACAGGTGTTGCCTCCTGTCCAAAAAGGCCGTCATGCCACACGACCCGGAAGCTGCCTCGGCAGATTCAGGTGGATAAGCGCGAACGGTAGGCTTGGTCGCCTACTGATAATGCGACGAAGGGTGTGGTGCAAGCAGCTGTAATCTCAAGCTGTACTAGTTCTCGGTGTAGCTCAGTCTGGTCAGAGTCCTCGCCTTGGAAGCGAGATGCCATTGGTTCGAATCCAATCGCCGAGACCAATTTCCTGGCATGTGCGCCATCTGGTAGGCGGACTCACTGTTAATGAGTTGCATGTCGGTTCGAGTCCGACCTTGCCAGCCATACATGATTTCCCCAAAGCAGGGGAGCGAATTCAAGGGTGTCCGGGCGCGATGGGTGGTGCGTCGCCAGACTGTAAATCTGGTCCCTCCGGGTAAACATTGGGGGTTCGAATCCCTCGGCACCCACCAGTAACAGGTCCGTAGTTCAAGTGGGCAGAACACCTGGCTTTTAACCAGGTCGATGCCGGATCGTGGCCGGCCGGACCTACCAGTTACGGAAATGCGGAGGGGCCATAGCTCAGTTGGGAGAGCGCCTGCCTTGCAAGCAGGAGGTCGGGAGTTCAACCCTCCCTGGCTCCACCAACTAAAACAATAACTATGCTCGTAAATTGCACGCGTCCCGTTCATCTATTGGCTAAGATACCGGCCTTTCAAGCCGGCAAAGAGGGATCGAAACCCTCACGGGACACCAATTTCAATATGCCGGTAGCTCAATGGGCAGAGCAGTGGTCTCCAAAACCACAGGTTGGGGGATCGTAGCCCTCCCGGCATGCCACTCACGAGTGTCTTCAGGTGTGGTCGTAGCTCAATGGCAGAGTGCGAGGTTGTGGCCCTCGTGACACGGGATCGTAACCCGTTGGCCACCCCTGCAGGCATTCAAATAAACATCGGATGTGTAGCTCAGCGGGTAGAGCACCTGGTTGAAGCCCAGGGTGCGCAGGGTCGGTACCTGCCACATCCACCAATCATGTCCGTCACCTATCACAGATGCAGTGAGCTGCAGACCCTGGGCGACGGGCAATTTGTCCTCGTAGCCAAATTGGAAAGGCATCCGGCTTCGAACCGGAAGATCTGGGAGTTCGAGTCTCTCCGAGGACGCCACTTGTCAAGCGGGAAGGATGCTGGTTTCCAACATGGGTTCATATCCCATGCCATGGCTGTTCGATTCAGCCTCCCGCCTCCATTATTTGCCCCTGTAGCTCAATCGGGAGAGCGCCGGCTTGTCAGGTCGGAGGTAGTCAGATCGAAACTGATCAGGGGCGCCAGATAACCAGAAGAGGGTGAATCAGGCAGGGCCTGAGACGGTTTTGAACACCGATCGATCGCGCTTGTGATTGGGTTTCGATTACCCCGCCCTCTGCCAAGTTTCTGGAGAGTGAACCGGACTGGGTCCGGGCCCGCCTCGAAAGCGATGCGACCGTGAGAACGGTTGGGGATCAAGACCTCCACTCTCCGCCAGATACGAAGTTATCGGAGAGTGAACTGGCCAGGGGCCAGGGCTCCCTGGAAAGGAGTTCGGTCGCGCTAGCGGCTGGGGATCGAGACCTCCGCTCTCCGCCAGACAGAGAGGGTAACCCCATCAGGGATGGGCAGCGCCTGCTAAGCGCTTGGAGTGAGAAATCGCTTCCGGGTCGGTACCGGTGCCCTCTGCCAGCTATCGGCTAGTGCTTGATGTGTGAGGCTGCAGACGTGAGTTTGAGGCAGCAGCAGTCAAGAGACCTGGTTGATTACGTGGACATGGCCGAGCGGTCTAAGGCGCCTGACTGCAAACCAGGTGTATCGTCAGTTCGAATCTGACTGTCCACTCCAAGTCTTATTGCTGCGGTAGCTCATTCGGTAGAACGCATCCATGGTAAGGATGAGGTCGGCGGATCACAACCGCCTCGCAGCTCCAGTTATTAGTTTCCGCTTCGTAGCTCAGCCAGGCAGAGCAGACGACCGATAATCGTCAGGTCAGTGGTTCAAATCCACTCGAAGCGACCAGATGCCCCGGTAGCCAAACTGGACAAGGCAGCGGATTTCTACTCCGCCGATTTGAGGGTTCGAGTCCTTCTCGGGGCGCCATACCCATTTTCATTGGTCGTTCGTCTAACGGTAGGACACCGGACTTTGACTCCGGGTGCAATGGTTCAAATCCATTACGACCAGCCAAATTCCGGTTCTGTAGCAAAGCGGTAATGCACTCCTTTCATACGGGAGCGATTCGTTGGTTCAAATCCAACCGGAACCACCAGTTTCGGGCCTGTAGCTCAGTGGTCAGAGCGGTTGCCTCATAAGCAGCTGGTCGCCGGTTCAAATCTCGGCCGGGCCCACCATTTTCGAAAGGCGATTAGCTCAACCGGGAGAGCGCTTCTCTTACAAGGAAGAGGTCATCCGTTCGATCCGGATATCGCCTACCAGTTTCTTGCGGGTGTAGCTCAATGGCAGAGCAGCAGCCTTCCAAGCTGAAGATTCGAGTTCAATTCTCGGGACCCGCTCCAATCCATACCTAGGTGATGGAATTGCTATACATGCCTGTTTCAAACACAGGATTTTGCGAGTTGGAATCTCGCCCTGGGTACCACTTTGGGGATATGGCGGAATGGTCTACGCGGCAGACTTAAACCCTGTTTGTGCTCAACGCACTGTGCCCGTTCGAGTCGGGCTGTCCCTACCATTTCATTTACGCCGGGGTGGCGGAATCAGGCATACGCGCATGTCTCAGACACATGTTCTTTGAGGGTTCGAATCCCTCCCCCGGTACCATTCAAAGCGTAGGTGGTGGAACAGGTCTACACGCCAGCTTGAGGGGTTGGTGAGCCTGATGGCTCTTGCGGGTTCGAGTCCCGCCCTACGTACCATCAATGCCGACTTCGCATAGTGGTCAATTGCAGTCGCCTTGTAAGCGACCTTATCGTCGGTTCGACTCCGACAGTCGGCTCCATTACCCTTATCCCTGTAGATCAACTGGAGAGATCGTTGGTTTGCGATGCCGGAGGTTGGCAGTTCGAGTCTGCCCAGGGATGCCAGTAGAGATTTCAGTATTCTGGATTGTGAAGATTGCGCAATGGAACAATCAACAATAGAGGAGATATTGGCATGCTGGGGCTCCAAGCCAAAACAGCGGTTCTGGCTTTGGATAAGGCTGGGAATCCGAGTTCATGGATTACCGTAGAAACGGCTATTCACCTATTGGCGACCGATCGTGTCATCGTGCCGCTGGGTGAAGAGTCACGCGTGTTCTACGGCGGCACGAATCGTGTGACCGGCCTGCGTTCGAGTATCGTGGTCTCCTCGATCCTGCTGACAAAAGCAAGGGTAGTGCCACGGCTCTGGTCTGAGGGCTATGTTCCTCCAATGACCAACCGGGCCTTGTTTGAACGCGACTCGAATACCTGCCAGTACTGCGGGGAATCGTTCTCTCCCCGGCACCTGACGAGAGACCATGTTATCCCGCGCAGTCGTGGTGGTAAGGATGTGTGGACCAATGTTGTGGCCGCATGTTTCGTCTGTAACAGTATTCGCAAGCGAAACAAGACTCCGCAGGAGTGGGGCGTAGAGCTTCTATCGGTCCCGTACGCACCCTGCTACGCTGAGCATCTGCTGCTACAAGGCCGGAACATCCTGGCCGATCAAGCCGAGTTTATCCTGGCTCGAGTTCGTCGCAGGTGATATGTCCCCGCTGTGGCGGGGGAGATCATGTTGTCTCTAGCGCGTTTTGTATGTATGCCATGTGTAACTGAACCACCCAATTAGAAAAAATGCTGTTGCAATACATGGTCTATTGCACACAACGAAGGTTGAGTATTTTCACAGATTCGTTGTGCGGCACAGATAAGTTCTTTGCGCTCGATAAGATAGATTGTATAAGGTCTTGACTGTTACTCATTTTTAGATCGATAATTCATAGCAACTACCGTACTAACGGTAAATAATATCCATTGTCGACCTGTACAGCACTGGCGGTTCGACAATGTCACTGGCAGGTTATGTCAGTAAACACCAGCAAATGCGGCTGCGAGACTCGCCTAGACTTCTAGGTTTTCTTATCTCGCAGATTCGCCCTCAACAAACACCTGTTCATACCAGGTGACCTCAATCGCTGCAGCCTAGACAGGTCATAAGGCGTACAGCCAGGATCTGATACCAGAAGCGTTTGTCAGGTTTAAATACTCCCATATAAGAACTCGGGCCTAAGTCCCAGCATTGTCCTCCTCCGTGGCGGTCGGTCAGTGCCGTTTGTTTATTGTTTCGATCGCCACAAAAAGATAAGAGGGCAAACTTTATGAGTAAAACAACTGATTTTCCGTATTTCAAACTCTGGTTTATTTATGAGCATCCTGTCGACTATATATCTGATAGAGACATAGTCTGGACTGACTTCGATGAACTCGAGTGGTCTCAGCAGCATACGCTGATAAACGCAATCATTACCTTGGGTGAAGAGTTAGGTTTAGATGTCAGGACAAAATTCGCTTTACTACCAAACGATGATGACCATCGTCACCCTGGCTTCCGACTGATCTGGTCTGATGATGACGAAAATCGCTATTTCTATTACGTCGTGTATTTGTTCTTACAAAGAATAACTAGTCGATGTGATGATGAGACTCGTGATTTATTTTTCGAGTACGAGCTATCTGAGTGGCAATATGCTTTATTAGAGAGGGCTATCAATAGATTCCTTATTACCCTCGGTGGGAAGAGTATAAAGATACCATTTCAACTCAAGAGTGAAGAGGAATGCATTCTAAAGTTATCAGGCCAATTCGCACCAAAACCAAGGAAAAATAGTCCGCAAGATGGTACAGTTAAGGCAAATGGATTGGTCGAAACACTCAGTAGAAACAAGCGTTTCGTGGAAATTCTTTCGAAAGATGGCGATGAGCTCCGCTTAAGCATCAACGTTGAGTTCTTCTTCTGGCAACTGCATAGTCACCATGGTACTGATGAATGGTGTGAGTTTATCTGGAGCGAGATCTACAATGATGCTGGAAAACAGACGCGAACGCTCACAGGTTTTCGGGTGCTAGAAAGTGCCGAAGAGTATCCGGAAGTAATATAATGCTCAAGAATTCAGCACTCTCTAATTAATTAGAGATACTGTCACGCTTTGCTTAAGGAGTCATCCTGAAGAATTAGAGAGTATGACTTCTTTGCGACCATAGCAGACCCATTGTATTTGTGGTCGCTGTTTGCGACATCAAGATTGAAATCGACCGCTGTCGACCCGAAGCGGACGTAGGGATAACCTGTCATAATTGTTTGGGAGCTGACTTGTGTAACCTCGGGCGAGCTACGAGAATTCCCGTCAGTTTAGTGTCTAATCTAATACAGGAGACGCTAGGGAGGAGTAGATAAATATATGTGTACGCGTGGAGGTGATAACAATAAACGTAACAGCCGAAGCGCCTACGTCGAGTATGTTTTCTGCGACGTGAAGCATTTGTGTATGGTCCGTTGACGAGATTTGCTTATTGGGTTGTCATATAGGTTTAGAGAGGTAGTCAGAACCGAGATCTATACTGACTGGTTGACGGTAGATGAGATACGTTATTTGATAATGTTGATTTTCATTACAAACCAACTATGCTATTTCTTTAAAGTAGGATATAATTGGATAAAAAGTCTGGCACGCAGGATAGGTCGAGAAAAATAAGCACCTGAATGAAGAGGGGGACGACCCATGGAGATACGGGGCGGGCTGGAGGCCATAATTTTGGGCCATCCTTCCCAAGGTACATCGGACGATCTTGATACGTTGATCATTGACTTCATCGATCAAGTTAAGAATTATCTTGAGCTCACAGTACTGGAGCTCCCTCTCAAGGCGACCGTACCGACAATAATAACAGCACCCCTATTCATGATGTTGACCAAAAGTGTCATTCCGCAGGCGTGCCTTAAACACACCTCTCCAAAGACCTATAAACGCCCACAAATGAAAGAACTTGCGGTCTCAAATGTGTCAACAAAGATTCATTATGTGCCGGATCACAATCCAGACAAGGCATACATGAATCAGATGCGGAAGACCCGATAGAGGAACTACTTTACGTAGTTTATTAGTCATCGATGAAACAATATTTGCTGATTTTGAGCATGCAGTTAACAATGGCTGGATAGTGAGGCAGATTCTGTTCGATTACCTTAGATTGCTCCTCTTGGGCTAATTACATATAACGAATAGTGACTTATTCATTTAGTAACTCGTGGATTGTTGAGGTTATTATGAAAAATCATTTTCTCTCACCTATATTACTCTTTATTTCTCTAAGTGTACTATTCCCGGTATCTGTTAGCGCAGACTGTCCACCCTGCGGTCCTGACTTCTGTAAGAATGAATCACGTTACCCAGTTGCGTTGTCATCAAAGAAACAACGACTCTTGCAACATGATTATCCTGAATATCTCGTTAACCTCCTTGATAAAGGTAGTGCCTGCGTTGCTCGTGTAGAACGCTCACCGGATGGATTTTCGATACAACGCGTGATGCCGAATGGAAATTGGACGATCTCCTCTTGGTCTGCAGATGGTGAGAGAAAGGCAGATCAGGATCTCATAGCGGGTCGACTTAAATCCTTCGCCATGTTTAATAATCAGCATGCATTCGCTTGTTGTGGCGATCCCGACTATAAAGAACGACAAGACTATGATTATGCCCTAGATATCAATAAATCTATAGCCATAGTTAAGAACTAGTATTTATACGAATTTCCAATACATCATTATAGTGCGTTTATTGATCATGCAGCACGAATCCAGACATCCTTACCGCTGACCCGGACATTCTCGGGTGTCATGGGGCGGGTATTATGTACTACGTATTGAATACGAGGAGACTACCTCTAACACACTATATTGTATTTTTTCTTTGATTCTGGATTTCGTATCTTGTAATGATTATTGCTAGCCGTATGTATTTTCGATAAATAAAATTAATAACAAATAGTACAGGGAGTGGATATATATGTTAATTCGATCTATTTGTTTGGGCGTCTTAGGCATCTTCTTTTCAGCTGGGCAATCTATTGCAGCACAGAGCGATAGCTATCGATGTCCTGTCAACAAAGACAATCTAAAAAAAGAATTCCCACATGCCTATACGCAGGACAATGGAGAAGACTTGATTGATTGCACAGATCGCAGCAGCACTTCTGACAGCACATTGTTGTCACGGTTTCCAGCTGACACGTTAGTATGTAAATTAACCCATGAAATAATCATCAAGTCTGCTATAGCACCCGAGCAATCTACGTCTTTCTGTTTCTTCATTGATGATGGCGTAACTAAAATCTACAGAAAACGCGATACCGGAGACCAGAAATACGTTCGATTTAAGTACACGGATAAAGCAAAATCGAATGATACCAGCGAAAAAACACTGATAGTTAGCCCCTTGCCTAATAAAGGCTGCTCGGGATGGGACGATTGCGATACGTCGTGGCTAATTGGTAAACCCAAGAACACAATCCTGACTCCCTCTGGATACTTCGCCCGACTTCCATTCATAAATGAAAACGCACGGTTTCTGGAACCAACGATAGTATCAAGCAAGTTCAACGGTAATATTAGTGAGGCAATTATTGTTTCAGTGAATAGCTACAGTTTGGAGCTCAAAAGTAAAGCTGGAAAGCAAGAAATAGGCAGACTTGAGATAACTATGGACAGTATCTTTGGTGAGCGTGCCTTAGTAACCGTGCCATTGGCTGCGCCTGAGAACTATGATGATACCCCCGGAACGCTAGGCCTGATGATTGAGCTAGCCCTAGCCAAGAAACTCATAGCTGACGAGCGGTTTTTACGCGGTGTACAATTCAAGGCATTCAAAGATGATAAATGTAATCCCAGTAATCAAGAACCTTGTGGTATTTACAACAAATACGACGAAGCACTAGACACTCTACCCCAATGCATCTCGAAAAAAGGAGAAAGCAAACCAAAGCATGATTGTACTTCTCTCAAAAAGTCGCAACAAGCTACATTGAAGCTCGCTCGTGCAGACATCCTGTACAGGAAGAAGTTACTGCGGCATGGTTACGCATTTATTGGGAGCCACAGATCGTTAAGTCCAACTACACCACATCAAGAACTGATCAAGATGCGGGACTTATTAGAACGTATGCGATCCGCTTCTGAACGCATGGAAAAATGGGAATTTCGTTCTGCTGGCTTACAGTTGAAGGATGTTGATAATGAGGCAAAGCGAATCTATCAAATGGGGCAAATTAATTCTCAACAGAGTACGGCGAATATCCAAGACGTTAAAAGCAGTAACCATGATGCTGCTATCAAATCTTACGAGGCCAGATTAGAGTACTTAAAATCCTATATGCAAGAGTTGAGTGATCGCTCAGATAAGCTTTCAAAAGACCAGGATAACTTAAACTCTCAAGCGGGAGCTTTGATTCAATCTGGAATAGCTGCTGCTACTGGGCTTCCGGTCAACGAAATAAAGGCACTTTCACAAGGTAATGTAGAAGCCGCAGTTAAAGACTACGTGAAAAGTCAGGCCGGCAACCACGTCAAACAGTTAGGCAAGGATTTACTAGCAAATAGCGAGATAGCGAAATCCGTGAGCGTGGCGTACAGCGAATTTCGTGAAAAGGAAGCCGAAATTAAGAAGGTTGTTAAAAACATGCAGCAGTACAAACGCGAATTTGATAATCTTCGCAATAAATTTGATCAAACCGTTGAGTACGCCAAACTTAATGCGGCAGAGATACAGGAAAGAATAGGACAAAAATTATACGAAGAAATTGAAGAAGCAAGAAAAGAGATTGATGGAATTGTAGAGTCTACTAAACCCGTAGGAACACTTCTAAAAGCTGCGCACAAATCAATACAAACTGAACACGATAAATTAAGGAAATACAACCAATCACTGCTTGCATTAACTGTAAATATCAAAATTACAAAACAAGAAGCACATAAATTAAAGGCAGAAATAACAGAGCAACTACTAGCAAATATAAAAAAAGATGAGTTTATTACGTTGAGCTCACAGATCCTTTCTATTATTGAGCACATTGATAACCCCCAATTAATGCACAAACACCTGGTGAGTTTGTACCCCAATATATTGGAGGTACCGCAACTGAAGTCAGTCATTGATAGTGCAGACTCGAAACTACGAGATCGCATTAGAGCTGAATTACTCAAGTTAAAACATGAATCACATTACGCTGGTGGGCCCGTAGTAGTTTATTACGACAAGCACAGTAAAATGATACACATAAGACTTAATGATGGCGGTAATTATGGCAGCGTAGCTTATAAAGATATTATTGAAGAGCTTTATAGATCCGCTCCAACCGGTGAGATTGAAGAACTGCGTGCAGTGATTATGGCCGTAAAAGATCATATCGAAGATACCACTCTATTTTTACTCGTTAACAGAATGCGAGGCATTGATTACTTCACTGCAGAGATTGATCGTAAATTGCGGGAAACCATAGATGATAATCTCTTGAAGAAAGAATGGGAACGATTGAGGAAGAACCCGTTATTTAATGCGAAGAGTATTAAAAACGCACCCGCTTATTCAGTTGCAGCTCAAGTGGCCTATCAGAAATCACCGACGGCAAAAGAACCACCTGCACCACCGCCTAAGACTCCAACTAACGACAGCAGTGCGTCGAGCAATACTGGGATGAGCCCAGAAGCTAATCTAGCATTAACCACAGCATTGAATGCAGCATTTCCAGGAGCAGGCATAGCGCTTCAGCTTGGGCAGACCTGGGCGTCAATGGACGCGAACCGTGAATTACTAGACTCCCTAGAAAATGAAATGGTCCAGGCCACTGCTGAACACTACCAACTGGTTGACTCAATCAATAAAGCCAATATCGGCAGTGTTATCGCGAAACTCGAACGTGAACGTGCATTAGCCCTCGCTGAGGCCACTAAAGCGCAACTCGAACAATACAATTTCAAAATGGATCTCGTGCATGACCAAAGCAAGTATTTAGACCAGCTCCTACGACTCTATAGACCGTATTTCTTCTACAATGCAGAAATGTTGCGTGAAAGGTTTGAAGCCTTTGACAGATCTCTATCGATATGGTCTAGCGGTGAGCCAAGCTCCGGCTTCTTAGCACAACAAATACAGAATGACCCACGTAACACTCGCCTTGCTCTAGACTCTGAAATACATTTGTTCGGTTGGCTTAACAGAGAGCGTGAGGCCACCAAAACCGATCCTCATCATCTTGTCAATCATTGGCAACAATTAGTCGCTTTAGCAGACGAATATTGCGCAGATTATAGCTGTAAACCCGGCACGGGTACATTGGGTAATATCGCAACCACTTTACCCTTACGACTATTTAAAGATATAGCTGGCAATGATGAGTGGGATAACTTTTTAAAGTGGAGAGATTCAGAAGACAGGGTTGTTGCACATACTTTTCCTTTGACGTTAACGACTGCACATAAGCTAGTGCCCCGTGATTATGTCAATGTACGTTTATTAGATGTTAATATTGTGCCTGTCACAAGAAATGGTGCGAAACTTAATGGCAATATCCTCCAACTCAAACACACAGGCTACTCGAAGATTCCCCATATAGATCCAGATGGAATGCTAGAGTGGCTAGATGAGCAATTACTACCCAGCACTAGTATGCCGCCTAGTAATAACTATCCATTTGATCTAAATGCCTTAGCTGAGCGTTTTCAGACTCAGGTCAATCAAGCGAGTCTTTTGTCTTTGCGAGGATTTGAGGGGTACGGCCTTTACGGCAATTACGAGCTATCTATCAATGACACTGCGTTAGTAGATCAAATTGAAGATTTTGAGGTGCAAATCGCTTTTATCTACCAACAATCGGATGACTACCTTACTGAAGGGGATTTGTTCAGCAGACTTCTAGAGCTAGGTGAGCCCTGCAAAGAAACCAAATACGACGGCAAAACCTTAGAAACGAATTGTTCGGCTTTCGTAGATGTAACCATACGCAAACAAAAGGATGACGGCTCATGTAGCCCTCACGCTTCAACGGTTCGTCTTACAAAGCCGGCCCTCATACAAACGTGGCTAGACACTACAGAGACCACACTGAGTAAAGGAGACCAACCGAATAATACCCTTAAGCAAAACGGGCTCGCCTGTGTTAACGCTGATGTGACTGTATTGGAAGGAGTCACACAATGAATAATAACCAAGCCATCCATAGAGCCGTGTTCTTTTTGTTTACAACAATATTGCATGAACTCTTACTAGGCATGGGGCTAGCGAATGCGCAAACTTATACGGGTAGGGTTAACGTAATCAATAATAAACCTGTATACATACAGCTTAATCCTAATGTAATGATCATGCCTGGTGAGGAGGTGACGTTTAAGGCCAGCGGCAGCGTCGATGTGAACCATCAACATTATGAGGTTCGGCGGTGTAAATACTTTGGTCTAAAGTGCTGGTATGAGAAACGTTCAGTACCGAACTTTAGGGAAGTAAACGAGTTTACGATAAAAGTAGATTTAGTTGCTTCGGACGGCACGGTAAAATCCTCAACAGAAAAGGTAACGGGAGGGAACGACCCATTCAAATTATCGTACACAGCTGATAACAATAGCTTCACCAGTCCCGCCAAAATAAACGCGTATCTCATATATCCACACCAACAAATGAATAGGACGCCCTGTAAAGGTAGGCCTCGTTTTTGCAGTCAAGGAGAAATAACGATTAGCACAAACGCCTTAGCAGTAGATATAGAACAAAGATTAAACCGCTTAGAAGAAGAACTCACAGACAACTTTGCTAACCTTGATCCGGTAGTCGTGCGCTCCGATCTATTTATAGATCCATTGTTAAGAGATACCGATTCAAAGCGAAAAGATGTTCAAAAAATATTTGTGGAAAAACTAGGCTTACACGCAGATAAAAAAGACTATGCCCGCAAGGTAGTGGATATTGCTAAATACGCAAGATCATTGCATAAAAACAAAGAGCAAGTTACGATATTGAACAACTACATATTCGAGGCTTATGTGAATTTAGGTGACTACAAGAAAATTGTTAATGAGGGTGGAAATAATTTAAAAACAGCTAAGGATTCATGCGAAAATCTTCCTGGTACCAGCAAACAATGCATCGAGTACAGCAAAATGCTCAGGTTGAATGCGATTGGATGGATGGAGCAGAAGGCTCGTTACTCCTCAACCGAAATACGAGTGGCTCTTGGGCTTCTGGAAAGTGGTGTTGAGGTATTAGAACCTGGGAGTATGGACACTAAGCAAAAATGTAATGTCCACAAAGTGGCTTGCGAGCTCCTTTCTGCACACTATATAGACTTGGCAAGAATGCTAACAATATTAAGGACGTCGCCTGAGCTCGAAAAAGCGGAAGAATATCTAACCAGCGCACTAAAGGTACAAAGATTTCTCAATTGAGAAGAAGATCATGCTAGGACACACAGTCCTTTGCCAATGTAAGTGACCGGCCAGATACGGATATAGATTAAAAGTCAAATGCTCTTCTTCGATAGACATTCAATTGAATATTTTGTCTTCAG
Organism: Candidatus Thiodiazotropha sp.; assembly: GCA_023838465.1. Lineage (GTDB taxonomy): Bacteria > Pseudomonadota > Gammaproteobacteria > Chromatiales > Chromatiaceae > Thiodiazotropha. The sequence continues at coordinate 50,030 of JAIVEQ010000016.1, forward strand.
ATTCCTCTCCGATGACGCGTACAGCAGAACTTCAACTCCAGAATATTTTAGAGCGTAGTAAGACTATTGTCTCACCGGTTGCGCTCTATCCACATCAAAAGATGTTTGCCCGACCATTTCTTGGCGGTATAGGATGAAGAAAGAGAAACAGATGCGTTGTATTGCTCATCACCTGAGGTAATTTCGTCACTACACATATTAAAGACTTTATCATTCGTTTTAATAGCAGAATTCAAAACGAGCATCTTCTCACTCATAGCTGAAATAGTTTGGTTGGTGGGTAAGGAAGAACCGAGTCCCAAAATAGTGACAATGTGGCCGCTGGCGTAAATATCATTATTTAATTGGTTTACGGATGTCATGATCGGCTGCTTGACGAGTAATGCAGACAACGCACTTCCCATCGTTGAGGCGGACGTCATATTCGTTATCTGTGCGATTTTTTTATAGTAATCGTCAGGGTTATTCGGGTAATACAATTTTAACTTAAGATTATTGGACGACGCTCGTTTTACTGCAGCGGCCCACGCAGTGTGGTGGTAGGTGCTAATACTCTTACCATCAGCCTGTCGTTCGGCCACATACTGATTTATTTCTTTTCTTATATTTTGTTCCAATGCCCTTAGTTGTTTTGGTGTGGTGACTTCGGTGTGCCAAAGACCGGATTGTGCCAACGTAAACGCAATTGAGTAGGACTGGCAAGTGTTTGAGGTGGATTGTGGATTTGGGTCTAGTACAAGGTTTTGTATGGCTGTCACGCTGGTTGTAAATGAGAGTGCTGTGAAAAAAGCGAGAGATTTTATGAACATATTCTTTCCTTGTTACTAAGGGTAACCACTTTGAGTGAGAGGTTAAATCATATTGTCAGGCCACCAACTATTCACAAATGACAGGTGGTAAAGCTATGTGGTGAAACCCGGTTATAGTGATCTCGCCACTGGTTGATGAGTTGCCTAGCATCAGGTATTGGCAATGAAAGATAATACGAACACATTATATGTAGGTGGTATATATCTAGGATCCTCAAATATACTACATCATTATTAAGTTTATACTACTATAGTACGTTGTTTTTATAACGTATTTGCAGACTATTCTCCAACTCATTTAAACAGCCCCCGGGCTCCACCCATGGATCATTCAGACCAGCATCTCGGCGGGTTATGTGTTTATTGTGGATCCCAAAATTTATCATGTTCAAATCCACCGAAGACCTCTCGCTGCGCTTGAGATGTAGGATTGCTATTTAGCCCTGTATACATGTTACGTCCCGAGCTACTGGGAGTCCGCTTTTGGCCGAAAGCGCTATATTGCAGTGCAGTATATCGGCGTCCGCTATTGCACATCATCTGTCTAGACTGTGGTTAGAGAAGTTTCAAATAACTAGATTTACCGACACTCAAAATCTACGCCTTCACGCTTCCAAGCTATTCACGAGTATAAGGGCTAACCTGAGGTCTGTGTTTCAGAATGCATAGAAGCAATCGAGAAAGCTAAAAGCATCAGAATCAGCCCGATACGATTTCGCAGTACTCCCTGTATTCCCAGTTTGGGGAGTAGGCAAAACCGATGCACTGGCCGATTTTCATATTCATCGTATGCAAAAACACCATCAATCTGGAATGCCTTCTTGCCAGTGCCAGCTGCCATAGAATCTATCGGCTGAAACCCTGCCTTTCTGGCAACAGTCAGTTTGTCATTGTTTCCTGTTTCATTGTATGTCATGACAATCTGTGAATCAGGGATGGCGTAATAATCCAGAATGGATCGGACCAGGTTAAAGTGCACATCACTCCACAGGAGTATCTGACGACTGGCGCTGATCATGTTTATCAGCATCTTTGGACTTAGTGTAACTTCTGGATTTCTATCGGAGTCGATTGCTTCCAAAGCAAGTAGTTCCATTCGCTGCCAACCGTTCTCTGTTACCCGTGTTAGGAATGAGTAAGCCATCTCAGGCTCGTCTTTGCGTAGAATGAAACGAGTTTCAGAGCCAATGTGGTCCAATGCTGACACTAATCCCAGCAGGTCGCTTGCCGCCAGTCCAAGGTACTCACGTGCTTTATCTGGATTGTGACCACGGCTGATAAGGCGCATCAGCTTAAGGATTATCAGTGGTGTGGGTGGTACAGGGTGATGAGTGGTATCGACTGGTGTTTCCCGAATTTCAGCAACGGGCAGGTTGTCTAGGCAGATAATCTTGTCAGGACAGAGTCGGCTATTGTTTAGAGGAAGTGTAAGGTGGTGGGCGCACCATTCCGGTAGGAAATGAAGGTAGCTTCGAAGAGCTGTCACTGGGGAGGCATGGCCCATGAAAATCGCAAGCGCCCATGGGGCTCGGCGTGTGACACCGATTCTGCCCAGTAATGTCTCTTGGACGGAGTGGCTGAAATCATTCGGTTTATCTTTATTGTCGAACGGATCCACCCACATAGGAAGGCCCAGGCCATAGAGGGCATGTGCCACCCGGCAGCCCGCTGAGTGTCGGGCATGATGAATGACAATACCGGGGTTGCCGGTGACTGCCTTCAAGACCTGAAGCACCAGGTCGACGAGTGTCGTCGTGTCTGGAAGTTGGCGGGCTTCACCGACGTCGCTGAAGAGCAGTGCCAGCTCGTCATCACCATGGCTTGCTTCGCTCATGGCCATGACTTCCCGGATGACACGCTGTTCAAGATCACTGAGTGAGAAGAGCAGTGGCACGTGGCGCTTGGAGGCGGGACGTTTGAGTTTCCGGTATTGGTTCTTTCTCACCCGCACAACCCAGCTCCCATCGGCCTCCACCCATTCCCGCCGTTGCAACCCCAGTGCTTCACCACGGCGCAAGCCGAAGCGGTAGCAAAGTAGGAGAAGAAAAGCACTGAAAAGGGCTACCCTCTCGTCACCTGGGTAATCGCGTAGGTGCTGGAGGGCTGTCTGGTAGTCCTTCTCGGTAATGTAGCCGGGTCTGACGGCCCATTGAGCTGCTGCCAGTGGTAGTTCGGCCCAGTCGGGCTCATCGATACCGACGTCACGTGCCCATTGGTGGAACTCTGCCAGCCTATTACCCAGGTAGGCTGGATTGTCGGTAGGACGGCACGCCAGTATCTCCTCGTAGAAATCGGTCAGGCCGTCACTGTCGAGCGACAGTAAGTCAATGTCGTAACCGACTTCCAGAAACCGAGGCGATAGGGTATTGAAATAGCGATAAACAGTCCGGGTCGCAAGCATCCTTGGCTTTTTTCTGCGTGATCCTCGGACGGGGCGTGTGAGCAAATGTTGCGTCCAACCGACCAGTAGATGTATCGCAGAGCTTACCTGCGTACGCTGTGATTGCAGGACGGCCTTGATCTTGCGCCTGATGTCGCGGCGCATGCTACTGGCGCTCATGTCGAAATGCGCCTTCAGGATGGTGGCGACTTCGCCCAGGAGGTGATGCGCGGCATGCAACCTCTCGTCATCTGCGCCGCCTGCATCTGGAGGCGTAGTGGCGCCCTTTATCGTATCGGCTGGATCACCCTCCATCTCCTCGACTTCTGTGGTTTCGTTCTTTGGTGGAGCGATGATCTTCTCGCAGTCCAGTCTGACCCAGTCCATCCATCCGAGTCCGGCTGAGAGCACACGACCGGCGAGGTAGCCGGCCACAATGCCGGGTAGAGTGATCACATTGACCTGATCCATGAGGCTGGTGAGATCCTCCAGTAAGTCACGCATTCTATAGGTGTCACTGCTGGTGGATGCTTTTGGCATAGACTCGGCCAGTGGTTTCAACCAGTCCGGCAAGCTGTGGTTGTCCCAGTGGATTTTTCTAGACGACAGGCTCGACCTGGCAAGCAATACCGCCACCTGTGACGTGAGGGGAAAACGCCTGACTGGTGGGTCTGCGGCATCGGTGTCCAGTTTCTCCGAGAACTCGAGGTAATCCTGGTTCATGTACCGCACCAGTCGGTGGCTCTTGCCATCCAGAACGGTGTTCAGGATTCTGCGGTCGGTGAGGCGGCACTCAAGGCAGAGAAGTACCGTACCGAGCAGGCGACAGTCCTGGTAGCTGGTGCGGCCAACCGATTGCGAATGCAGATGGGTGCCCCAGGTCTCCAGGATGTGGCGCAACCATGAAAGAGCCCCAACGGCACTGGGCTTAAAGGGTGATCGGTCTTCTTCGTGCAAGGCATATCGGTGGGGCAGTTTGACCCGCTTGCCCTGTTCTTGCCACAGCCGATCTATCTTACGGACAAGATAGGCATACTGGAGCATGCCGTCAGGCTTGGGCAGCCCATTAGATCGAAACAGCAAGGCGCGCGACAGGGCCTCAATCGCTTCTTCGTCCATGTCTATCAGCGGCGTATCTTGTGTGTGTTCCACGATCGTGTTCTCAGCCTGAAAGCGTGCGCTTTTAATGTCCTTGCGCCGTCGTTGCTGCCGCGCAAGCAGGCCGAAGGCGCGCTGTTGAGGTACCTCCGTCTCGGCAAGGTTGTCTGGTAGTGGTGGTAATGCCCCGTCCGGCAATGGACGCAGGCCCAGCACGGCATAGCTCGCCTCGATCTGGGGCCGCGCGGTTTCCATATCCTGCTGCCAGCAGCGCGTTGAGTAGTCACTGTAACTGGCGGCGCCGAGTTCGGCATGGCCAAGGAGGCCATCAATGATCTCGGGATCAACACCCCGCCGACGCAGATCGTTGGAGCATCTGTGTCGGAACAGGCGCAGTGGCAAAGGACAGTCAAACAGGTCCAGGCTACGGATCCGGGATTCAGAGAGCGACAGCCAGCTGAGTCCTTTGTCTCCAACAACCAGTTGGAACAGGTAGGGCATGGTTCCTGTAGAGACGCCGCGCGACAGGGTGTGGATCTCTTCTGCCATCCTGGGGCATGTGTCGCGCAGCATCTCGCTGAGAGTGGCAAGGTGAACGGGATATTGCTGTGTGAGGACTTGATGGAGGGAGCGGGGTAGGGGGACCAGCCTGCCCATTCGGGCGCCACCGGAATCCTTGTCGACTATGTAGATGAAGCCATCCTCTGGATCAAGAAGCGAAGGGTCTTCCAGTGGGTCACGCGTAGGTCTGATTCCTGTTGCTGCCCAGAGGCACAATGCCTGATAGGCCGTCAGCAGATTGTGATAGGTAACCAGGTCCCCGGATCGTTGACTGATGACGAGCCGTTCGTAGGCACGCTCAAGAGCAGCTTTCAGCAGGTTCACCACGGGTGCCAGCCAGCTGCCTGCTCCTATGAGGTCTTTGCCGGGTTTCGCACGTGCAGCTAGGGTTGTGTCTGCCAGGATGGCCTGGGCTTCTTGCTGGCTCCAATGCGGATATGCAAAAGCGCCTGGTAGACCCGACTGAGGGTGGCTTGAAAGCAGACGGGCGAAGAGGCTGTCTCCTGTTTCCTGGAATAGCCGCTGGCCGAGTGGGTTCTCCAGCATGCCCGGCGTAACCCGGTTGAGGGATTTGGGCCTTTTCTGCAGCATCTGATGTTTTGCACTCTCGTTGCAGAAAGACAGCCATAGATCCCCGAGACTCTCTGGCATGGAACCGCCTGTTGTGCATGGTAGGAGAATGGCGGTGATGTGGTTGGGTAACTCGATCCTGATACTCGGTGCTACGGGTGTGACCCAGCGACATTCTTCATCGGTTTTCGGTGTCCAGTGCGATTGTCGCTGCGGCGGAAGCCTCCGTAGAGATTTCATGTCCGGGGCGAGCGTCCACTCCGCCGAGGGGTGTTCAGCGATCTGGATGTCCAAGCAGCGTCGCAACGAGCGTCCGGTATGGACTGAAATCCAGAGCAGCGCCCCCAGAATTCTGTCGTCTATGGCATCAGCCTTGGTGAGTTGGACGATCCAGCGATCCAGCTCATTCTTTTCGTACGCCGACGGCTGATGCCAGGACCAGGGGAGCTGATGCCGGGCTTCGGAGCTAGCCAAGAGAACGCTGTTTGCCTGGAGGCGTTGGTGAGTGTAGGAGCTGCGGGCATCGACACCGACATCAATGATGGCGTCTGAGGTTTCCGTGTCCGTATGCCAGTGAGTGTCTGGGAATGCCTCAACGGACGTTTCTGGTAGCCACTCGCTGACTGGAGGATTTGATACATCTACTGGTGAGTCGATGATTTCAAACCTGTGGTAGAAGAGGTCGCTGTGAGGGTCCTCTTGGTCAACATCTTTTGGAGACTGCTTACCGAGTGCCAGATCGCCGATGGCGCGCAAGAACTGCTGCTCACGTGAGCTATCTGTCTGGATAAGGTGCTGGTCTGCATGACGGATGAGGGTCTGGTTCATCTCGGAGAAGGTTGAAGCAGGCCCTTTCAGGCTCATGACCATTTCCTTCGATTCAGGTTGGTTGATCTCTCCCGCGAGACGTAGCCGAGTGGCGACCTTCCGTACATTCTTGTCCCGGTTGTTGCCACGAAGTGTTCGAGGGATGGCTTGGAGTAGCAGCCAGATCCGGAGCTGGCGATACCAGCTATATACCGTTTCATCCTTTATATATGGGTTGTGCTGCCCGGACATGGCAACGAGGTAGAGGGTGTTAAGCCTCCCTCGTAATTGGGTCGCTGGAGACTTCTCCAGTGTAAGCGGGGAAGTGAGTTTCAGTATGGATGGGTCAGCGAGTGTTGCGTGTGCGGCTTGGAGCACCGGATCGATCAGTCCATGCAATCTGGGTGCCCACTGGTCGAGTATGCATATGGCGGTAGGGTCAGCCAGCTCACGCAGGAATGTGCCAACCAGGTCTGGTTCTGAATGGAGCAGGCCAGTATCTATGAGGAGCAGTAAGCCTGGGAGGCAATCGTGGCGGTGTGCCCATTCCAGAATGGCCTCAGAAATCCCGAAGGTCGCGGTATGGGAAGCTGTAGGTAGTGCTTCCCTATTTGCTTTTGCCACGTTTTCCATGGGCTAGATAGGGCCTGCATGACATTAACCGGATCCATGGATTCTGCCTGTAACTGCTTGAAACGTCAATTAAAGTACATTTTGAACCTAAAATAATCAGATTGCCTACATAATTACGGTTCGGTCTCATAACCAAATCCAGCCCCCGCTACCAAATCATTTACAAAGAAACCAGATGCTTACGGGTATCTGGTTTTTTTGTGCCCGCGTTATTATTATTTGAACCATCCATGGCCTAAATATGACCCACGTCCATAATGGAAGTCTCAAAATTATTGACTTTCGGTTTCAGTAAATCTTGGTTCTCTTTTACCCGAAGGTCATGAGCTATTAGCCGATCTTCGAACTTACCAGAGAAAAACCCGAGTTCGTAAAGCCTTTTGAGTGGGGATTCTCCATCAGTGCTCGGTTACACAGTGACTCTCAATTGTTTGTGTCTGGAGTGAATATTTCAAACTCAAATCATTATTCATGATCCATCCCTTTTATTAATAATGTGATATCAGATTGTTGACAATTACTATGCAATTATCAAAAAAGGATGTAATAGGTATTGTCAGTCATATGTAGACAGATTTAGCGGACATACAAACATCAGCGTGTTGTGAGAGATAAATGGCCCTTGAATGACACGCGATATTTTCGGAAAAGGTTTTTTTGTACTCCAATTTGCTTATGCTGCTTCGGCCATACAATCCAACCAAAAAACCTTGTCACAATAATGGTATTAGTGAGGGTGAAATCATCTGCTGAAGTTGTACTGTGGCCTGATTCAATAGAATCCCTTTTCGCTAAAGTTGTAGCTGTAAAGCGCCGATACAACAGGTACTGCATACTGTGTTTGCTACCTGAATTCCAGTGTTGAGTGGTCTGTACAAATCTGTGGGAATAAAGTGATTATAGCCATATCGGATATCGTGACGGTACAAAGGGGTACCGGTCTTCATGCCCCATGATATCTCACATCATCAACAGCAGAGCTGCATCCGGGTGCTGTTGCTGGATGATGATCCCGACAGCGCGGAGGAGACTGCGCGGCTGCTCCAGCATATGGATTCTCAACAGAGGAACGAGTACAAGACTGTCGAACTGCTGGCAGATGCGCTCACTGAGATCAGCCAGTCCCACTACGACCTCATCCTGCTGGATACTGGTCTGGCTGATATGCCGACACCTTCAGCCATACACTCCCTGCGTGACGCGTTCTCCTATGCACCGATAATTGCCACCATAAAATACGACGATCCGGAGCTGGCTGCGATGTGGGTGGGAGAGGGGGCTGATGAGTGTCTTTTTATGGGAGTAGTGAATGAGAAGGTGCTCAACCGAGTCGTACAGTATGCGATTAAACGCTACCATACTTATAGTAAACTGCACCAGCAAACCCGTACACATCATATCCTCAATACGTTGTTAAGCCTCTCATTACAGGAGATGCCTTTCGAGAAGTTGCTGAAGGCGTGTCTGGAGGTCATTCTATCCGCCCCGTTAGCAGAGATGTTGCATCAAGGCGCAATCTTTGTGACAGAGAATGGAGGCCGGCAGCTCAAAATGCTGGCACATTCGAATCTCGATAAACAGTTAGTTGAGCTTTGCAAGAGAGTGGCTTTTGGCCGCTGCCTCTGTGGCTGTGCCGCCCAGAGTGGACAATTACAGTTTGCAGACTGTGTCGATTGTCGTCATGAAAACCGGGTGGAAGGGATGCAACCCCATGGCCACTATAACGTGCCTATCATCTCTAAAGGTAAAGTGTTGGGTGTGTTGACGCTCTATCTCAATGAGGGCCATATTCGCATTCAGGAAGAGGAGGAGTTTCTGGGTGGTGTTGCCGACACGTTGGCGGGCATTATCGAGCGTGCACGCACCAGCGAGCAGTTGGCACAGGCCCATGAGCAGAACAGCCGTCTACTATCTTCGTTGACCTCTATTCTTATCGGTGTGGACGAACGAGACTGCATCAGCCACTGGAATGAGCAGGCTGCACAGACTTTTGGGATATTAGCTGAACAAGTGCTTGGTAATCCGATGGTTTCCTGCTCCATCGGTTGGGATTGGGCACAGGTCACAAGCCACATCCTCAGGTGTCAGAGTGATTGCAAACAGACCGGCCGTTTCGAGGTGCGATTCAAACCGGAGAATGGAACCAATCGCTTGCTTTCAGTATGCGCTACCCCTTTTATGGGCGAGAGTGGCAGCCACGAAGGCTATCTGTTGATTGCTGATGATGTAACCGAGCAGAAGCAGCTCGACTCGGAGATGCAGCAGATGCAGAAGCTGCAATCGATAGGTCAGTTGGCGGCAGGTATTGCACACGAGATCAATACACCGATCCAGTATATCGGTGACAATGTGCGATTCCTGCGTGAAGCGTTTGTGGACATTGCCGACATCATCAGTGATGAACGTGCAGTGGTTGAGGCGGCACGCATTGGTAATGTATCGCCCGAACTCATAGCCCAGCTGGATGATAAGATCGATGAGGTGGATCTGGAATATCTGGAAGAGGAGTTGCCCAACACGATCCAACAGACCCTTGACGGGGTGGACCATGTTGCCACCATCGTGCGGGCAATGAAAGAGTTCTCCCATCCGGGTTCGGAACAAAAGACGGCTACCAATATCAACAAGGTAGTGGAAAGTACGGTGATCGTGACCAGAAATGTCTGGAAATATCATGCGCAGATGAAGCTTGATCTCGACCCCTCTATACCACAGGTTCTCTGCCTACCCGGACCGGTCAACGAGGTTATACTCAATATTATCGTCAATGCAGCACATGCGATCGCCGATAGGGTAGGTGATAGCGGGGATATGGGGCTTATCCAGATTACCACCGGATGTGAGGGTGGCTGGATGGTAGTCCGTATTGGTGATAGTGGAACCGGTATCCCTGAAGATGCACAAGAGCATGTCTTCGACCCTTTCTTTACCACCAAGGATGTCGGTCAGGGTACCGGCCAAGGGCTCTCGCTGAGTCACCGAATCATCGTAGAGCAGCATGACGGAGAGCTAAATTTTGAGACTGAGATAGGTGTTGGCACAACTTTTATCATCAAGCTCCCCCTGTAGGAGGAGAAGACTTGAGCGGTTCACCGGATAAGAAAAAATTGATTCTGTTAGTAGACGACTAAGCACATTTGCTTTCCGGATTCCTGCGTACATTGGCATGCGCTATTTCACAAAGCGGTCTGCTTGATCCGGATGATTCTCCCATCTCTAAAATACGCCTGTTGAGGATGCCGTGGCGATCTGCACGCACAGGTTGTAGTCAGTGCAGCTCGTACTCAACTATTGAAATAGGTGTCTTGATTATCTTGTGAAGGTGAACAGTGTGATGTACTTGAAAAGTGATGTCTTCATTCAGTCAAGGTCATCCCAACAATAGATGTGAACAATAAACCCTCTCCCAAAAGAGAGGGGTATTGCGCTGTAAGTCGTCAGGCACCGGTAACTTTAACTAATTTTCCAGACTTACAGTCGTAGATACAACCATAAACGGGTATTTCATCAGGTACCAGAGGGTGATGCTTGATTCTTTGTACATCCTCAATGACGCTTTTGGCATTATCCGCGATTGTTAGCCAATTTATAAACTTCCCTTCCATTGAGCCGGGCCCATTGCCTGAATCATGCCAACCATTTTTATCGACAGAGGAAGTTTTCAGACTGCTCGCTAGCAGGTCACTCATGATTTCATTGGTGAACGTCAGCATACCGCAGTCTGTGTGGTGAATGACAAACCACTCCTGTGTACCAAGCAATTTATAGGAAATGACCAGTGACCGAATAGCATCATCGCTTGCTCTACCACCAGCATTACGAATGACATGGGCATCACCTTCAGACAATCCGGCAAACTTGGCTGGGTCCAGTCGTGCATCCATACATGTCAATATGGCAAAACGGCGGCCAGGAGGCATTGGAAGCTTAGCTTTGTCACCAAAATTAGCTGAGTAAACTTTATTTGCCGCCAATACTTCGTCATGTATTTTGCTCATGAATCTTCTCCTCGCATAATTTTTTAGTTGGTATCAATCAGATAGGATTAGTGTTGAATGAAAAGCAATCTATTCATCCTGGTTAGACATTAATACCGCCCATTTATTGATCCATATTCACCGCTAAGATGTAAGGAAAGCTCAGCGATATACTGAATTTATGGCCTGTTTTACTAATGTTACGATTTAAAAAAGGAAATTATAGGAGTTTGCTTATTATTTCCTATGGCCATCCATTGCAATCGGGTTTTACCCCGGCTCAAATGTAGAATGTTAAGGAAAGTGTTTCTAAATGGCTTGACTTACGGTGCTAAACTCTATAGGTTGAAGACCAAGTAGAAAGAAAGTCTTTTGTTTACAATCTCCATTTCGTGTTTTATTCGTAAAATCCTCGTCCTGTAGTTTCTAAGTTTCAGCCTATTTTTCCACTGTCCATGCCTCTAGAAGGCGTATTTATTTTTAAATTACAGGATATTATTATGTCTAACACAGTAACTGGAACCGTTAAATGGTTTAACGAAGCTAAAGGTTTTGGCTTTATCGAGCAAAAATCCGGTCCAGATGTTTTCGCTCACTTTAGTGCGATTGCCAGCTCGGGATTCAAAACCCTGGCAGAAGGCCAGCAAGTTGAGTTTACGGTCACTCAAGGTCAGAAAGGTCCACAAGCTGAGAATATCGTAGTTATTTAAACTACTGTAATGCTATAGCTTCTTAAGTTAAGCTGTAGTAATACACAATCAGCTTTTATCGAAAAAAGGCAAGCCTTTAGTGGCTTGCCTTTTTTCGTTTAAAAGTTTTTTACAGTCTTACCGGTTAATTAAGCAGATGCACAGATAGTCGGTTGGTATTACTTAATTAGGTGTATAATTATTTCTGATACGGTCTTGGCTGACTCAAACGGTTTTGACTGCAATATGAAGTGCGGGCCATCAATTCTATACAGTTTTATATTCGTGAATATTTTTAGGAAGTCATTCCAATTGCCGGTATTAACTAATTTGTCATCTGTTGCCTGAATGTATGCAGTTGAAATTGATGTGGTCATTCCAATATTTTTCAATTCCAATATGGATTTCATACGCTTTTTAAGTACTGCTTCCGGCACTGATTTAATAACTTCTATAAACTTGCTCACCAAATAAGGGGATGCATGCATACCGAGAAATAAGCGTCGGTGTACATAGGTAGCGGTTGGGAGGGTTGCGAATTTAATTATCGGCAGAGTACTTGCCAAAGTCAGCAAGGCTTTATTAGGTGTGTTGAGAAAGCTTGCTACAAATATTAAACCTTTTATATGATGGTCAGAAAGTTGTAGCAGGTGTGGCACGAGTCCACCAGAGAATGATTCAGCAAGAAGTATGAAGTTATCTTGTGGTAGCTTATTTTTGATGGAATTCGCTAAAGACTTATAATCCTGCTGACTGTCAATCGGTAAAGCAATTACGATACTTTCACCCTCATAGAACGATAGGAATTCTTTGAATAATAATCCTGTTCCATCCAACCCTGGTAGAAGTACAAGCTTCAAGTACACTCCTTAGCTTTTTTCTAAAACGGCCAGCAAAGGCTGAGCATTTGCAAGGATTAGACTGTGTATGATAGGAATCGACACTGCCCGGTCTGGTTAACAGGTCTAGAGGTCTATTCCTATATCACCACCATTGTTACGCAACAATTTACCCAGTGACATGATGAGCAAAGCTATTGTTCTGTATGGCAGATCAAAAATAAATTCTAATGGATCGTACCACGTGCTTTCGCCTGTGGAATATCTTGGCCAAATATAGTGTACCAATAGGTAACCGGCGATACTCACTAACAGAACAATCCAATCGAATCCATGAGCAAATAGATCGTAAACGAGATAACTGCTTATTGAGAAGATGACTATTGCGAGGGCTACCCTAAATTCATCCATGCTTTATTGCTCCTGGCAATACAAATCGTGAATAACAGGTATGATGCAGGGATCGACCTTGATGATAGTTCTGGAATGGTATATTTCCAACCCTATTGAGTAAATGAGCCTTTGATACGCAGAAACAAGCTTCAGGTTTAGGAGCATGGCGATTGTCAAACACTATTCAGTTAAATGAACTCATTAATATAGCTGCACCATTCTTGGCTATTCCTATCAGGGACGTCAGCCTTTCCACGGATACCAAGCCTGAACTCTATGACAGATTTCCATTCATCAGATCCGATATCTGGACCATGTCCCGTACCATCACCCGAAGGGATAGCTAATTCCACGCTGTGATACCACGAATTCGTGCATAGGATGGATTTTTCGGTTTGTGATCGCTGCCCTCGGCAAGCTGATAACCAACACAATAACGAGGCAAGTAATATAACGTGTAATAGATTCATTGGGATAGTCGCATAACGCTATGGGCACCAGATGCGGGACCCTGGAATAACCTTAATCTTCACCTGGGTAGTTTGCATCCATGTCGACCAGAATCAACAGTATACAAAGTCAATGTACATATTTTGCATATTTCAATATAAATTTAGTTTCAAATGTAGCTAATGCTCTCAATATGACCAAGGTAGAGTATCGGAGAGAGTGATCGATAACATGGATCTATTGATTATCTGAAATATACAGTGATAACAAAAGGTTATTGGTTATTAGCTCAGGCAGTTCTAGTATGCTCAGCGGGACAAATAAGCAAATAGTCTGATTACGGCATACACAAATTGTGCGCCGCACAAAAAAATACTTGACGTCTGCAGTAGGTCGGGATAATAATGTCGTTACAGTTTGTGCAGTGCAGCAATTATTTCGATCTTTTCTACCTACAGGGTGATTAACATGAACAATCCATTTGATTTTACTAACCTTTTGAAGGCTTATGATCCGCAGGCATTCCTCAAGCAGTTGCAGGGCGGTTTCAGTTCTTACCAACTCCCGAATATCGACAGCGATTCTTTCATGGCGTCTCAGAAAAAGAATCTTGAGGCGCTGATGGCTGCAAACCAGGCAGCACTTTCAGGGACTCAGGAGTTGCTCCGTTATCAGTCAGAGATCATGAAGCAGGCCATGGCTGACGCTACCGAGGCGGCCAATAGCTTGGCTAGTTCCACCAGTCCACAAGAGATCGCTGAAAAACAGACTGAGCTGGTGCGTGCCGCTTTCGAAAAGGCAGTCTCTAATTCCACTGAACTTAGTGAATTGATCAAGACCAATCAGGAGCAGATCACTGCTTTGGTCAATGAGCGTTTTACAGATGCCCTCAAAGAGGTCAAGGATTCGATCAAAAAGATGGGCTAATGTTACAGTAGCCACTGAACATGCGATCACTATCGCCCTTCCATATCATCTAGAACCCTTAGAGACCAGTCTGACTATGAGTGAATCGACCAACCAAGAAATCAATACGCTGGACTTTGTGCAGCTTGCCGAGGGTCTTCAAGAGAATTTTCAACGAGTAGAAGATTTGATGACAGACTTCTCTGAGGGCTTCAACGAGATGGATATGGATCCGTTTAATCTCAAGCAGCTCTATGGCGAATGGTTAATGGCTGCTATCCAGGATCCACAGAAGTTGATGGGTACGCACGCCGGTTATTTACAGAAATCGATGGAGCTGTATCGGCACAGTGCATTGAGTTTTCTCGGTATCGATTCTCCTCCAGTGGTCGAAGAGGGCCGTGGCGATCGCAGGTTTCGCCATGAAGATTGGGTACAGGAGCCCGCTTTTGGTTATATCAAGCAGTCCTATCTTCTCATCTCACAATGGATGCGTGAGCTGGTAACCGATCTGGATGGCCTGGATGATCACACGGCAGAGAAAGTACGCTTTTTTACAGAGCGCTATCTTGATGCCATGTCGCCAACCAATTTTGCACTGACCAATCCGGCGGTTTTGGAGAAGATCGTTGAAACCAAGGGCGGTAATCTGGTGCATGGATTGAAAAATATGCTAGAGGATCTGGAGCGCGGCAAGGGTATGCTACAGATTCAGATGACCGATAGTGAGGCCTTCGAGCTGGGCAAGAATGTTGCGGTTACCCCAGGCAAGGTTGTCTACCAGAACCGCATGTTTCAACTGATCCAATACACCCCAACTACCAAAAAGGTATTCAAGCGACCACTGTTGGTGGTGCCGCCTTGGATCAACAAGTTTTATATTATGGATCTGCAACCCAAGAATTCGCTGCTGCGATGGTTGGTCGAGCAGGGACATACTGTTTTCGTAATCTCCTGGATCAATCCGGATGAGAGTTACCGTGAAATCACCTTTGACGACTACCTGAAGGATGGTGTGGTTAATGCGACGGATGTGGTGCAGGAAATTACAGGAGAGAGTGAGATCAATGCCATTGGTTACTGCATTGGTGGGACACTGCTGACCACTACGCTGGCCTATATGAAGGCTGCCGGTGATGATCGGATCAAGAGCGCTACTTACTTTACCACCATGTTGGATTTTGAAGAGCCTGGTGAGTTGGGTGTGTTTATCGACGAGGAGCAGATCTGTGGTCTTGAGCAACGGATGGAGAAGGATGGCTATCTTGAAGGTTCATCCATGGCGGGCGCTTTCAATCTGATGCGCGCCAACGATCTGATCTGGTCCTTTTACGTCAATAATTATCTGCTTGGAAACGATCCACGGCCTTTTGATCTGCTCTACTGGAACTCAGATTCCACTCGCATGCCGGCAAAGATGCACAGCTGGTATCTGCGTAATATGTACCAAAAGAATCTGTTGAAAGAGCCAGGTGGGTTGACTGTCGCCGATGTACCTATCGATATCTCGACCATCGATATTCCGGTCTGCTTCGTCTCCACCGTGGAGGACCACATTGCACCCTGGAAATCGACCTATGCCGGCGCTCAGCTGTTCTCAGGCCCGGCACGATTCATCCTCGGAGGCTCAGGGCACATTGCAGGTGTAATTAATCCCCCGGAAGCTGAGAAGTATGACTACCGGGTGATCGATGGTCTTCCCTCAGACCCCAATGACTGGGCTGAGAATGCAGAGAAAAATCCTGGTTCATGGTGGCCTGAGTGGCAACGATGGATTGCACCCATGGGCGGTGAACAGGTGGCGGCACGCAAACCCGGTACCGGCAAATACAAAGTACTTGAAGATGCACCCGGCTCATTTGTGAAGGCTCGTATTGGCGAAAAGTTGAAGGAAATCCAGGTCTCACCAGCACCTGAGAAACCAGCAGCCGCTGCCAATAAGGGAAAAAAGGTTGCCAACACCAGACAAAGAACAAAAGCCGCGCCTTCAGTTCGGCCAGCACCCAGCAAAGCAGCCGTACAATCAACCGATGATCTGACCTTGATCTCTGGAATCGGACCCGCCCTTGCTAAGATGCTGCAATCCAAAGGTATTGCAAACTTTGTGACCTTGGCTGCAATGGATGAGAAACAACTCCGGGCTGTTCTGGATGAAGAAGGCACCCGATATCGCCGTTTCGACCCGTCCAGCTGGCCTGCTCAGGCCAAGGCCCTGCAGGATGCGGGCAAGCTAGATATTTAGCTGACATTTCTTGTCTCACAAACAACGGCCAGGCATTGCCTGGCCGTTGTGTCTAGATGATACATCAACGGAATTGTCACGTTAACCGATTTGGCATGACAGCTCTGCTAAGAACAAATCAACAAACCCCGACTATCATACCCAAATCAAGCAGAAGTGATCGGACCTGTTATTGGGTTGTATCACCCTGTTGCTCACGCTTTCGTGATGTCGAGGATCTATTGGCCAACTTGGTATTCGACAGCATGATGAATCCATCTGCTATTGAGGTTTCAAGTTTCCCTTCAGCCTAGAATCTACGGTAGGAAGGATAAATGTGACAATCAAGTTGCTGGAACAAGCGCAACACTTTTCTATCTATTCCGATTCAGCATACTGCACTGAATAATGCTTATTGATTCCCTTTTGGTGTTGTTTAGTCATGTTCCGCAGCTATTTGTACAGAGATACTAACATTTAGAATTACCAAGATTATTTCAAGTTTACACAGGGCTCCATCTACTCTGATTTATGCTTGTCCTCATGCGACAGTCAAGCGATTGGCGTTTAGCCGCAAAATCACCTCCAAATCGAAAACACCTAGTTTTTCCATAGAAATGCAGAGCCAACTTATGCGCTATCAGGCTATTACTGTGCACTTTCAGGATTGCGGGACTTCCTGGGAAAATACTAGCGTGGGTACATACGCCAACAGCAGCATCGAAAGAATGCGTAGAGGTAGGGATTTGGACGGATGTCCGACTCGATTACCAGGCGATTTCACTAGTCAGGAGGCTCAATGTGAGTAGTTCAGAGAGAGTGGTTCAGAATTCGCTGAAACCCGGTAAGTGGGTGCGTTCAACCTGTAAGATGTGTTTGCACTCTTGCACCAACTTGATCCACGTTACTGACGATGGCGTGGTCAATAAGATCGAGGGTGATCCCTCCAATCCGTCAAATAAAGGCAAGCTCTGTCCCAAGGGCAATGCGGCCATTATGCGGCATTATGACCCACAGCGTTTCAAACAGCCCATGAAGCGAACGAACCCCGATAAGGGGCCGGGTGTCGATCCAAAATGGGAACCGATCAGTTGGGATGAGGCCTTTGACATCTGTGCCCGGGAAATCGGTACATCCTTGAAAGAGGATCCCAGGAAGATCCTGCCTTCCCTGGAAGATTTCCAGAAGATGCATATCTGGACCTGGCCACTCTCGTTCGGCAATTTTAACTGCTTCCAGTCTGCCGGCACCATTTGTGGCGGGGCCTACCATCCTGCCAATGGTTATATCCATGCATCCTTTGCATCAATCAATGATGTTAAGTACTGCAACTATTGGATAAATGATGGTACTGGCGATGGTTTCTCATCCCATTTGCATGCTGCTGCTTCCTCCTACCATATGGCGAATGCCCGTGTTGATCGGGGTATGAAGGTTGTGACAGTGGAGCCAAGGCTCTCTATCTCCGGCGCTAAATCAGAAGAGTGGGTACCCATTAAACCGGCCACTGATCGGCAGTTTGCGTTGAGCATGAGTCATGTATTGGTCAATGAAGGACTCTGTGACTGGAAATTCCTGAAACAGGATACCAATGCACCCTACCTGGTGGGTGAGGATGGACTATTCGTCCGTAATGACAAGGGCGATATATGGGTCTGGGATGCCAAGGAGGAGAAAGCCAAGCTGTGGAACGACAAAACCATCGGTGATTTTGCCCTGACCGGTGAATACGAAATCGCGGGTCAAAAATGTAAACCGGCCTTCCAACGTTTCAAGGATATATTGGATGGCTGTAGCCCTGAGGAGATGGAAAAGATCACCACCGTACCCCCGGATACGGTACGACACATTGCCCGTGAGTTTGCGGAGGCGGCACAGATTGGCGCTACTATCGAGATAGATGGCCGCACTCTGCCCCTTCGTCCGGCAGCATACAACTACTATCGTGGTGCCCAGGGACGAAAAAAAGGTATGCAAGCCAATCACAGTTATAAGCTGGTCAATTTCCTGGTCGGCAATATCGATGCCCCTGGCGGTCATTTAGGCGTGAACCTGGATGAAAAGACCATCGACTGGTTACGTTGTGAGCCAGGTGAGTGCGGCATGATGAAGGGCGAACCTCATCAACTTGGGGTGGTACCGCCAATGAGTTATCCACCCAACGAATATCATCTGTTGAGCTATTTCCCGGTCGGTGTCAATCCTCCCCATTTGAATCTGAGTGTGTGGAAGGATCCAGAGCAGTTCGGCATGGATTACAAGCCGGATGTGATGGTGATCTGCCACTCTAATCCGTTGTGGGCGATGCAGGGACCTCGTGAAGGCTGGTTCGACATCATGCGTAGTATGCGTTTTATTGTTTGCTGCGACATTATTCCCACCGAGACCACCGATTTCGCTGACGTAATCCTACCCTCGAGCGATGTACTCGAGACCTGGAACATGACCATGATCGAGCCGCCTTTCACTGAGGGGCAGTGTCTTCGTCAACCCGCAGTGGAGCCGTTGTACGACACTAAGAGCGAGGAGGAGATCTTTTACGAATTGTCGGAGCGTATGGGATTGGTCGACTCCTGGAACAACGTCATCAACATGGTGCTGGGATTCCATCAGGTACCGGAGTTGATGCTCGAGCCGGGTAAAAAATACACCGACAAGGAGATCGCCGAACGCAAAGGCAAGCTTTGGAACGGCAAGGATCTCGACTGGTATATCGAACATGGCCACTCTTCTACCTGGCGTCAGTCGAAGAAGTCCTACCGGCCCTGGGAAGGGATGCGGCTGCTTTTCTATATCGAGGATATGGTGACCATTCGCGAGGATCTGAAAGGGAAAATGAAAGAGAAGGGCGTCCCCTTTATCGATCAATGGCCCTGGGATGACTATCAACCCTTACCGACACCGGACCTGGATCCGATTCACCTGGAGCCGCCGGAATACGACCTGTACGGCTTCTTTTTCAAGGATATCCAGATGAATTTTGGTGAAAGTCTGAGTAATCCCTGGCTCAAGGATATTGTCTATCGAGATCCCGTGCATACCTCAATCCTTTTGAACAGCGGGACGATGCAGGCCAAAGGGCTGGAGAGTGGCGATATCATCAGGCTGGAGTCGCCCCATGGCGGTCCCATATACGGTCGTGTCGCGGGTGTGGAGACGATGCATCCCGACGCGGTAGGCGTTTCCAATTCACTGTCACGCATCCGCACAGAAAATCGTGCTGTACGCCATGCCGGCGGACACTTCAACGATATGTTGCCCTATGACTTGAAGAACACGGATGCTGTGACCGGTCAACCGGAGACTGCCTGTCGTGTGAAGATCACTAAAGTGGATGATTGGCCGGAAAGTCTTAAGCAAGGCGGCACCGTTTATCAGATGGTTGACGAGATTGCGAAAGGCAAGGGGGCGCACTGATGGCCAGAATGGGTATGGTCTTTGACCTAAAGCGATGTATTGGCTGCAATGCCTGCGTAATAGGCTGTAAACAGGAGAACAGCCTGCCGGACGGTGTTTTCTTTACCAAAACGCTGAGTGAGGACTACGGTGTCTATCCATCTGTAAAGCGGGTCTATATCCCGACCCTGTGTAATCACTGTGAGGATGCGCCCTGCGAAAAGGTCTGTCCTAGCGGAGCTACTTACACAAGGGATGATGGCATTGTCATGGTGGATGGTGAAAAGTGTATTGGATGCGGAAGCTGTGCCGTGGCCTGCCCCTATGATCAACGCAGTCAGGTCTCCAAGGAAATGTTGGACAGGGGGCTATTCGGTGAAGGTCAGTTAACCGATTTCGAGAAGCAGGGCTACGATCGTTTTACGCCGGGTACTGTTATCAAATGCGACTTTTGCAGCAACCGAGTGGATGCCGGCCTGGATCCTGCCTGCGTAGTCACTTGCCCCACCAATGCACGTATTTTCGGTGATTTTGATGACCCTGACAGCAAGCCCAATCGGGTAATGCGTGAACGGGGTGGTGGTCAGGCCCCACTGGCGGAAAAAAATACCAAACCCAAGGTTTACTACATATCCTAAAGGAGCGGATGATGTCGAATACAGATGCACCTTTGGTCGGCGATAGCTTTAAACTTGGCTATCGTTTCCAAAATTTCTGGGATGTGCCGATGGCCACCGCCTTCTTCTTCGGTGAGTTGGGTGCCGGTACCTTCCTGATATCGATGTACTTTGATTTTATTGCCGGGATGATCCTCGGTCTAATCAGCACGGGTGTTGGAAAGCCCTTTTTTCATTTGACCCACATGGGTGTGCCGGCAAAATCATGGCGGGCTGTACTTCGTCCTGATCGTTCCTGGATAAGCCGGGGCTTGATATCCATTATGGTATTTGTCCCATTCGGGATGCTGGTTGTGCTTGATCAAGCGTTCGGCTGGTCGGGTGGTGCGTTTCTGGGCAAGCTGGTGATGTTTGTTACGGTAGCCGCTGCGTTGGTGGTTATGACCTACCAGGGTTTTGCCATGTCCCACTCCTCTTCCATCTCCTTGTGGAACACAGGTCTGATGCCGGTTAGCAGTATGGCCTATGCTTTACTCAGTGGTTCCGCTGTCACCCTACTTTTGGCAAGTGTGTTGGGTGGTTTGGCCGATGCAGATCTGGTGATGTTGCAAAAGATATTTTTAGGTTTGTTGGTGGTCACCCTGGCTATCCTGTTGAGCCTGCTTCATGCTGCCTATCACGGCACTCGGGGAGGACAACAGTCGGTGACCTTGTTGATTAAAGAGAGCTTCTCATTGCCTTTTCATGGATTGGTGTTCGGTGCCGGCATTGTACTGCCTCTTATCGCACTGTGGTTTGGGGGAACGACATTGGTAGCGGTAGTTGTGGCAGCGATTGGCGTGCTGATCGGTTTCTTTAGCTATCGAGTTTTAATTTTCAAGGCAGGTGTCTATGAGCCCCAAATTAGCTTTGCAGCCCGTCTTGGCCTGCGCTAGAGCTGTCTCTTCCAACGCCATGGATGGTGACCAGAAGCCTGGCGTACGGCGGGTAACCTCACGTTGCATTCCCGGGCCGGGTCAGCCAGGCGTGGTGGAAGAGAGTCCGGTGGTCGTGGAAGATGCCTTGACTTTGGATGTCGAGGAGATCGGTACTTATACCCTGATGTGGACACCAACCGACGATGTGCAGCTCCTCGGTAGCGGGTATCTCTCAGGGCACGGTCTGCTGAGTGGGGAAGTTCCTGGTGCGGCCCTCTCTTTGGCTGCGGGTTTCGCATTCACAGAAGGTTTGATCCAAGATCTTGATGATGTCGAGAGCCTGGCGGTTTGTCCCGATAAGCCGGGGGTCGTACGCATGAAGGTCAAACATCCGGAAATGATTGAAACACGTCGTCGCAACGTGGTGATGACCAGTTCTTGTGGAATTTGTGGAAGCAGGGAAGTGGTCGAGAATAATACATTTGGTTTGAAGAGCGTGCCTGATCGCATGCGCCTCAAAGGTAGAGGCTTTGCTGAGCTGATGGAAGAGATGCGACGACGACAGGCCATTTTCGATGAAACGGGTGGGGCACATGCGGCAGCCGTATTCTCCACTAATGGACACATTC
>JAIVEQ010000017.1 GCA_023838465.1 Candidatus Thiodiazotropha sp.
GAGCTAATGCTTCTATCTCTTTCTTGTTCATCTTGCTTATCTCCCTTTAGGGGTTAATGATAAGCAGATACACAATCTAATTTACAGTCTCCTTTTTCACTGCCGAGAGAGCTTTATGATGGGCCTATTTTTTCACTAAACCAACAATAAAAAGAAGCAGCGAAGCCCCTGCTACTGCTGTAATGAGTGAGCCTATTAGCCCATTCACAGACAATCCCAGTAGGCCAAATACCCAGCCACCGATAATGGCCCCAACTACGCCGACCAAAATATTTCCGAGAAGGCCAAAGCCGCCACCTTTCATCAGGGTACCAGCCAGCCATCCAGCAACGGCACCAATCGCAAGGAATATTAAAAGTGATGTTAAATCCATCATAGTCTCCTTAGTTAAAAATACAGTGTTTGGCAAAATCGGCTGCTTCATTAGCAGTCCAATCTGCCTTTGCTTTGTCCTTCATGGCATCACACCACTGCTCACTCCCTACTTTTGCAGAACAACCTAGTATTGTTACAAGGAAAACCCCTGTCAGACTTAATGGAATGATTGTTTTCATTATATTCATCGATACCAGCCTCTTGATTTAACAAGATTTCCCAGCGATCTGCTTATTATGTATTAATGACCTGACTCAATAGATTCAGTTTATCAAAATGCAATAGTTCAATCGCGATGGCAATTGATAAATTTTGTAAAAAGATTAGGTGAATGAACTTCTTGTTACTATTAAAATAATGTAATTAATATGAATGAAAGAAAGGTGATAATGACTGATATACAACCCTATCAAATTGTTGCGTTCTGGTTTTCAAAGCGGGTTGCACCGCTACGTTTTAATTCAACACAGGAGTTCGATCAGGAGATAAGGGATGACTATCTTTCTCTGTGGCAGAATGCTAAAAACGGACAGTTAGATCATTGGCTTGAAACAAAGGAGGGTTGTCTCTCTTTAGTGATTGTTCTTGATCAGTTTCCCCTGCACATGTTTCGCAACCAGGCAGAATCATTTTCTACGGAACAGCAGTCTCGAGATGTGGCGGAACATGCTATCGCCTGTGGATTTGATGATCTATTGCCATTGGCTCAGAAAGCCTTTCTCTATCTTCCTTTTATGCACAGTGAATCCCTCTCTGATCAGGAGCGGTCGGTCTCATTATTTGAATCTGCAGGATTGAACAATAATCTGAAATGGGCGAAGCATCATCGCAACCTGATACAAAGATTCGGTCGCTTTCCTCACAGGAATGCCCTATTAGGTCGAGTGAACTCCGCTGAAGAGCTTACCTATCTGAGTTCTAAGGATGCGTTTATTGGCTAAGCTCCTGGACTGTTGCTCCATTCGGTTAGTAGAGATAGTAATCTATTCAAACACTAGGTTCTGAGAAGATATTCACTGGTGGGCTATTTTTATTGCAGTGTCATTGCTTTTTTATTGTGTGTGGTCTCTGCAGTACCTGCTCCAATTACACTGATTTTATTCTTATGATTGACTTTCATCATTCATAAATGAAGGGGAGAGTATGCCAATTTCGTTTTCAACGTATAGTCGAATGATGCTGATGGTCAGATCATTGTTTGCTAACAGTGAAGTTAGTGAGACGAAGTGAGTTATATACCATACAGTGGCCTAATCAATTGGATAATACTTTGATTCCGCTGTGATCTATGTATATGTGTGGCGGATTTCAGTCGCCAGTGCGACACATTGAATTTTGACGGCCAGTGGGCGAAGCTCACGGTCGACTAAAACCCAATGTGAGATCACTATGCCAAAGACATATACCCGACTGACCGAAGAAGAACGATACCAGATTTATGAGGGAGTGACAGAAAACCGGTCGCATCGTGAAATATCCACACTCATCAATAAGCATCACAGCACCGTTTCTAGAGAGGTGAAACGTAATACCGGCTTGCGGGGTTATAGACCCAAGCAAGCACATGAGAAAACTCAACAGCGTCATCAGAATAAGCCTCGAGATAGAAAACTAACTCATGAGGTCCAATCATTGATTGCTGAAAAGATTCAGCAAGAATGGAGTCCAGATCAGATACGAGGGCGACTCAAAAGCCAAGGGCTTCCCCTGGTTTGTGCGACGACTATCTACGGCTTTATCCGGCAAGACAAAGCGTCTGGTGGTGAACTTTACAAACATCTTCGACACAGAAAGCCCTACAAGAGGCGCACCGGCTCATCAGAGGCTAGAGGCCAAATTATCGGGCGTGTATCAATTGATGAGAGACCCTCTGTTGTCGATGAAAAAGTGCGTATAGGTGATTGGGAAGCCGACACTGTCATTGGCAAAGCTCATAAAGGGGTTTTGGTGACCTTGGCCGAACGCGTCAGTAAAAAGACACTCATTGCGCACGTTCCAACCAAGCATGCCGAGATTGTTAAGGACGCCATTATTAAACTGCTGGAACTCGAGAAGGAATGCCTTCACACCATTACGTTTGATAATGGCAAAGAGTTTGCCTATCACGCTCAAATTAAGGAGGCACTCGGCGCAGACAACTATTTTGCCAATCCTTACCATTCCTGGGAAAGAGGGCTTAACGAAAACCACAATGGATTGATCCGACAATATTTACCCAAAGCCATGCCGCTAGACCGAGTCACAAACCAAGAGATTGCCTACATACAAGACAGGTTAAATAACAGACCCAGAAAAACGCTAGGGTACAAAACACCAAATGAAGTTTACGATGCTATGCGTTTAGCTGCATAATCAAGCCGTGTCGCACTGGCGACTGAAATCCGCCTGTGGTTTCAATTATTTTCACAATGAAAAACGACTTATGAATTAAACTACCAATATTTGTATACTTTTAAATTGAGTCTAAAGTAAATGGATTCCCGAACGAAACATATAAATAGCAACACTACTGACCCGTTAACTTTACAAAGCAAGGTCATCTGATGTAGTGGCTCCCTGGCCACACCACCCTGTAGCGAAAAAGTTAACTGAATTGTTATGGAAATATAGATAGAGGTATCTAGCCGGCAAGTCAACCACTTTACCCTGTTGTTTGGAAAAAATACTCGTCCATGGCAGGATATGCACTGGCGTACCCTCTTTGCTGCCCACTAAGGGACTAGGTGAATAATCATATTTTGACACGAGAAACTGTAATGAAAAACCTAATCAGCAACCTTTCTGTTAAAGCGAAGATCGTTGGTAACACATTGATCCTGATGGCCCTAATGATTATCGGTTCAACTTATGCACTAAACTCGATGAACCAGATCGGCACAGAGCTTGATGCCATTGCACTACAAGACATACCGATGACTGAAAATCTGACCAAGCTCACTGAGCATTACTTAGAGCAGGCCAACCATTTTGAACGCGCTATGCGGTATGGGATGCTGCTGCAACAGGAAGCGAATGCGTCTGAGCATTTCAAGCAAAACATCGCGGTATTCGAGCAGTTTAGCAAAGAGATTGATGAAAATATCCATACAGGTGAGCGCATGGTAGAGGAGGCTATAACACAGGTCTACAGCGAGGAAGATGCAAAAGAGTTTGAGCGCGTCGATCAGGCATTGAAGAAGATCGGAAAAGAGCATGATGACTTTGAACAACATGCCAATCAGGTGTTTGTCCTTCTTTCCCAGGGGAATATACACGAAGCTGAAGTATTTGCTGAAAAGATTGAGCACGAAGAGAAACAACTGGCTACTGAACTCCAAGACTTGCTGAGCGAGATAGAGAAATTTACCGAGAATGCTGTCAAACGTG
The DNA here is from genome assembly GCA_023838465.1 of Candidatus Thiodiazotropha sp. Taxonomy (GTDB): domain Bacteria; phylum Pseudomonadota; class Gammaproteobacteria; order Chromatiales; family Chromatiaceae; genus Thiodiazotropha. Next base: position 3,742 of record JAIVEQ010000017.1, read on the forward strand.
CAGAACAACATGAGCATGCTGCGTTTAAGATGATGATTGTTTTGACTATGCTGGCGCTTCTCATCGGTGGCATAGTGAGCTGGAGTGTCTCGCGTAATATCGTGAAGCGCTTGAGTGAAGCATCGCGTGAACTTGAGGTTATAGCCTCGGGCGATCTTACCCAATGTGTATCTGTGGAAGGTCAAGATGAGATCAGCAATCTGCAAAAGTCGATGCAAACGATGCATAAGCATTTGCAGACCATGATCTCACAGATTCATGCCACTACCGTCCAGCTCGCCACTGCAGCCGAAGAAGTGTCTGTGGTGACGACACAGACCAGTACGAACATTCAACAACAGCAGTCTGAGACTGATCAGATTGCTACAGCGATGAATGAAATGGCCTCTACCGTACAAGAGGTGGCGACGAGTGTGAGCAATACATCCAATGCTGCAAAAGAGGCGAATGTCGAAACTGAGAAGAGCCGTGAGATAGTAGATGAGACCGTACAGGGTATTCAGCAGTTGGCAGATCAGATAGAAGGTGGTGCAAAAGTCATCAGTCAGGTTGAGAAGGATAGTGAAAACATCAACACGGTGCTGGATGTGATCAAGGGTATTGCAGAACAAACCAACCTGTTGGCATTGAATGCAGCGATCGAGGCGGCCCGCGCAGGCGAGCAGGGTCGTGGATTTGCTGTAGTGGCAGACGAAGTGCGAACCCTGGCTGGACGCACCCAGGAATCCACCACAGAGATTAATCAAATCATCGAAAAGTTACAGACCGGCTCGAAAAATGCTGTACAGACGATGAATCAAAGTCGAGAGCAGGCCAGGTCTGTTGTTGAACAGGCCACTCTGGCAGGAACCTCGCTGTCGACTATTGCACAATCGGCATCAGAGATCGATCAAATGAGCAGCCAGATTGCTACTGCCGCGGAGGAGCAAAGTGCCGTGGCGGATGAAATGAGCCGCAGTATTGTTCGGATCAATGACATGACGTCCCAGAATGCCAGTGGTGCCAACCAGACCGAACAGGCGGGACAAGAACTGGCGCAAATGGCTTCACAACTACAGGAAGTTGTGAGTCAATTCCAGGTGAAGTAAGTAGCCGTTAAAACTGTTTTGAATAGAAGGTAGCACCATGACAAGCTTGATGCAGTCTGTAGATCAACGAACCCGGCTCGCCGGCACCAACCGGTTGGAGGTATTATTGTTCAGTTTGGGAGAAGATAGGGAAACCGGACGTAACGAAGTATTCGGGATCAATGTCTTCAAAGTAAGGGAGGTGATGCATGTACCTGATATTACCCAAGCACCGGACATGCCGGATAGCGTCGAGGGCATGGTCAGTCTTCGAGGAGCGATGGTGCCGGTAATCAACCTATCAAAGTTCTGTGGTGTACGGACTCAGGGTAAGCCTGGCATTCTAATGATCACTGAGTATAACAAGCACGTTCAGGGCTTTCTTGTGAACTCGGTTGATACGATTGAACGGCTCAATTGGGAAGAGGTGAAGGCGCCACCACCGATGTTGGTCAGTCAACTTGGCGGGCTTGTCACCGCAGTAGCGGAGATGGAGGACAAGCACCTGGTGATGATTATGGACGTTGAGAAGGTGCTTGCCGAGTCAGCAGGCCTTTACGAAAGTGAAGAGATCTTTGGTGGGATTCATCCTCATGATATAAGCAGAGACATTACCATACTGTTTGCGGACGACTCCAGCGTAGCCCGTGGGCAGATCATCAGAACGTTCGAACATATGGGAGTGCATCATATCGGAACAACCAACGGCGCTGAAGCATGGGAAAAACTGAACGAAATCGCTGATCGAGCTGAAGTGGTTGGTAAAACAATTTCTGATGAAGTGCAGTTCATCCTTACCGATGTGGAGATGCCGGAAATGGATGGCTATGTGCTGACTCGAAAGGTGAAACAGGATCCTCGCTTCAATGGTATTCCTGTGATCATGCACTCATCATTGACTTCTGAAGCAAACCAGGCACTAGGCGAAGGTGTGGGTGCGGATGCCTATGTACCGAAATTCCAGCCAAAAGAACTTGCTGATACGTTGGGGGCGCTGATCAACAAATAGGTTGTGTAAGGATAATTCTGAAAAATCATCATTTGGAGCATACCGAGATAACCCACCCATTTGATTCGGCCAAAACAGATATCCAGTTTACCGACCCATTGACTTCATGACTGCTGCTGGTACTGCAGCAAAATGATTAAGCTCCATGGTGAACGAGCCGCGACCATGGGTTGCAGAACGCAATTCTGTGGCGTATCCGAACATCTCGGAAAGGGGAACCAGGTTGCGTATCGCCTTGATTTGACCAGGCCGGTCAGTGACCCCTTCGATTTCGGCCCGTCTGTTGGCCAGTTGTCCCAGGACATCACCTAAATGTTCCTCGGGTGTAATGACTTCGCTTCGAACAATGGGTTCGAGAAGGACGGGAATACCCTCCTCCAGACCACTGCGCAGGGCCATCCCGGCAGCCACTTTATAGGCCAAAGGATTGGAGTCCACGCTATGCTCAGATCCATCGATCAAAGTCACCGTTAGATCGGTTACTGGATATCCCCCAATGACACCACTTCTGGCAGCTTCCCGAATCCCCTCTTCAATAGCAGGAATATAGGCCTTTGATAGGGCGCCGCCTGAGATACTGTTTTCGAAAAAAAGGCCTTGGCCGGTCTCTCCGGGTGTGATGTCGATAACAACATGGCCATACTGCCCATGGCCACCGGTCTGTCTGACAAAGCGGCCTTCAACATTCGTAGCGGGGCGGGTAATCGTCTCTTTGTAGGCAACTTTAGGTCTTCCGGTGCGGACGTTGACGCCTTGTTCACGTTTCAATCGTTCCAACAGAACCTCTAAGTGCAGCTCTCCCATACCGGACAGGATTGTCTGTCCAGTCTCCTCCTCGGTGTCGGCTTTGAAGGTCGGGTCATCTTCAGCGAGATGGTGGAGGGCGTCAGCGAGCCGGTCGTTATCCTGTGCAGTGACGGGTGCTACGGTGATTTGAATGACCGGTTCCGGAAAACTAATCGATTCAAGGATAAGTGGATGGTGGGTGTCACAGAGCGAGTCCCCGGTAATAGCCTCTTTCATACCTAATACGGCGGCAATATCACCGGCATGAATGGTGTCGATATCCTCCCTGTGTTCAGCGTACATGCGCTCGAGGCGGCCGACACGTTGAGGTCGCTTGTGACGAGGATTGAGGATATTTGTGCCTGATTTCAAGGAACCGGAGTAGACGCGTACATAACAGAGCCGGCCCGCGTAAGAGTCAGTCACTGTTTTAAAGAGTAACGCACTTAAAGGTTCATCTGCACTAGGATGACAGATGATCGGCTCACCCGTTTCCGGGTGGCTGGCTTTGATCTCTCCGATATCGAGAGGAGAGGGCAAATAGTTGATGACCGCATCCAACAGAGGTTGAACACCTCTGTTTCTCAATGCGCTGCCACACAAGACCGGCACAATGCTGTTTTTCAAGGTGGCACGACGCAGTGCGGAGTTGATGGCATCCTCATCAGCCTCACTCCCCTCCAACCAGATAGCGAGCAGCGCATCGTCCTGTTCAGCGATCATCTCAATCATTGATGCCCGGGCGGACCGGGCAGTTTCGAGACTGCTGGCAGGGATTTCGTCGAAATCTCTGTGTGCACCTAATTCATCACGCCATCGAATGACACGCATACTGATCAGATCGATGACACCCTCGAATTCCGACTCTTTACCAAGAGGGAGTTGCAGGGGAACCGGGTTGGCGCCAAGCTGATCACGAATAGTGATGACCGAGTGATCGAAGTCGGCACCGATGCGATCCATCTTATTAATGAAGCAGAGGCGGGGGACATTGTATCGATCCGCTTGTCGCCAAACAGTTTCACTCTGGGGTTCAACGCCCTGTGAAGCATCGAACACCACCACGGCCCCATCCAACACGCGCAGGGCCCGTTGCACCTCTGCTGTGAAATCGATGTGTCCCGGTGTGTCGATGAGATTAATCTGGTAATCATTCCAGAAAGCGGATACGGCAGCATCGACAATGGTAATACCCCGCTCACGCTCCTGATCCATCCAATCAGTGACGGTGGTACCGCTATCGACTGAACCGAGTTGATGGGTGCGGCCCGCGTAATAGAGAAAGCGTTCCGTGGTTGTGGTCTTGCCTGCATCAATATGGGCAATCAAGCCGATATTCCGCAATCGCTCTATGGGGGTGGCCTTGGAGGTCATAAAATACCAATAGCTTCATCAATGTGTAGGACTTCGAACACCACACATTTTAGACCTATTTAGCCCGTGTGAAAGCCCAAAGGCCAATATTGATGAATTAATAGCCGCTAGAATTGCGCACTGAACTCCGTGCAGGCTCTATTTTTTTTAAAACCGTAAATGACTCGATGCATTCAAGCTCTTTTGCTGACCGCGCCAGTTATCGATATGGAATTTGGTGAAGGGTAATTCGGTCAATTCAAAGAAGCGAGGCCAGCCGATGCGCTCTACCCAGTCATTAATACGTTCCCAATCTCGAGCATCCGTTTGATAAGTTGTTATTATCCGTTTGACGATGGCTGTTGCTTCCGGCCAACGTGGTGGATTGTTGGGTATCCCGGCAGCGACAAGTTTTTGGAAGGTTGGCCTGCCGCGGGCGTTGGAGTGGTTACCACCAATCCAAACGGCTAATTTTGAATGTTCAGGATCATTGATCTGCATCGGCGGGCAAGGTGGGTAACAGGCGCCACAGCAGACGCACTTTCGTTCGTCCACTTCCAGTGATGGTTTGCCGTTGACCATTGCGGGTCGAATTGCGGCAACGGGGCAGCGAGCCACTACAGATGGACGCTCACAGACATTGGCTACCAGGTCATGGTTGATTTTAGGTGGCTTGGTATGCTGGATATTGATTGCAATATCGCCTTGTCCTCCACAATTGATTTGACAACATGAGGTAGTGATATGGACACGATTTGGCATATTCCAGTTACGAAATTCTCCAATCAGTTGATCCATCATCGATTTGACCACACCGGATGCATCAGTGGCTGGAATATCACAATGTAACCAGCCCTGTGTATGTGAAATGGAAGTGATTGAGTTTCTGGTGCCGCCGACAATGAAACCATTCTGTTCCAGTGCTTGAATGAGTGGTTCAACTTTTTCGCCATCCGCTACCATGAATTCTATATTGCTGCGAATAGTGAAGCGTACATAGCCATCAGCAAACTGATCACCGATTTCGCAAAGTTTGCGTAGGGTAAACAGATCCAGTATCCGTTGAGTCCCGGCACGTACCGTCCAGATCGCTTCACCACTGTTTGCGATATGTTGTAGCACGCCAGGTTTTGGATCGTCATGGTATTTCCACTGACCGAAGTTTTTCTGCATGACAGGATGCATATACTGAATACCGTCCGGGCAACCGCTTTCGATCGGGGTTCTGCGTTCTACGTGTGGCATGTATTTTTCTCCCTATGCTGCATCAGCGCCGCATGACTGGCGTTCAATCCACTTGGCAGCCTCTTCATTCCAGCTGTCAGTGCGGACGTATGAATTTTCCCGTGGATGTACGATCATGTTGGGATCCATTTCTATACTTAGAGCATCAAGAAAATTAACCAGTCCAATTCGCTCTATCATCTCTCCAATGCGTTCATGTTCCAGGGCATTCTCAGCAAAGAAATCGATGACTTCCTCAGAGAGTTCAACCAGGCGTTCATAATCCTCATCATTTTCCAGCTTCATAAAAGGCACAATGATGGTGCCGAAGCGATCACCGATTTTCAGGGTACGTTTGCCACCAATCAGTATGCTGATGCCCCGGTCCTTTCCTGGTGAGAGCGCCTTGGGCATGACATTCAAACAATGCATGCAGCGTACGCAGTTGCGATCATCTACACTGAGTGTGTCATTGTCATTGTCATTGTCATTCAATGACAATGCATGAGTAGGACAGCGGGCTATGACATTATCGATAATGTATTTGCGGCCTTTTTTTGCGACATACTCCATGACCTCATGCTGATCCACCTGCATCTCATCACGCCAGGTACCTATCACAGCAAAATCGGCACGTTCAATGGCGTTCATACAATCATTTGGGCATCCGGAGACCTTGAATTTAAATTTGTAAGGGAGAGCAGGGCGGTGCATCTCATCGAGGAAATTGTTGATCAACTTGCGGTGGATTTTGTGTTCATTGGTACAGGACTGCTCACAACGTCCGGAACCCACGCAGGATTGAGCTGTACGAACACAGGGACCTGCACCGCCCAAATCAAAACCATAATCGTTGATCTCATTAAAAAAATGTTGGGTATTTTCCGTGCTAGCGCCGATGAACATAATGTTTCCAGTCTGGCCATGAAAGGTCACCAGACCCGATCCCCATTTTTCCCAACTGTCAGCCAGACGTCGCAGGCAATCGGTTGTGTAGTAGTTACCGGCAGGCGGTTGCACGCGTAAGGTATGGAACTCTTTCGATTTAGGGAATAACTCTCCGACTTCAGAGAAGCGGGGAATAATACCGCCACCATAGCCAAATACACTGACCGTTCCACCTTTCCAATAACCCTTGATTGTCTGATAGGAATGCTCCAATTGCCCAAGCAAGTCATTATTGGTTTCACGAATACGCTGGTTGTTATGATGGTCTCGCAAACGTTTAATGCCGGTGATAAAGCTTGGCCACTCACCACTCTCCAATTGGTCAAGCATCGGTGTCTGGTGTTTATTCATTAAAAATCCCTCCTCAAGATCAGGATTGATAGGTGGGACAAATTTTAGTAGCTGAACACAAAAACTAATGTTAATGATTCTTATCCGTATTAATAAAAATAGTTGATGGATTTAGTAAGTTAATATCACCAATGGTATAGAATTAACCTATCAACTATTATATTTTCTATATATTTCATGTGACTAAAGACAATTCCTCAGCTAATCTACATATAACCATCGATAATGTATGGCTATATGAAGGGAAATGAGTAACCGTTGGGTGAAGAGTGATGATGTCCACTGAGAATTCGCAACAAAGCGAAATGCCAGCAGAGTTACCTGAATTACTAGCAAGTATTGAGGGTAACTGGCCTGTCTTGCCTTCCGGAATATGGAACGGTTCAGGCATAAGGTCTGTTCTACGCCATCTCCAGGTACTGGCCAGAAAGAGTAAACAGACGGGCCTGGTTAACATATATGAACTGAGTCGTACGATTGATCAGATGATCAATGATGTTTTTGAGGAAAACACGCAGCCGGATGTGGAAGAGATAGAAAAACTGAATAGTCTCTTTAGCAAATTGAAGCAGGCTATTGAAGCATCACGACCATCTAAAACATTTGTACCTGAAGATGATGTCTCTTATGACGTGATCTATCTGCATCAGCATAGTGGTGAAGAGGATCAAATCTCACGTGCTATTGCAAATAACGGTTGGCAGGTTCTAAACCTGACAGATTCTGCTGCACTGAGTGTCGCCCTGGAAAGTGAGAAGGCGAAGGTTGTCCTGATCGATACGGAATATCTGCAGGATATGAGTGTAGTGCCCCAGGTTCTCAATGAGTTGCGCCTCCTAAAGAAAAGCAGACCGGAGTTGATCTTTCTATCAAACCAATGTGATATCGAGATCCGCCTCGAAGTGTTGCGTACAGGTGCTACCCAGTGTTTTTCTAAGCCGATCAACATCAATGATTTGATGCTGAGTATCAAGCGAATTATTGCACCAGGTATCAAACCCCATTACCGTGTTTTGATTGTAGAGGATGATGAATCTCAGGCACAATTCGCCAGTAGTTTATTACGTAAAGGTGAGCTTGAGACCCTTGCAATTACCGACCCGCTTAATGTAATGGATGCAGTTCAGGGGTTCCAGCCAGATCTTATCTTAATGGACCTCTATATGCCTGGAGCGAATGGTATCGAACTGACCCAGGTGATTCGGGAAAGAAAGGAGTCGCTGACCATACCCATCGTATTTCTTTCAGGTGAAGATGACCTGGATAAGAAGTTGTTGGCACTCCACTCAGGAGCAGATGATTTTTTAACCAAGCCGGTACGCCCGCAGCATCTGCTAGCCACAGTAAAAACATGAATCAATCGAGCGAAAGCGATTTTTTCAGCAGGAAAAAAAGGTCTGATCGATACTTCCACCGGATTGCATAACAGGCGGGAGTTGTTACAGCAGCTGGACATGAGCTGTAACGAAATACAGCACACTGGATCTGTTTGTGCAGTTTTTTCAATTGTACTTAGTGATCAAGCATTTGGTCATGACAGTGGCCAGCATAAAGCGAAAAGCACGCGTGTCATGGACGCTGCTGACCTCCTCGGCGCACTATTCAGTAAACGTGACTTCATAGCAAGAACCGGCAAACAAAGCTTGGCAATCTTGCTTCAGCGCCCTTCAAGAGAAGCGATCGAAAGCATAGGGGTAAAGCTCTATGCGCAACTTAGCGAAGGGCTTGATAAAGGTTCTGCAACAAATGATGGAAGAGGGTTGGGAATTGGCTTGGAGTTGATCGATAGCAAACCTTTAGGCGCTTATATTTATCTCAAACATGCGGAAATTAGCGCCATGCAAGCATTGCAGCAATCCTATTCTGGGTATATCCGCTATCAGGAGCAAGCGACTGCGTCGCCTGATAATGAAAGAAAGGAGAATACTTTCCAGAAAGAACAGTTTCTGAATGCCATACATACCGGTCTTATATCCATTCATGAGCAACGATTTACTTCCTCTAATGATGGTGATGCGGAAATAAGAGAACAGATACCACTGCCCGAGCCAGCGACAGATATAGTACTGGTTGCGAATGATATCTACCTCACAGTTGAACAGTATGGTATTGGCCAGGCCTTCGATCATTATATTTGTAAGCATGCGATTCACAGACTCGGTGAATATTCGCTGGATGGAAACATGACCAGGTTGATTATTCGTCTTTCAGCACAAACCGCCAAAGATGAGAGTGTTCTCGAATTGATACAATCTGAACTGAGAAAGTTGCAGGTCGTGGGCACCGGATTGATGATTGAGTTCAACCTGCCTTCTCTGGCTTCCGATTTGAAGCAGGCAAGACACTTCCTTGGAGAGCTTTCAGCTTTGGGGATCAGTACCCTGCTTGGAAATTTTGCCTGTAACGATACGGCCTACAAAGTACTTGCTTACCTGAAGGCCAATGCAATAAGGCCTCATCCATCATTATTGCAGGCCGATGCAACGACGGTTCAAAAGATTGCAACACATGTCCATTCTCTCCATGCGAAGATCATACTCCCAAGAGTTGATGAATTTGGCCAAATCAGTTTGAACTGGTCAGAGGCAGCCGACTATGTTCAAGCCGACTATAGTGACTGATGACTGTGTGAGAATGCATCGCGCTGGTAGTCTGTTGCACAGATCGTTTGATGGTAACCCTGGGAATGAGCGATTGCCAAAGAAGCCCAGCATATGCTTCGATTCTTACCCAATGTTAGATTTCACAACTGCCTTTCATTGAATAAAGTAAAGGGGTCAATTGACCCCTTTACTTCATATTGTGATTCATACAACCTACTCACCCTGTACAGGGATGAGACAAAATAACAGTCGCTGCAATGGCACACTGAGTTTGTACCATGCATACCTCAGTTTTTAAAACCGTAAATGACTCGATGTTCAATTGCAGATTCTGGTTTAAAAACAAAAATAAAATCTGGCCCTGAGTCACTTCAGTGTGGGCATAAACAGGGTGGTCCGAACGCCAGCTTATTTATTGGTCAGAGTGCCAAGCTCTGGCATGATCCGCACCGGTGATTCAGTCACAGCTCCTGCTCACTTCTGACTTTGTCCATCGGTGGCGAAACAACCTCCTCTATCGCTTTGGGTGTGGCGGTGATGGCGCCACTGGTTAGCATTGGAGCAGCATCCAGTCCTTCCGCATCCATCATTCCCGCTATTCGCTGTAATGATGAGAGTAACAGATTCCGTTCCCAATCTTTAAGCTCACTCAATCGGTTCTGAAAACGCTCCTGCAGTAAAGGGACCGATTGCTTTACCAATGCCTCACCTTGTTCGGTAGCACGCAGTATAATCCTTCTTTTGTCAATCGAGTCACGGCTCCGTTCCAGCAGGTTGCGGCTCTCTAGTCGCTTGACCACATCGGTAACCGTCGCTTGACTGAGACTAACCCGCTTGGCCAGTTCGCTCCCCGTCAGCAAATCACTACGCACGATTTCCGTGAGCAGCAAAGCCTGCGGCCCTGTCAGGCCATGGCTACGAACCAGGTCTCTCGAATGTTGATCAATGGCCCTTATTACACGTCTCAAGGCAATCAGAATGTCTTCGGTGATATCGGCTTCGGATGACGTCATTTATAAAAGACTCCTTTCCCGGTCAAGCAGGTACATTTTCACCCCATTCTATTTGGCCAGCATCAGTCTGTGAATACTTTTCGCTCCATCCTCATGAGAGTGATTTCGGCGCTTGACTGATCTCAGGCTGAGCGTCTTAGTTCTTCGGAAAGGCCTTTGTAGAGACTGACACACATCAGCAACAGCACAACCGTAAAAGGCAGTCCGACACTGATCGCTCCCGCCTGTAACGCCTGCAACGCTTCAGCTCCTCCACCATAGAGCAGAGTTCCGGCTATCACGCCTTCTAAGGTCGCCCAGAATATCCGCTGTGGCACTGGGGCGTCTACTTTGCCTCCCGAAGTAATGCTGTCGATGACCAATGAACCGGAATCCGAAGAGGTCACGAAGAATATCAGGACCAAACTTATTCCGAGAAACGATGTGAGTGACGCCAGCGGAAGGTTTTCCAGCATATGAAACATCGCTAGAGAAACATCTGAAATACCATTGGCTAATTGGCCCACATCATTGACTGCCTGATCGAGTCCGGTTCCACCAAAAGCACTCATCCAGATGAGGGTGACAAAAGTCGGCACCAGCAGTACTGCAATAATGAACTCTCTCACCGTACGTCCCTTGGATATGCGTGCGATGAACATACCGACAAAAGGAGACCAGGAGATCCACCAGGCCCAGTAGAAAACGGTCCAGCCATGAAACCAAACATCATCTTCACGCCCAAAGGAGTTACTGAGCGGTAGAAAGTTCTCGACATAGGCGGATGCCGTGTTTGCCAGGCTGGTGAAAAAACCCAGTCCCTGGCCAAAAAGCAGGATGAACACCAGTAAAAGCGCCGCCAACGCGATATTGATGTTACTGAGCAACTTCACGCCCCCGTCGATACCTCTCACCACAGAAAAAATGGCCACGCTGGTGACGCCCACGATAATCGCGATCTGTGTATTGATGGCGTTGGGTATGTCGAAAAGATGTTGTAAGCCACCTGCCGCCTGTTGCGCGCCCAAGCCGAGTGAAGTGGCCAAGCCGAAGATGGTGGCCAACACCGCCAACAAATCGATGGCGTGGCCAGCCCATCCCCAGCAGGCCTCACCCAAAAGGGGATAAAATGCGGAACGAATCGTTAGCGGCATGCCTTTGTTGTAGGCAAAGAAAGAGAGTGACAGTGCCACCACTGCATAGATTGCCCATGGGTGAAGTCCCCAATGGTACATCGTCGCACCCAAGGCTGCGCGAGCGGCCTCTGGCGTATTCGGTGCTACATTGAGCGGCGTTCCATACCAATCCGTGTAATAAGCCACGGGTTCGGCCACGCTCCAAAACATCAGCCCTATACCCATCCCTGCGGCAAACAGCATGGCAAACCAGGAAAGGGTGGAAAACTCCGGTACTGCATCAATGCCCCCGATGCGGATTTTCCCTACCGGCAAAAAAACCAATGCGATACAAAAGAGCACAAATATATTGGCACTCCAGATGAACAACCAATCGAAGTTCTCGATGGACCAGCCTTTTGCACCGTCGAGCAGGGATTTGGTGTCAGCCGGAAATAACAGCGCACCGATCACGAATATCAGGATCAGCCCGGCACTGATGAAGAAAACCGGGTTGTGCATATCCATTCCGAACAGTTCGAGATTATCCTGGCCGATCTCGTAATCCGTATCATAGGGATCATCGGTGGTATCGTTTGACATAGGGCCCTCACATTGTTTAGAGTTCTAAGCACAGTGCCTGATCTCACAGAAAATTTCAAACCTTTGTCAAGCATGTCTCTTTTGCATAAAGCGTCCAAGCTTCAACAAGCTTTTTACAGAAAAGCCATTAAGCAGGCAGTGTGCTTACAGGCCACCAATTTAATTCGATCCCTAAACAAAAAATTCTGAGGAAGCATACATGTCCATATCCGTGATACGGCGATTCTCGCCACTGGTTTGCGCTATCGTTATGACTTCCTTTTCAGCCACGCTTCTTGCCGAGACCGATCCGGACCGGATCTTTCAGGAGATTCAGCAGATGAAGCAGCGCATACAGGAACTGGAACACCAGTTGACCGAGACACGAAAGGTGGGTGACAAAACGCTTCAGAAGAATGAGGAGACTCAGGCTGATCATCAGGAAACGGAAAAAGCAGCCTCCACAGCGATGGTAACTGCAGCCAACGACGAGCCAGAAGCCAGCCCTGACGGTATCAAGCTCGGCGGGGCCGTCCGCCTACAGTACAGTAACGAGCGATACCGTGAAGGAAACCGGGAGCGTGGCGGCGATTTCGATTTCGATATTTTCAGGATCAATCTCGACGGTAAGGTTGGTGGTGTACTGCTTTCCGCCGAGTGGCGCTGGTTTCAATACATGAACGCAGTTCACCACGCCTGGATAGGTTACGATTTCGGCGAGGGCAGACAAGGGCAGATCGGTATCCAAAAGGTTCCTTTCGGCGTACTCCCCTACAACTCACACAATTTCTTCTTTAGCTCAAACTACTATGTGGGCCTTGAGGATGACTACGATGCGGGCATCAAATACCTGCACAAGGAGGGACCCTGGGATCTGCGTTTCGGCTTCTACTTCAACGATGAACAGGGCGGGGCGGATGGCTTTGTCGATAATCGTGAAGACCGCTACTCCTACGATGTGGTGGGCTACCGGGCAGCGGGAGAGGGAACCTTTGACCAACCCGGCAACATGCTCGCAGAAAACAACACATGGAATGCCCGTGTCGCTTACCAGCTCAGTGCGATGGATGGCATGCAGATTGAGCTTGGCATTTCCGCTCAGTATGGATTGTTGCACAGCGGCAGTGAAAAGGCGGGCAATCATGACGCCTATGCCATCCACCTGGTTGGTGATTACGGCCCCTGGAACCTGCAACTACAAGCCGCTTCTTACGAATACGATGTGAACGACGGAGCCGACCTCATGGCGGTGGGCGCCTACAGTTTTTACGATACCATCCCCGCAGAAGCCGACTCGTATACCGCCAACCTGTCATACAGCCTTCCCGTCTCCTGGGGACCTGTCACCAACCTGACCTTCTACAACGACTATTCTCTTATCACCAACAAATCTGCCGGACTGGATGATACCTGGATGAACGTACTCGGCATGGCCTTATCTGCCGGTGGCCTATACACCTATTTCGATTTTATCAGTGCAGAAAATCAACCCTTTATTGGCGGCAGCATGGGAAGCGACAGCAACAAAACTGAACACCGCTTCAATATCAATTTAGGCTACTACTTTTGATTTCTTTCTGGCCTGTATGCTCACGTTGAAATCAGCATCAATTAAAGTGTAAAAGGTTTATCTTTATTGATATGCGAGAGGTTGGAACGAGTCAGCTGTGCACTGCCAAGATAGTAAAGCCTATGTGTCTGTGCTGATAGATTCTCTACAATATCACGCAAGCTATTTCGATCAGCTAGCTGTGCCATCATCACAGCTACAAATTGTGTCTATCTGGATGCTGAACGAAAAGCATGACCAGAGTGGTGTTGTTTTGCCAGTGACTCAAATTCGTCTATATCCGTATTTTGCAACAACGTAACATTTAATTGGATACAGCATAAAATGGTTTTCATAAGTATTTATAATGTACGAAATCTAGCTGGAATTTGCCCAGGAATATTTACATAGCCATTCATGTAGCATGTAGTTTGATCCTTGTTTCAGCAGACAGTTTGTCGATCTCCAACTGCAATTCACAATATTCAGTCTGTGTATCAAGTGGCGTAGGATCGTCGGCGCAACTACAACCCGCAATGATGCCAGTATAGAGAATAGAGGCCTTTACACGAATGGTAGTGGTGTCATCGGTTGCAGAGATAACGATGACACTAAAGGGTTCTTCGCTGACGTAGCTACTGAGAGCTAAACCTTTCTGTAGCGGGAGTTGTCCGGCATCAGCCGCTTCCAACTCCTGTTTCAAGGTCGTCTTGAAGTGGGTTGAAGGCCAGGCATCACGAGATTTGGGTAGATGCATCATCAGTTCTCCATGGGTGGCTTAGGGTCTGTTTCTACCGTATCCTCTTTGATCAGACTAGTTTTAGATGGTTTCTTCAAGAGTTTTTTGCAATGACAGAACAGCAGGATCAATCATCGCCGAAGCGTATTTTGCGGTTGCTGCTGGTTTTGGCGTTGCTTTTTCTCTCTTTGTTGATACTGCTGTTGGTGTTACAGCTTACCGAATCGGCATTGAGTGTGTGGCAGATGCTGGATCAACTCTCACCAGCGTTGTTGTTATTTTACGCAGTCGGTTTATTCGGTTTCAGTTTGGTTGTGTTGGTAGTGAGTTGGCTGTTGTTGCGCCCGACAAGGCCAGTGACCGGTAAAAAGGTTCAGACGATACACCTGCCGGAAGATAGAGACACCTTTGAAGAGGCACTCCATAAAGCAGACTCAAAAGGGGTCGACATCACCGCTGCCCATCAGGAATTACAGGAACTAGATCAGCGTACCCGGCAACCCTCGATCTATGTGACCTTTTTTGGTGCGGTCTCGGCAGGCAAGAGTGCATTGATCAGGGCCATTACCGGTGAACAGGCTATACAGGTCGATCCGCGCACAGGAACCACCCGGCAGATTGCCCACTATCGATTCGCCAATGGCGAAGGTGCTGATCTGAATCTAACCGATGCACCAGGCATTCTGGATACCAACCTGGAACATGTGCGCATTGCCCGTGAGGAGGCACGACGCGCTCATCTGGTCATCTATGTGTGCGAGGGTGAATTGACCCGTGATCAGCACCGAGAGCTGGCAGAGCTGCAGGGTCTGCAGCGTCCGCTGATCGTGGCATTGAATAAGCAGGATCGCTACAGTGAACAAGAGCTCACAGCGATCCTTGCCCGACTGAGTGAACAGCTATCCGGGATCGAGGTGGTGGCGGTCCAGGCAGGAGGCAGAGAGGAGGTGATCCGTATTGATGCTGATGGCAAGGAACAGCCAGTGATGCGTGAACGGGTTGCGAGGATTGACGACCTGATGAGTGCAATCCAAGCCAAAATTGCGACTGAGCTGGAAGGGCTTGAAGTGCAGCTGGATGAGAGTCTGGTTCGTCTGGGCGCGGAAAAACTGCACCAGGCTACCATGGAACACCGTCTGCAGGAGGGGAAAAAACAAGTCAAACAGTATACGGGTAAGGCGATGATCGGTGCCATGGCGGCGGTCAGTCCTGGAACGGATGTGTTGATTCAGGGCTACCTGGGAGTTCAGATGGTGAAGGCCCTCACCACCCTCTATGAAGTAAAGGCCCGTGAAGTCGATGTTGAACATTTTATCGATCTGGCCAGTCAGAATGTCGGCAAGCGTATCACCCTGCTTCTGGCGCTGACGGGTAATGTATTGAAGGCATTTCCCGGTGTGGGTACCGTCACCGGGGGGCTGATCCATGCGGTAGCCTATGGCATGATTTTTGAGAGCCTTGGCAACGCTGTATTAAAGACATTGCAAGAGAGTGGTACGCTCAAGACCCACCAGGCATTGGACTATTTCGAGGAGACGATCAGTGGAAATCTGGAAAGTCGTGCACAATATTTTGCCCGACTGGCTTTGGAAGAGTTCAGAAGAAAACAATAGTGCTCACAAACAGGGGCAGGGGGAAGACCATCTGCAGCTGGCCAGGGACAACCTGCGTGAACTGCTCGAAGATGAACGCTTACCCAATCCTATTCGTGACAGTCTGAAGGATGATTTTAAGCAGGTGCAGGCGATGCTTGAGAAGCTGGAGCATGGTCATCTGCATATTGCGGTCTTCGGCCGGGTCAGTGTTGGCAAATCGGCATTATTGAACGCCTTATTGGGTGAGGAACGCTTTGGCGTCAGCGCATTGCACGGAGAGACACGCCATAGTGACATGGCTGCCTGGCATGAGGTCGAGGCCAATGGGGTCTACCTCATTGATACCCCAGGCATCAATGAGGTCAGTGGTGAAGCGCGGGAACGTATGGCTGAGGATGTGGCAGGCCGTGCTGATCTGGTACTGTTTGTTTTGGATGCCGATCTGACGCAAACCGAGCTGCAGGCCATCGAGGTGCTGAAACGGCGTAATCGTCCGATACTGGTAGCGCTCAATAAATCAGACCGCTATACAAGCGATGAGCTTGAGCTGCTGCTGACCAGCCTAAAGGAGAAGTTACAGGATGTTGTCAGCCCGACCTATATCGTACCTGTGGCCGCACGACCTTCGGAACGCATCTACTTGCAGTTGGATGAGCAGGGTAGGGAGCAGGAGATTCGCAAACAGCCTTCGCCGGATGTGGCCCAGTTGACTGATAGTCTGTGGTTACTGATCGAAAAAGAAGGGATGGTGCTCTCTGCGCTTAACGCCAGTCTTTTTGCCGGTCAACTGAGTGACGACGTGGCGAAACGAATCGTACAGGCACGACAAGAGGTGGCGGAGCGGGTGATACGGGGTTACTGCCTGGGCAAGGGGATCGCTGTTGCTGTGAATCCGATACCGGTGGCTGACCTGGTGGCGGCCCTGGCCCTGGATGCCTCGATGGTTATGCATCTGGCACAGGTCTACGGTATGACGGTTTCCCGGGGTGAGGCAGGCGAGTTAATTAAAACCATTGGTGCACAGATGGCGCTGCTGATGGCAACCGTATGGACAGTGAATATCGCAGCCAGTGCCCTGAAGGCCGGCAGTGCCGGTCTCTCAACCCTGGTGACTGCCGCAGCTCAGGGAGCAATGGGCTATTACACTACCTATATTGTCGGGCAGGCGGCACAGCGTTATTTCGCCCAGGGGCGCTCATGGGGGAGTGACGGTCCAAAGACCATCGTGCAACAGATTCTTGAATCGGTGGATAAGGATTCAATTTTGCAGCAGGCAAGGGAGGATATACGACAACGGCTGCGGACTACGCCTTCCAGATGAGTGTACTTGTTCAACCCAATTATTTTGTCTTCCACCCTCAGTAGTTGACCTCAACAGCGGCACAAAGATAGCTCATCAGCAAGTCTGTCTGCCTGAACCCTTTGATGACAAAGTTGCAAAAGGTGGGTTTGAGTATCTGTTCACAATCGAAGGCCTTGAGAGCGATGAAATCCTTACGCTTCAGATCCTCTATGAGGGGGTGATCAGCGGGAAAGCCTTTTGGTGGTCTTACCAGGGAACTACCGACAAGCTGGAAGCTGTTTCGAAAGGGGGTTTCGGCCAGTGCAGCCTGCCAGGCAGCTGGATTGTCTACGATGAAGTTTCTGATTTTGGCGAGTGTCTTTGATTCCGGGTGCCATATTCCAGCACCCAGGAAGCACTCGCCCGGTTCGATATGCAGATAAAAACCGGGTGCATGTACATCTTTGCCTAAGATATGTCTGAATTGGATGCCGACATTCGTCTTATAGGGTGTCTTATCCTTGGAAAAACGAGTATCCCGATAGACCCTCATCAATGAACCACCCGACTTTTTTGCTATCGCATGGAACTGGCTGGAGATGCTTTGTAATTTTGGCGCCATCTCTTCGATGAATGCCAGCGAAGGTTCTCTGATAGAGGCTTCGTAATGATGTTTGTTGTTGGCAAACCATTCCCGATTATTATTGTGCGCCAAGTCACTGAGAAAAGGGATTGATTGCGGAGGGAAACCTTTAAATCTCTCCATCTTTAGATATCATATTTACTGTGTATGGCATGCCTGACAGGGCAGGTGCAGACGACCTCATTTCCAAGCTGGGAACTGTATGGGCACTCCTTGCCTTTACCACAGGCCATGCGTGCCCGGTTTTCAGCAGTGATTCTTATGCCGCACAGCTCATACTCGCTATCTGTCAGGCAGGCATGATGCTTGGTGCATTTTTTTGCCTCGAGTAATATTTCAAGGGGTATGTTATATCTTCTTGGACTGTGCATCTCTTTAATTAATAAAAAACCATCTCTCCGCGCTAGTATAGTGCACTACACTAGATAGGACTCTATGCTAGAGGGACTAGCCTATCGCAGGATCTAAGTCCCGCTTTCAGGAGAGGTGGGAGATCTTTAAATACCGCCTACCAGCGAAGCGTGTACACCACTTCTTTCGATATGATAAAGCAAGTCACTGGAGTGGATGGTTTGTGGATCATAATCCACAACCATCAGGTGAGGTGTCTTGATATGTGCACAGGCACTCACAACCCCTCTGACACCGGACAGTTCCTTCTCGATACCGTGAATCTGTTCATCTGATAGTGACTCATTGATGTGAACGACTGCATTGACGTCGAAATTGATCATGCTCTCCTCCTGAGTTGGGCACTTATTAGATTGAAGCTAGCGCAGATAGCTGGGATTACAATGAGTAGATATCCCAACACTTTTCAAGGTTAATGCATGCAGTTACTTAAAAAGTACGTCACTTAGTTGAGATGGACCATTGAAGAATGGTGATTGAGTTTCCCTGGTTGTTGTTTGGATAAACTACCTGGATACTTGCATTGAGAATGCACAGCTCAAATTCTTGTGAGGTTCCATGCATCTTGACACATTTCTGTTTTCCGCGCTGCTGCTGCTGATTGCAACATCCGTTGCCGTAGCTTTGTTTAAGTATCTGGGGCTTGGGTCGGTTTTAGGTCTTCTTGTTGCAGGTATGATTGTGGGTCCATACTCCCCTGGTCCTTATGTCACAGAGCATGTTGAGGATGTCCGGCACTTCACTGAGCTTGGTGTAGTGCTACTGTTGTTTATCATCGGTCTGGAAATGAGGCCACGCCGTCTATGGGCGATGCGCAGAGAGGTGTTTGGCCTGGGTCTGTTACAGATATTGCTGACAGGCTTGGTTATCGCCCTCTATTTTCGTCTCTACCAGTCATCCTGGGCGCTCTCATTACTGATAGGCCTGACCTTTGCGCTATCGTCTACCGCCTTTGTCATACAGATCCTGCAAGAGCGTGGTGAGATAGCCAGTCGACACGGTATGACCGCTTTTTCAATCCTGTTGATGCAGGATCTGGCCATTGTACCGTTGCTGGCGGCGGTCCCCATCCTTTCTGATACTGGGCGACTCTCGGCTGAGATTCCAGTCTGGCAGCAGTTGATGATCGAAGTCGGCATGATCGCCATGGTAGTGATATTGGGACGCTACGTTTTACCCTTTGTGCTTAATCAACTGGCCAAACAAGGTAACCGTGAGGGTTTTTTTCTGGTCGTCATGCTCGCCGTATTTCTGGCTGCATGGGTGATGGATCAGGCAGGACTCTCAATGGCACTTGGGGCCTTTGTCATGGGAATGCTACTTTCTGGATCTAGTTATCGGTTACAGATCCAAGCTTTTATTGAGCCCTATAAAGGGCTACTGATGAGTCTGTTTTTTGTGGCGGTAGGCATGTCGATCGACTTCGCCTCAATCGCTCAAGATGCCTTGATGTTTGTTCAACATATATTTGTCATTGTGGCAATTAAAATGCTGGTATTGCTTCTGCTCGCCCTCGTTTTCGGTTTTTCCAAACAGGTAGCGGTCAGAGTCAGTTTCTTTCTCGCTCAGGGAGGGGAATTCGGGTTTGTACTGATTGGCTCTGCCAAGGCTTTGCAAGTGATTGATGATGGAACCTTCGTCATGGCAGTCGGCGTGATCTCAGTGAGTATGTTGATTACCCCCTTGCTGGTACGCGCCAGTGACAGACTGGCAAAGCAGTTTGACAGGAGTGAACACGAAACCGATCACTTGCAATATCCGGCGGATCATGGCGAGGAGAGCCAGCGCGTCATTATAGGCGGTTATGGTCGTGTTGGGCATACTGTTGCTGTACTGCTGCATACCAGCGGTGTGCCGATCGTTGTTTTCGATACCCGACCTGACCGGGTGGCACAAGGTAAAAAGGATGACCTCCCCGTTTACTATGGTGATATCAGTGATCCCGATCTGCTTGATGCCGCCAATGCCGGTAATGCTTCACTGGTCGTGTTGACCATTAATAACGGACCGACCGCCTTGAAAACGGTGTCACACATTCGGAATGCGTACCCGCATGTTCCAGTCATTTCCAGAGCCAGGGATCTGGAAGCTTGCGGCCACTTGGTCAAAGCCGGTGCCAGCCATGCGTATCCTGAGGCGTTGGAGAGTAGTCTTCGCTTAGGCGCAATCGCACTGCAGATGATTGATGTGCCGAAAGATAATGTGGATCTGCTGTTGCAAGGGGTGAGGCAGGACAACTACACACTGGTTGTGTCTGAGGAAGATGCTCAGCGAAAGGGATAACTGACACCTGGATTGGCCGGTTCAAGCGTCAATAGGTAGGTATATACTGACCTGTCTTTAATATTATCAATAGGTTAGCTACATTTTGCTTATGCCTGTGTGGATAATATTGACATACTTTCACACATAATAATTTACCTGACTGCTATGGTAGGAAATACAAGTAGTCAAGTAGGCTGAAAAGATGTCTTTGCCCGTAATTCAGTATGCAAAGTCTTGTCAGATAAATCCTATGTATGTATCAGCTTTATCCGATACCGGAGGAGATCGAACAGGGCTATGCTGAACAATATAAGAAAGATCGGAGAGGGATCGATATGCCAAAACTAACCAGTGGTTTGACACAGAAAGAACGTCTCAAAGTTCTCCAGTCGATTGATATGATCAAATCAGAGCAAAATGCTCACGAGAAGCATGTGTTGGAAATCTATCGCGATAGAATTACAAGAGAGTTTCAAGACGCTAAGGCGTACTCTGCAATTGGGTAGGCTTTTTAAAGCATCTGGTTTCTAGATAGCTTAAGTAATGCTAGAAGTATTTTTTTATTTACGGCTGGGCAGATAATGCCTGGCCGTTGGTCTTTTTACTGTCAGGTCCCATCAAGTAAAGATAATTTGCCATAATGGATTCGGGTAACGGTAGTGTGCTTGGATCTTCACCAGGATAAGCCCAGGCACGCAGCGCTGTTTGGGTGGGTCCCGGTGCAATACTGTTGACGCGTATCTGACTGTCTTCCAGCTCGTGGGCTAGTGTCTGCATCAGTCCTTCTATTGCAAACTTCGAGACGCCATAGGCTCCCCAGTATGCCTTGCCTTTTCGTCCCAGTTGATCAGAAGTGAAGATGATCGAGGCGTCATCTGCCTTACGTAATAGAGGTAGACAAGCCTGGGTCAGCATAAAGGCTGCGGTAAGATTGACTTGGATGACCTTATTCCAGGTCTCAGGATCGAAATCATCAATGCGACTCAGCAGGGCGAGCTGTGCTGCGTTGTGAAGTAGGCCATGCAGTTGGCCAAATTCATGATAGAGGCTCTCACCCAGTGCATAGTAATCATCAACGGGAGCCTTCTCCAGATCAAAGGGAATAAGCGCAGGTGTGGGCCAACCAGCGGCTTCGATCAGATCATAGGTCGTTTCGAGTTTACGCTCGTTGCGTCCCAGAAGCACAACTGTTGCACCGTGTTCGGCAAATGCCTTCGCGGCCGCCTGTCCGATACCGCTACCCGCACCGGTCACCAGTATTATGCGCTCCTTAAGGAGCTCTTTTTCGGGATGATTCTCTTGCATGATTGTGTATTGTGATCAAAATAGGTCGCGTATTATAACTGGCTGATGTTGGTTGTGATATTGACAGTCATCGTCACGATGGCTTTTTTTAGAGCCATTGGAGTATCTCAAGGGGATGTTTGATCTGACCATCTGCCTGCCATTCGCCGGGATGGTCGTTTTCGCTGAGATAACCAAATAGGGCGACCAGTGTTTTGGTGCCGGCATTGCGACCGGCCTCGATGTCCCGGATGGCGTCACCCACGTAGAGTGTTTGTGCAGGGTCTATCCCCGATTGTTGACAGGCATGCAGAATGGGTTGTGGATGGGGTTTGGCATAGGGGGTGGTGTCGCCACTGACGATGGCGCTGGCCCTTTTGTCCATCCCCAGTTTTTGCATCAGGGGATCTGTCAGCCAAGCGGGCTTGTTGGTGACTATCCCCCAGTGAATTTCCCGCTGCTCCAGTTCCTTGATCAACGTCTCCATACCATCAAAAGGTTTGGTGTAGACAGCGATGTTGTTCAGGTAGATCTGCAGGAAATCCTTCTGCAGTTCAGTAAAGCGAACGTCATCAGGTTCGATATCGAATGCCACTTTCAACATCGCCTGACTGCCGTGTGAAACCGCAGGACGTACCTTTTCAAATGAAACAGTCTCTCGACCTTGCCTGGTGAGAACCAGGTTCAGAGCAAAATGAAGGTCAGCTGCGGTATCGGCAAAGGTACCGTCCAGATCAAATAGAACACACTTGATGGGCATTATTAGTCAGCGTTCTCTCGATGCAGCGATCAAATAGTTAACATCAACATCTTTACTCAGTTTGTAGGCTTGGGTGAGAGGGTTGTAACTCAGTCCGGTCATACTGCGGCTGGTGAGACCAGCATCACGCATCCAGGCGTGAAGTTCAGAGGGACGAATGAATTTTGCATAGTCGTGTGTGCCCTTAGGCAGCAATTTCAATAGGTATTCAGCACCGACGATAGCAAACAAATAGGCTTTAGGATTGCGATTGATGGTGGAGAAAAAGAGGTTGCCACCCGGCTTCACTGCTCTTGCACAAGCTTTCACTACAGATGCCGGGTCAGGTACATGCTCCAGCATCTCCATGCAAGTGACTACATCGAAGCTGTCTGGCTGTTCGTCTGCAAGTCGCTCAATTGGGATGCGTTCATAATTGACCTCTAACCCCGATTCCAATAGATGCAATCTGGCAACCTGAAGCGGAGCCTCACCCATGTCGATTCCAGTTACATGGGCGCCGCAGGCAGCCATGCTCTCCGATAGAATACCGCCGCCACAACCAACATCGAGTACCTTTTTACCGGCCAGAGGAGCAAGCTGCTGAATATAGTCCAGCCTGAGAGGATTTATCTCATGCAGGGGCTTGAATTCGCTGTGCGGGTCCCACCAACGTGATGCAAGCTGTTCAAACTTGCTAACCTCTGCATGGTCGACATTTATCTGTTCAGTGCTCATCGTATTGGGTTATTCCTGTGACCAATCTTCAACTTGTAACTCGGATACTCGCTGAAATCATTCTTTATTGCGGTACGGTTTTTTTACCGTCCCGACAGTACACACTCACATTTTTGTGGGCATGGGCATAACCTATATATAGGCTATGCTCATGCCAAACATATACTCTTTCATGAGCCGCCGCATAGTCCAGTCGTGAAACGGATTGATAAACCGGTTGGGTAATGCTGACTCAGTTGTAACCACTGAACCAGTGTGTCAATGACCGACCCGGCCTCTTATTGGCCGATGTGATGCGGCTCCTCCAGTAGCGGGCCTCTCTCTTTGCTCGTTGACCTGCATCTCATTATCCACCATTAATCAAACAAATACACTTTGAAAGAGGTAACATCTACTTCACGCAGAGAGGGACACATAAGGAATACAAACAGGTCCCGGAGAGCTGGTGGTCACCCCAAGTCAATATGCAAATGGGTCTATCCAATTATCCTATTGACACCCAATGAACGCACTTTTCATTTCAAGTTGCTGCTTTTGTGGCGTTCATCAGGACGGTATTGTTGGGTTAACTGCAAAATTCTAACTAGCTGCTTGGTGATAAGTGGGTGATTGGCTGTTTCGATACAATAAATTTTACACTAGACTCGGGTAGAAAATGGATATTCATTCATCCTGAAACGGAGAACTATTTTGAGCAGTCAATTTTTATTGCGCCTGCTGTTGCTGGCACTTTTACCGCTCAGTGTACAAGCCCTGGAGCTCTCCTGGGTGGGCTGTGGCATCACTCGCAATGCCTTTATGGCTGATTTGGCCGCTGCCTATGAGTTGGAGACCGGGATCAGCATCAATATCTCCGGAGGAGGGGCTACCAAAGGGATCCGTGCCATAGCCGCCAGGCAAGCGGATATCGGTGGGGCCTGTCGCTATACCCTGAAGCGCAATCGGGAGGAAGCGGGAGCCAGCATGATTCCAGTGGCCTGGGATGCACTGGTGGTCGTGGTGCATAAGTCCAATCCCCTCGATTCGATCAGCCTGCCACAATTGCGTGATCTTTATCTGGGCAAGATCACCAACTGGTCGCAATTGGGTGGGGAGGATCAGCCACTGGAACTACTGATCCGCAAGGGAAAGATCTCGGGGGTTGGCTACACTCTGCGTAAACATCTGTTCGAAAGTCCGGAGGTTGAATTCAAGAGTGAGTATGAGTTCCCTTCTTCGGGTCCCCTGGAAAAAGCGGTCGAGCAGAATCGCAATGCCATCGCGGTCACCGGTATCGCCAGTGCCCATAAACGGAACTTCAAGATTCTCAAGCTGGAAGGCAGGGATCCGAGTTTCGAGAACATCCGTACTGGTAACTACCTGCTCTATCGCCCTTTATTTCTGGTACTCAGCAAGAACTCTCCCAACAGTCGGGAGGCCGATCGGTTTATTCAGTTCGCTTTGGGTCCAAAAGGCCGGGAGATCATCAGCAAGAATCAGGTGGTGCCCTACTTTGACGGCATGCTGCTGTTGCAGAAGCGTCTGGATGAATGGAAACGGTTTATCCGGGAGTCCCTGGCCAAGCATTAAGCGCCCGGAATTGCATGCTACTCACATCGGAATAACCCGTCAGTCAAGGGTGGTAGCGAAGGCTTAATCTACTTTACTGTCGGCATCTGCAGCCATGATGCGATCCCGCCAATGGCTTGTACGGTCGATCAGCTGACCCTCATCAAGCGTTGTGAGTCTGCCTTCGCTGACCAGTAGGCGTCCTGCTACCCAAGCATGGGTGACCTGCTCGCGCCCAGCAGCGTAGACCAACTGGGAAATGGGATGATAGATAGGTTGTGTGTTTATCCGGTTTAAATCGACTGCGATCATATCTGCCGATTTCCCCAGTTCCAGGGATCCGGTCTCCTGCTGAAGGCCAAGTGCCATGGCACCATTGATGGTTGCCATCGAAAGCGCCTTGGCGGCAGGCAGTGTACTGGCATTGCCTGCAACACCCTTTGCCAGCAGGGCTGCACTGCGCATTTCACTGAACATATCAAGATCGTTATTGCTGGCGGCGCCATCGGTACCAAGCGCTACATTGATGCCGGCCTCAATAAGTTCAGCTACCGGACAAAATCCGCTGGCCAGTTTTTGGTTGGATTCAGGGCAGTGCACAACATGTGCACCACTTGCGGCAAACAGGTCGATCTCTTGTTTCTCCAGGTGGGTCATATGCACGGCTGCCAGTGACGGGGATAGCAGACCCAGGGCATCTAATCGCGCAAGTGGGCGGCTGCTATGGTGTTGTAATCCTTGTACGATTTCATCGTGGGTTTCATGGACATGCATGTGGACCGGTATTTCAAGTTCATCCGCAAAGGTGCGAATTTGCTCCAGCACCGGATTGGCGACAGAGTAGGGTGCATGGGGCGCAAAGGCTGTATGGATCAGTGGGTTGGTGCGAAATTGATCATGTACATGCAAGCCTTTATGTAAGTAATCATCACCGTCACTGGCCCAGGCAGAGGGGAAATCGATGGCGATCAAGCCGAGTACGGCGCGGATACCTGCTTGATTGGCAACACGACCTGTAATATCGGGAAAAAAGTACATGTCGTTGAAGCAAGTGGTGCCACTGAGAAGCATCTCTGCAATCGCCAGCTGGGTGCCGTCATGGATAAACTCTTCATTCACCCATTTTGCTTCAGCTGGCCAGATATGTTCATTCAGCCAGGTCATCAGCGGCATGTCATCGGCCAGACCTCTGAGCAGGGCCATCGCTGCGTGGGTATGGGTATTGACCAGTCCAGGGATGAGAACCTGCCCAGGTAAGGCAATATCATGGTCTGTTTGGTATTGCGATTTCGCCTGTTCAGTCGGCAGGATGGCATCGATTCGGCCCCCTTTCACAACGAGGGAGTGTTCAGTCAGGATCAGATTTTCCGGGATTATCGGAATGATCCATTCGGGGTGAATAAGTTGATCGACCTGCTTTGGCATCGTATCTCTATTGTCTCTGAAATCATTGAACTATGTGAGACACTACACTTGGTTCATTTAAAAAAGCAATTGTAACCAGCCGGCAGCCCTGTAAATAACAACAAATTACTACGGTGTCTCAATATGGATCTATCCAAGCTTTCCGCCCAGGCAACTGCCGACGATGCAATCATCTGGCGTGAGGGGCATTTTTATTTACTTGATCAGCGAGTATTGCCTGATAGGGTGGATTTTATAGAGTTGAATAGTGCCTCAGAAACCGCGCAGGCAATACATGACATGGTCGTGCGAGGTGCGCCGGCAATTGGCATAACAGCGGCCTATGGAGTGGTGCTGGCAGGACAGGCGGCCTATCAATCATCAGCACAGCGCTGGCAATCCACGATTCGTGCCGATCTCGATACACTGCGGCTATCCAGGCCGACAGCGGTCAACCTCTTCTGGGCGTTGAACCGAATGGAGAGATTGATCGATGGCTTGTCTGCAACGGAAGACCCTACTGAATCACTACTACAAGAGGCTATCCTGATCCATGATGAGGATGTCAGGGCTAACCGGAAAATGGGTGAGCTGGGTGCAGCATTGATTGAATCCAATGCAGGTGTCATCACCCATTGTAATGCCGGTGCACTTGCCACAGGTGGTTATGGAACAGCTCTGGGGGTTATACGTTCCGCACATGGCAAGGGCTTGATCCGGGAGGTTTTTGCAGATGAGACCCGTCCCTGGTTACAAGGGGCTCGTCTGACTGCCTGGGAGCTGCTTCAAGATGAGATACCTGTCACCCTGTTGGCCGATGGTGCGGCTGCTCATCGTATGGCGCAGGGGGGGGTGAATTGGGTGATTGTGGGGTCGGACCGGATTGCTGCCAATGGTGATGTGGCCAATAAGATAGGTACCTATAGTCTGGCAGTGGCTGCGAAGTATCATGGGGTTAAGGTGATGGTGGCAGCACCTACCTCAACAATTGATATGAGCCTCGCTTCAGGGGGGGAGATACCTATCGAGGTAAGGAGTGGGGATGAGCTGCTGTTTTGTGGAGGTCGACAGATCGCCGCACAAGGGGCGGGAGTGTGGAATCCAGTGTTCGATGTCACCCCGGCCGAATTGGTGGATGCAATTGTCACAGAGAGGGGGGTTGTATTCTCGCCAAATAAGAAAAAGATGCAAAAACTTCTGATGGATTAACCTGAGAGCTTCTGAAATTGGATTTCAGGCGTTTTTTATACAACACAGTGTCAGGGGGCTATGATACAATGCGCTTTTTCTGACGCCCTACAGAATCAGCTAGGGCGATAGCGAAAGTTACCAAAAACAGATGACCGAATTCGCCAAAGAAGTACTCCCCGTCAATCTCGAAGACGAGATGCGACAATCCTACCTAGATTACGCGATGAGCGTTATCGTGGGTCGTGCACTGCCAGATGTGCGAGATGGACTCAAACCTGTCCACCGTCGTGTGCTCTATGCCATGAACGTGCTGGGCAACGATTGGAATAAGGCTTACAAGAAGTCTGCGCGTATCGTGGGTGATGTGATTGGTAAATACCATCCCCATGGCGACACGGCCGTCTATGACACCATCGTGCGTATGGCTCAGCCGTTTTCAATGCGTTACATGCTCGTCGATGGGCAAGGCAATTTCGGCTCCGTGGATGGCGATTCTCCTGCTGCCATGCGTTACACCGAAGTGCGCATGGCCCGCATTGCCCACACTATGCTGGACGATTTGGACAAGGAGACAGTCGATTTCGTAACCAACTATGACGAAACAGAGCGTGAACCTGCAGTTTTACCGGCTCGCGCACCCAATCTATTGATCAACGGTTCTGCGGGTATTGCGGTGGGGATGGCGACCAATGTGCCACCTCACAATCTCACAGAAGTGATCAATGCCTGTATTGCAGTGATCGACGATCCCTCAATTTCCATCGACCAGCTGTTACCTTATGTACCTGGCCCCGATTTTCCTACTGCTGGCCTGATCAATGGTGCAAGCGGTATCAAGGAGGCTTATCATACCGGGCGCGGCAGAATCTATATGCGTGCTCGCACAGAGGTAGAGACCAACGACAGCAATGGCAAACAGACGATCATCGTCCACGAGCTACCCTATCAGGTCAACAAAGCCCGCCTGATCGAAAAGATTGCCGAGCTTGTAAAAGATAAGCGGATCGAAGGTATTACTGAACTGCGTGATGAATCCGACAAGGATGGCATGCGTATCGTCATCGAACTGCGTCGGGGTGAAGTGGCAGAGGTGGTGCTCAACAACCTCTTTCAACAGACTGCCATGCAGAGTGTGTTTGGTATCAATATGGTGGCCTTGGTGGATGGCCGACCACGCCTGCTTAATCTAAAGCAGCTGCTGGAGTTTTTCATTCGCCACCGTCGTGAGGTGGTAACCCGCCGCACCCTGTTCGAACTGCGCAAAGCGAGAGATCGTGCCCATGTGCTTGAGGGCCTGGCCGTAGCGCTGGCCAATATCGATGAGGTGATCCAGCTGATTAAGCAGGCCGCCAGCCCGGCTGAGGCAAAGAAAGGACTGTTGGCACGTCATTGGCAGTCGGGCACGGTCGAGTCCATGCTTGAGCGGACCGGTGCTTCCAGTACCCGACCGGAAGACCTGTCTGACGAATATGGTCTCACTGCACAAGGCTATCGCCTGACTGAGGTCCAAGCCCAGGCGATCCTGGATTTGCGGTTACACCGGCTAACAGGTCTTGAACAAGATAAAATAATTAAGGAATTCGAGGAGTTACTGGATAAAATTGCTGGTCTTCTTGATATTCTTGGCAGTCCTGATCGACTGATGGAGGTGATTCGTGGCGAACTACTGGATATCCGTGAGCAGTATGGTGATGAACGCCGTACTGAAATTATCCAGAACCGTCTTGACCTCACCCTGGAGGACCTGATCACTGAGGAGGATGTTGTGGTGACACTCTCCCACGCAGGCTATGCCAAAGCCCAACCAATCAGTACCTATCAGGCTCAACGCCGAGGCGGCAAGGGTAAAATCGCGACAGCGACCAAGGATGAAGACTTTGTCGACAAACTCTTCGTTGCCAGTACTCATGACACCATTCTCTGTTTCTCGAATATGGGTAAGGTCTATTGGTTGAAGGTCTATGAACTGCCTCAAGCTGGACGCAATGCCCGTGGCAAGCCAATCGTCAATTTATTGCCGCTGGATCAGGATGAGCAGATCAACGCAATTCTGCCTGTGCGTGACTATGAGGCTGACCGCTATGTCTTCATGGCGACCAGTTCCGGTACCGTGAAAAAGACACCTTTAGAGGCCTTCTCACGACCGCGTAGCAATGGCATTATCGCCGTGGATCTTCGTGATGGTGACAAACTGGTTGGGGTGGCCGTCACGGATGGTGAGCAGGATATCCTTCTCTTCAGCAGTACCGGCAAGGCAGTACGCTTTTCTGAATCCAAGGTCAGGGCAATGGGCCGCACCGCTTGCGGTGTCCGCGGCATTCGTCTGGAAGAGGGACATCAAGTGGTCTCTCTGATCGTTGCCGATGAAGGCGATGTGCTGACTGTGACTGAGAACGGCTTTGGTAAACGGACGCCTATTAAAGAGTATCCAATCCATGGTCGGGGTGGCCAGGGAGTGATCTCGATTCAGACCTCTGAACGCAATGGCAACGTTGTCGGTTCAGTTCAGGTAATCGATGAAGATGAGATTATGATGATTTCAGATGGAGGGACACTGGTACGAAACCGTGTCGGCGAAATTTCACAGATGGGGCGTAATACCCAGGGTGTCATTATGATTCGCCTCAGCAAGAAAGAGAAATTAATCGGCGTCGAGCGTATCGAAAACCTTGAAACGGATGAGGGTGAAGAGGAGGATTCGGAAAACATCACCGACAGCGACTGATCGTTGCTAAAGGGTCCCGGAGTAATGACTTATTCCATCTTGGTTCTCTTATTCTCTCTGTTTTTTACGTTGAGACAAGGGCTGAATAGATCGATAATGCACCCCATTCCAAGCCTTGTTTCGAGGCTAAAAAACCTGACGCTCTCCTTGGACAATGGAACATGTCCATAGGCCTACCCCAAATGGTGACAACGGAATTGAATGAGTTAAACCTGAATCCACGGGTTCAGGTTGAAATCCTGGGTTATGCCATTCGCTGGCATGTGCCCTTGGAGATATTTTTTTAGCGTAATAACCCTATCTATTTAAGAGATTGAGAGGCTATAGATGTCACGAGTCTTTAACTTTAGCGCCGGTCCTGCGATGTTGCCGGAAGAGGTTCTACAACAAGCCAGGGAAGAGATGCTTGATTGGCAGGGCGCGGGAATGTCGGTGATGGAGATGAGCCACCGTGGGAAGGAGTTCATGTCCATTGCAGAACAGGCCGAAGCTGATCTTCGCGCTTTATTACAGATACCTGAAAACTACAAGGTGTTGTTTCTGCAAGGGGGTGCCTCGAGCCAGTTTGCCATGGTGCCGATGAACTTGACCCGTGACAATCATAAGGTCGATTACATCAATACCGGTTCCTGGTCTAAAAAAGCGATTGCTGAAGCCAAGCGTTATGCTGATGTCAACCTGGCGGCCAGTACGGAACAGACGAAATTTACAATGACTCCTGAACAGGCAGAGCTGAATCTCAGCAGCGATGCTGCCTATGTTCACTACACACCAAACGAGACCATACAGGGTGTGGAGTTTCCTTATGTGCCGGAGACTGGGAATGTTCCGCTGATTGCTGATTTCTCATCGACTATTCTCTCGCGTCCTATCGATGTCTCCCGATATGGGATTATTTACGCTGGTGCACAGAAGAACATTGGACCTGCCGGACTGACGTTGGTGATTGTGCGTGAGGATCTGATCGGAAATGCGGCTGATGATACGCCGGTGATGTTTCAGTACGCGACACATAGCGAAAACGGTTCTATGTACAATACGCCGCCTACCTATGGCTGGTACCTGGCAGGACTGGTCTTCAAATGGGTGTTGGGAAAAGGTGGCCTGACCGGCATGTCCGCCATTAATCAACGTAAGGCAGAGGCTCTCTACAACACCATTGATAGCTCTGACTTTTATGCTAATCCTGTGGCTCCCAATAGTCGTTCCTGGATGAATGTTCCATTTATTCTGGCTGACGCCAGTTTAGACAGTAAGTTTATTGAGGGCGCGAGCGCAGAAGGACTCAAGACCCTCAAGGGGCATCGCTCTGTGGGTGGTATGCGCGCCAGTATTTATAACGCCATGCCGGAAGCAGGCGTCAAGACCTTGATAGATTTCATGGTCGAGTTTGAACGAGTCAATGGTTAACTAGCAGAGAAATAACATGTATAAGATTCTGACCTTAAATAATATTTCCGTAGCTGGTTTAGATCGTCTGCCTCGTGATGGTTACGAAGTTGCCTCTGAAATTACCCATCCGGATGCGCTCCTGCTGCGCTCTTATAAAATGCATGATATGCAGATACCGGAGAGTGTAAAGGCGATTGGCAGGGCAGGTGCGGGGGTCAATAATATCCCTGTGCCGAAAATGACTGAAAAGGGCATACCCGTATTCAACGCACCTGGCGCAAATGCCAATGCAGTAAAAGAGCTCGTGCTCGCAGGTGCTCTCCTGGCCGCACGGAATCTAGGCCAGGCATGGCGGTTCGCCACCAATCTGTCCGGGGATGATGCCGTCATTTCAAAGCAAGTTGAGTCGGGAAAGAAGGATTTTGTCGGCTTTGAACTACCGGGTCGCACAATGGGTGTCATCGGACTTGGCGCCATTGGCGTCAAGGTTGCCAATGCCTGTCGTGCATTAGGGATGAATGTGATTGGCTATGATCCCACCATTACTGTTCAGAGTGCATGGAAACTGGCCTCTGAAGTGGAACAGGCGCTGAGTGTGGACGACTTGCTCTCTAAGTCTGACTTTGTAACTTTCCATGTACCGCTCACCGATTCTACAGCTAACATGATCAATGCTGATCGCCTGAAGCTGTTGAAGCCAGGTTCAGTACTGCTCAATTTCGCACGAGACGGGATTATTGATGATGAAGCAACTGTAGCTGCATTGGAGAGTGGGCACCTATATGCCTATGTGTGCGATTTCCCTAGTAATCTGCTTAAAGACCATCCTCGAGTCATTACCTTGCCACACCTTGGCGCCTCCACTAAAGAGGCTGAAGACAACTGTGCAATCATGGTAGCCGAGGAGGTCAAAGACTTTCTGGAAAATGGCAATATCACTAATTCTGTCAACTTTCCTGCCATCAACCTGCCCCGTAATGGTGGTTATCGAATCGCCGTGGTAAACAGTAATGTACCCAATATGGTGGGGCAGATATCCACCGATCTGGCAAACGAAGGATTGAATATTCTGGACATGCTCAATAAGTCCCGAGATGATGTGGCTGTGACCCTGCTCGATGTGGATCAGCAGCCATCTGATGAATTGTTGGATACGCTGGCTTCCATAAATGGCGTCTTGTCGGTACGCTCTTTGACAGGTGCGGGCTAGGGCGCAACGTGTGCTAGGGTCAATCGATGAAAGAAGATGTGAAACTGAACGCTATTCGTACTCGGATCGATGAAATAGATCTACAGCTGCAACAGCTGATCAACGAACGGGCAGAGGCGGCACAAGAGGTTGCACGCATCAAGCTGAATGAGGACCCACAGACTGAGTTTTATCGTCCCGAGCGTGAAGCTGAGGTATTGCGCAGAGTCAAGGAGCGAAACCAAGGACCCTTGTCAGAGGAGGAGGTGGCGCGACTGTTCCGGGAGATCATGTCAGCCTGCCTGGCCTTGGAACAACCCATGGATGTAGCTTTTCTTGGGCCGGATGGAACCTATACCCAGGAAGCGGTATTAAAACATTTTGGTCATTCAGTTCGGACCACCTCCATGGGTTCAATACCCGATACCTTTCGTGAGGTGGAGGCTGGTGCCTGCCACTACGGCGTGGTACCTGTAGAAAACTCAACTGAAGGTGTTATCACCCATACCCTGGATACTTTTCTCAACTCACCGTTGCATATTTGCGGTGAAGTCTCGCTACCTATCAATCATCAGTTGCTTAGTGGTGAGACAGCGATCCAGCCGATCAAAGTAATATACTCACATGCTCAGTCTTTGGCCCAGTGCCGGGGCTGGCTTGATCAGCATCTACCTCACGTGGAACGGGTTGCCGTCGGGAGTAATGCTGAAGCCGCCAAGCTTGCAGCGGAGATACCGGCGGCAGGCGCTATTGCCAGTGAGGCAGCTGGTCAGATTTACCAACTCAATCTACTGGCATCGAATATTGAGGATGAGCCTGGAAACACAACGCGGTTTCTAGTGATTGGCAAACAAGATGCACCTGTCAGTGGTGATGACAAAACCAGTATCATGTTCTCCATCCATAATGAAGCCGGCGGGTTACATACGATGCTGACACCCTTTGCTGAACATGACATCAGTATGACACGTATAGAATCCAGACCTTCTCGCCGTGGTCGTTGGGATTATGTTTTCTTCATTGATGTGGAGGGACACCGGAGTGATGCCAATCTTGCAAAAGCACTCCTGGAAATCGGACAGTCAGCCACCCAATTCAAAGTGCTTGGCTCATACCCGAAAGCCGTTATCTAACAGCTGCTCTTGCAACTGCTCATATGTCACAAGCACTATCTCATGTACATTTTTCAAAAGACGATATGCAAAATTGTGACAGCAGCCTGAAATTAATATCTGCCTAGCGATCTGTAACTGAAAATGACAAGTCAGATGAATCCATTTCTCGAGCTTGCTGCTCCCGGTATCAGGGAGTTGAAACCCTATCTGCCGGGAAAACCACTTTCTGAGTTAGAGCGTGAATTGGGGATTAGCCATTCCATAAAGCTGGCATCGAACGAAAACCCTTTGGGGGTGAGTCCGAATGTGATCGATGCAATTTCATCAAGCTTCAGCGAACTGGCCCGTTATCCGGATGGTGGTGGCTTTCAGCTTCGTCAGTCGCTTGCCGAAAAACATGCAGTCGACCCTTCCTGCGTCACCCTTGGTAATGGCTCCAATGATGTTCTGGATATGGTTGCACGGGTCTTTCTGGTAGCTGGTATGGAATCACTGTTTTCCCAGTTTTGTTTTGCCGTCTATCCTATCAGCAGTCAAGCCGTTGGCGCCAAATTGGTCATCACGCCCGCCAATGCTTATGGGCACGATCTTGATCGTATGCTGCAGATGATCACTCCCCGGACAAGAGTGATTTGGATTGCAAACCCGAATAATCCAACGGGTACCTGGTTAAACAAGGATGATTTGCATACCTTCCTGCTCAAAGTACCCGAGTATGTCATCGTGGTTCTTGATGAGGCCTATGTTGAATATGTCCAAGAGAGTGATTATCCGGATGGAACGCGGTGGCTTAACGAGTTTCCAAATCTGATCGTTACCCGGACCTTCTCTAAGACATATGGCCTTGCATCACTGCGAATTGGGTATGGATTATCAAGTTCGACTATTGCTGATCTGTTGAATCGGGTGCGACAGCCTTTCAATGTCAACAGCCTTGCCCAGGCTGCTGCCCATGCAGCACTTGAGGATCAGGACTTTATTCAGCGTTCGGTCATGATCAACAGTGCCGGTATGCAGCAGTATGTCCATGGATTTGAAGCATTAGGTTTAGACTACATCCCATCGGTTGCGAATTTTATAACCGTCGATTTAGGGCAGGCTGCTCTCCCGGTAGATCAGGCGCTACTGCGAGAGGGATGTATCACCAGGCCGATAGCGAACTATGGCTTACCCAATCACCTGCGCATCTCCATAGGATTGGAGGAAGAGAACGCGCGTCTACTGACGACACTACAGAAGGTGCTAAAGCGATGATTGAAAAACTCGCGATTATTGGTGTGGGTCTGATCGGTGGTTCTGTCGCCATGGCCCTGAAAGAGGAGGGTGTGGTAAAGGAGGTTGTCGGATGCGGGCGCGGTAAGGCCAATTTAGAGAAGGCGCAAGCCCGGGGAGTGATTGATCATTTCACCCACGATGTGGGCGAAGCCGTCAAAGGTGCCGATATGGTCTTACTCGCTGTGCCGCTGGGTGCGATGCGAGATACTCTTCATGCGATGCGTGGAGAGCTTGCGGATAATGCGGTGGTTACCGATGCCGGTAGTGTTAAAAGCAGTGTTGTAGACGATGTCAAAGCTGTCTTTCAGAAGATGCCGGACTTTTTTGTTCCGGGTCATCCCATCGCAGGGACTGAACGTAGCGGTGTAGAGGCCGCCTTTGCAGAGTTGTATCGTAACCGTCGGGTAATCCTTACCCCTTTGCCTGAGACAAGCGCCGATGCATTGAATCGAGTCGATAAGATGTGGAGGCAGTGTGGTGCAGAGGTGACGCATATGTCAGTGGATCACCATGATGAAGTATTGGCCGCCACCAGCCATCTCCCACATATGCTTGCCTTTACACTGGTCGACAGCCTTGCACGTATGAAAGAGAATGATGAAATCTTCCGCTTTGCAGCAGGTGGTTTCAGAGACTTCACCCGAATTGCATCGAGTAATCCTGTTATGTGGCGGGATATCTGTGTCGCCAATCAAAAATCCCTGAACGGGATGTTGACCCGGTTTGCCAATGAACTACATGAATTGGCGGCACTCCTGCAAAGTGGTGATGAAGAGGGATTGCTGGAGGTTTTTGAGCGCGCAAAGCAGGCACGTGATAGATATGTGGATGGTATTAACCTGGAGCAGTACTAATTCCGGACAAGGATGTGACCCCATAAGTTGTTAATAGGCCCTAGGATCTTAGGTTGAAAGAAAACGAGTGGTATTAACTTGCAAGAAAAACTCAATTACCTAGTAAAGCCTGGTGGCAAGCTGACAGGCAGCTTGCGTATGCCGGGTGATAAATCGATCTCACACCGATCAGTCATGCTTGGCTCTTTGGCCAATGGGGTGACTGTTGTTAATGGCTTTTTGGAGGGTGAGGATAGCCTGGCGACATTGAATGCCTTCCGTCAGTTGGGGGTCAGCATCGATGGGCCGAAGCAGGGCCGAGTGACCATTCAAGGTGTTGGCATGCATGGTCTGAGTGCGCCAACGTCAGCTTTGGATCTGGGCAACTCAGGCACCTCGATGCGGCTGCTATCAGGCTTGCTGGCTGGACAAGGTATTTCAATAACACTGATCGGTGACAGCTCTTTATCGGGTCGACCAATGAAAAGGGTGATCGATCCGCTGATTCAGATGGGAGCAAAAATCGGCTCGACAGAAGCTGCTACGGCACCCCTGGTGATATCTGCCAATAATCAACTGCACGGCATTGATTATCAATTACCCATGGCAAGCGCACAGGTCAAATCGGCAATACTGTTGGCGGGTCTCTATGCCAAGGGTGAAACTTGTGTCACCGAGCCTGCACCTACAAGGGATCATACGGAACGTATGCTGGAAGGGTTTGGTTACCCGGTTCGGCGCAACGCAAACAGAATCTGTGTGACGGGTGGTGGCTGTTTAAATGGCTGTGAAATTGATGTGCCGGCGGATATCTCTTCAGCAACGTTTTTTCTGGTTGGCGCCTGCATAGCAGAAGGTTCCGAGGTGGTATTGGAGCACGTGGGCATTAACCCCACCCGTGATGGGGTGATTTCAATCCTGAGACTGATGGGCGCGGATATTGAACTCATTAATGAGAGAGAAGTGGGTGGAGAGCCCGTTGCCGACATCCAGGTTCGTTCCTGTAGCTTACACGGGATAGAGATTCCTGAAGCGTTGGTGCCACTGGCGATCGATGAATTTCCTGCCCTGTTTATTGCAGCTGCATGCGCTGAAGGTGAGACTCGTTTGAGTGGGGCTGAAGAGTTACGTGTAAAAGAGAGTGACCGGATACAAGTTATGGCGGATGGTCTGCATAAGCTTGGTATCCATGCAGTTCCTACTGTCGATGGTATTGTAATTAGAGGTGGATCGATAGAGGGCGGACAGGTAGAAAGCCACGGGGATCACAGAATTGCAATGTCATTTGCGATGGCGGGATTGCGATCAGCGGGTTCAATTGAGATCGCAGACTGTGCCAATGTAAATACCTCCTTTCCGGGATTTGTTCCACTGGCCTCAGAGGCCGGTTTAGTGATTACCGAGGTCTCAAACTAATGGGTAAAGTGCCGGTCATCACCATTGATGGACCCTCAGGATCGGGTAAGGGGACGCTGGCTCAGCGGGTGGCTGAAACCCTGGGATGGCATTTTCTAGATAGTGGTGCGATATATCGTGTACTTGGAATTATTACAGAACGTGCTGATATTAGTGTTGATTGTGTAGACAAAATAGCCGAATTAGCTGCTAATATGCCTTTATCCTTCATTCGTAGCAGAACCCTGCTTGGAGAGGAGGATGTGTCAGATCTTATCCGCACTGAAACTGCAGGCAATGCTGCTTCGAAAGTAGCTGCAATTCCACAAGTACGACATGCATTACTGGAATGGCAGCGAGACTATGCCAAACCACCTGGTCTGGTGGCTGATGGGCGTGATATGGGGACAGTGGTTTTCCCCTCGGCCGAGGTTAAGATCTTTCTCACAGCTAGCGCTGAGGAGAGGGCATTAAGACGCTATAAACAGTTGAAAGAAAAGGGATTGGGTGTTAATCTCGCCAGTCTTACTGAAGAGATCAGAGAGCGAGACGAGCGTGACAGTAATCGTTCTGCGGCGCCACTCACGGCAGCGGATCAGGCACTTCAGCTGGACTCGACAGCAATGGCTATGGATGAAGTCTTTCAACAGGTGATGCAGAAAGTGTTTGCAACCCTGCCGAATCTTCGCCAATAACCTGCTGTTTCGACAGTAAGAATAGGTGGTCGGTTTTTTACCGACTGTATTTTTCACTCTAACAACTTGGCGGACAAGATCTTCATTTATTTCGTCCCGCCTGTGCAACCTAGTGTTGCAGGAAATCCAATCCCATGACCGAAAGTTTCGCAGAATTATTTGAGGAGAGCCTCTCCAGTACCCAGCTTCGCAGTGGCGCCATCATTATAGGCACTGTCCTGGACATCACTTCCGAAGCAGTTATTGTCAATGCCGGCCTGAAATCAGAAGGTGTTATTCCACGTTCTCAATTTCTAAATAACGATGGTGATATTGAAGTCGCGATCGGTGATCAGGTCGAAGTCGCGCTGGATGCTGTCGAGGATGGCTTTGGCGCAACCAGGCTCTCCCGTGAAAAGGCCAAGCGTGATCAAGCTTGGAAAGTGCTCGAAAAGGCACATGAAGCAGAAGAGACCGTAATCGGTCGGATCAACGGTAAAGTCAAAGGTGGTTTTACTGTTGAACTCAATGATATCCGTGCGTTCTTACCGGGATCGTTGGTTGATGTGCGTCCTGTGCGCGACACTGCCTACCTGGAAGGTAAAGATCTTGAATTCAAGGTAATCAAGCTTGATCGCCGTCGTAATAACGTAGTGGTCTCACGCCGTGCTGTCGTTGAACAAGAGTACAGTGAAGAGCGCGATAAGCTGCTCGAAAATTTACAGGAAGGTCAAGAAATCAAGGGTGTGGTCAAGAACCTCACCGATTACGGTGCATTTGTTGACCTTGGTGGCATCGATGGTTTGCTGCACATTACTGACATGGCCTGGAAACGTGTTAAACACCCCTCTGAAGTGGTTGAGATCGGAGATGAGATCAGCGTCAAGATCCTGAAATTTGATCGTGAACGTAATCGTGTCTCACTGGGTCTTAAGCAGATGGGTGACGATCCGTGGGTTGCATTGGCACGGCGCTATCCTGAGAGCACCCGCCTATTCGGTAAAGTGACCAACATTGCTGACTATGGTTGTTTTGTTGAGATTGAAGAAGGTGTCGAAGGATTGGTTCACGTTTCAGAAATGGATTGGACCAACAAAAACGTACATCCTTCCAAAATCGTCTCTCTCGGTGACGAGGTCGAGGTTATGGTATTGGATATCGATGAGGAGCGACGCCGCGTCTCACTCGGTATTAAACAGTGCAAAGCCAACCCTTGGGATGAATTTGCTGCTACCCATAATAAGGGTGATCATGTCTCAGGGAATATCAAATCGATCACCGATTTTGGTATTTTCATCGGTCTTGATGGCGGTATCGATGGCCTGATTCACCTCTCTGACATCTCATGGGATGATGAAGGTGAAGAAGCAATCCGCAACTTCAAGAAAGGTGATGAGCTAGAGACTGTAGTGCTGTCTGTTGACCCGGAGCGTGAGCGGATTTCGTTGGGTATCAAACAGCTTGCACAGGATCCATTCTCATCGTTTGTGGCGGCCCATGAAAAGGGTAGTTTCGTCAAGGGAGTCGTTGCCGAAGTCGATGCCAAAGGAGCGGTTATTGCGCTTATTGATGGTGTCGAGGGCTATCTACGAGCTTCAGAGCTTTCACGGGATCGGGTGGAAGATGCACGCAGTGTACTCAAAGAGGGAAGCGAGATTGAGGCGAAATTCACCGGTGTAGACCGTAAAAATCGTACCATTACGCTTTCAATCAAGGCTAAGGATGCCGATGAAGAGGCAGCTGCCATCAAGGGCTATGCACGCGATGCGGCAACCAGTGTCCCGACATTGGGTGATTTGTTGAAAGAGCAGATGGATAATCAGGGCGACTGAAGCCTGGAGTCTGAATCAATAGACTCCGAAACCGGAAATAAGGGGTTGTACAACAAATGTGCAACCCCTTAGTAATCGGCAAATTGGAGAACTGACAAGAATGACAAAATCCGAATTGATTGAGATTATTGCCAAGGAGCAGAGCCATCTTGCCTATCGGGATGTAGAGCTGGCTGTGAAGTGTATGATTGAGCACATGAGTCAATCGCTGGCATCGGGGGAGAGGATAGAGATTCGTGGCTTCGGCAGCTTTTCTCTTCACTTCCGTCCGCCAAGAACGGGGCGCAATCCCAAAACAGGTAAGACCGTAGCGTTATCCGGTAAGTATGTACCTCACTTTAAACCAGGTAAGGAACTTAGGGATCGTGTGAACGAGACGTATCATACTAACCATTCTAATCAGGGCGATTAGGTCCTGACGTACAATGTGCCAGCCTTAGAACCAATTTGTGGGAATTGGTGATTAGTTGCAGTTTCATCTGGCCTATGCGGATAACCACAATATTATCTGAGCGTTTTTTAATGCTACTCGATAGGTTCTTCAACGGTCTTATCCAGTGTTAAATTTACAGGGAATGCACAGGTAAATTTGCTACCCACCTCTAACTGACTTGAGATTCTCAATTCACCGTCATGCCTACCGATTATGTGCTTGACGATGGCCAATCCCAAACCTGTTCCACCCGACTGGCGGGAGCGTGCCTTGTCGACTCGATAAAACCGCTCCGTCAACCGAGGTATGTGACGTTGTTCTATGCCTGATCCTTTATCAGATACAATCAGGCATGCTTCGTTCTCTTGTCGTTTCCATGTAACAAGAATCTCCGTGCCGGGTGGTGTGTGAATGACGGCGTTGAATATGAGATTGGAAAAAGCGCTCATCAACTCACTTTCTTCACCCAGCAACCAGAGCGTGTTATCCACCTCCAATGTGAGCGTATATCCACCCTTCTGATCAGCAAGTAATTGCGCTTGATCGACGATCCTGACCAATAGCTCGGGTATGGCGACGGGTTTTTCAGCTGATGGGGCAACACCCATTTCCAGTCGTGATAAAGTGAGCAGGTCATTGATGATGCTGTTCATCCGTTCAGCTTGCTGATGCATAAGCGTAAAAGGCCGTTTCTGAAATGGCAGCATCTCATTTTCACCTAGATTTTCCAGAAATCCGGTGATTACGGTAAGTGGTGTGCGTAGTTCATGTGAGACATTAGATACAAAATCACGTCTGGTCTGATTGAGGTTATAGACTTCAGTGATATTACGAACCACTACCAGACGTTGTGCTTTTTTTCCACCAAAGGGTGTTACGCGTAGTGAGATTACAACCGCTTTATTGGCTGGAGAGGGAAACTCCATCGGTCTGGAGTAATCCGGATTCATCAGGTATTCATTCAGGCCTTCCTGTTTGATTCGATCTGTAAAGGCAATATTTTCATCCCGAGGCCAGCTGATATTCAAAAGTTGGTTTGCAGCTGGATTGGCCCACTCGATAAAACCGGGTTTATTCAATAGTATCAGCCCATCAGGAATCGAACTCGTTACCTTTCTGAAACGAGAAGCGAAACGACTCAGCGTTCGTTTGCGTTTTCGACTTCGTGAACGGAATCTCGATAACTCCTTATAGACCAGCCCCCAAATATCCGCCGGATAGGGAGGATCAATCCGGGTATCCTGGTTGATCAGATAAGCGAGCTTAACCAGATAGTAGCCGTGTTTCGACATATAGGCAGCGACGGCAAGTAGTATTGAAGCGGCAATCTGATGGAGCAGATAGCCAACAGGAATGAATATCAGCAGTGAACCAAGCAGATGACTGATTTCAATTTTGAGGTACTGCCTCACGAAGTTGTTGACTCATGATGGAGTGACGAAGGTGTAAATCGGTAGCCGGTACCACGTATTGTTTGGATAAATTGGTGGTGTCCAGAGGGAATGAGCAGCTTTCTCAGGCGTCGAATATGAACATCCACGGTTCTCTCATCAACATAGACTGAATCGCCCCATACATTATCTAGGATCTGTGATCTGCTATAGGCACGGTCAGGGTGAGTCATGAAGAAGAGCAGCAGACGATACTCTGCAGGAGAGAGGTGGAGTGGTGCGTCATTGATTGATACCCTATGGCGTGCAGGGTCAATGCTCAACCCGGCATAGTCCAAGGGTAGCGCTAAATTGTCGCTACTGGATCTGCGGATAACAGCCTTTATGCGTGCCAACATCTCTCGGGGTGAAAAGGGCTTTGTGATGTAATCATCCGCACCACTATCAAGCCCCTTTACCTTGTCGGATTCATCTGCTTTTGCTGTCAGCATAATGACAGGGGGGGAGTTCTGGGGTGCCTTTTGTTTTAGCTCACGTGTCAAATCAAGTCCTGATCGACCGGGCAACATCCAGTCCATGAGTATCAGGTCATAGCTGTGTTTGGACAGCAGTTTGCGCGCATCCTGGGCGTTATCGGCTTCGTTGACCAGGAAACCCTTAGGCTCAAGGATAAAACGAATCATCTCCCGGATTTCGGGTTCATCTTCAACAATCAGTATCCGTTGCATCGATTTCTGTGTGAGCCTTGTTTTAAATGGGAAGCTGGGAATTTTATTACCCCCCCTTAGGTCACTTTGACTATCCTATCCGTAGATAATAACCAAGCCAAAGTAAATTGTGAGGGGATGTTCTTCTTATGTAAATACGCTTTAGTTGCTCAAAATCCAGTCAAATTTTAATATAATCGTCTCTATATAAGCACTAGTTACCTGTAAAGTCTGGAAAAAACAACTATCAGCTTGATTTGTGATCGGTTTGGTATAGTTGCAAGCGGTAACCAGGAGCTATAAAAAATATTTGGATGGGCTGCTTGTGATTCAATGCCTTAGCAGTGATAATTCCAGTTGGGCCACATTTGGCGAGATTAACAAAGAAACTTCGTGGAAAGTTACCTGATTTTGGCAGTGCTACTGGTACTGTCTGGCGTTTTCTCCGGTACAGAGACTGCTCTGGTCACCCTGTCGATGGCTCGCGCTGAGTCACTGTACAAGGAAGGTAGAAGGGGCGCTCATGCCTTATATCTTCTCAAGAAAGACCCGAGCCGTATGCTGATTACCATTCTGATCGGCAATA
Source organism: Candidatus Thiodiazotropha sp. (assembly GCA_023838465.1). Classification (GTDB taxonomy): domain Bacteria; phylum Pseudomonadota; class Gammaproteobacteria; order Chromatiales; family Chromatiaceae; genus Thiodiazotropha. Next base: position 46,707 of record JAIVEQ010000017.1, read on the forward strand.
ATGTAGTCAATATAGCTGCCTCTGCAATGGCGACAGTTATCGCGACTGACTATTTTGGCGACTCGGGGCCAGGCATCGCCGTAGGTGTGCTTACCATCCTGATCCTGGTATTTGGAGAGATTACCCCAAAGAGCCTTGCTACCCGTTTTTCTGAACGGATCTCGTTGTTTATTGCGCCCGTCATTTTTGGCTTTATGCGCTTGATCTATCCTCTGGTGTGGTTATTTCTTCAGTTTACCAACTGGGTGCAATCCACTACCAACGCGATGAATGATCCCATGGTGACGGAGTCGGAGGTCATCACGCTCATCGGACATGGTGAGGAAGAAGGTGTGATCGATACCGGTGAGCGTGAAATGATCGAACGCATCTTCAATTTCAACGATCTGAAGGCCGAGGATGTGATGACCCCCAGAAGGCAGGTGTTTCGTCTGGATGGCCGCCGTACGCTACGGGATGTTATCCCCGAGATACTCAAAGTGGGATTTTCTCGTATTCCGCTTTACAAAGAGGACCCGGATGAGATCGTCAGCCTGGTGATGTTGCGTGACCTGCTCAATAACATCGTTTCCGGCGAATTGGATGTGCCCATTTCGGAGTTGGGACAGGAACCACTCTATACGCCGTTGAACACGACCATTGATGAATTGATACGCACGCTGAAGACAAAAAGTATTCATCTCGCTGTGGTGGTCGATGAGCACGGAGCGATGATCGGTGTGGTTTCGCTAGAGGATATGCTGGAAGAGCTGGTGGGCGAGATCTATGATGAAAGCGATAAAAAGCCAAATGACTTGACGGTTCTGGGTGAAGGTAAGGTACTTGTTAAAGGTACGGCCGAGTTACGTGTCGTTGAGGAATATTATGCAATGGATATTCCTGGTAAGCCGACAGATACGATTAATCGCTGGTTATTGGAACATACTGAACGGATTCCCGAGAAGGATGAGAAGTTTGAATTGGATGGTCTGATCGTGCGTGTTCAGGATGCGTCATCACGTCGCATTCATCAAGTGACTATACAGAAAACTCTCATTAATCAAGAGGGTGAACGCAGTGATGATCAAGCCGAATCCTGATTGCTGTTTTTCAGACGTTGTTTAAAATGGTACATAAGCTTTTCACGCATTCGTTTTTCACGCATTCGTTTTTCACGGTGTTTTTTTGCCGCCTCGAGGCGCCGTTCTACAACACCTATCAGGGTTTCCTGACAATTAAGTGATTTATCGTCCTCAGCGGGTATGCGCCTTTCATAGGTGCCATCGGAACGCATGTCCCAGGCATTGTGTTTGTCACCAAGCTGAACATCGAGAATTAACCGTAGTTCTTGACGCAGGGCAGGTGATTCAACTGGTGCCAATACTTCTACCCGCATCATGAGATTACGCTGCATTAAATCGGCAGAGCCAATAAAGTACTCTTCGTCACCACCGTTCAGGAAATAGCTGATGCGTGCATGTTCGAGGAAGCGTCCCACAATACTGACCACACTTCCGCTTTCGCTAAGGCCGGGAATACCAGGACGGAAACGACAGGTATCTCGTACAATCAGCTCGACTTTTACACCGGCTTGGGTGGCTTTATAAAGCGCCTTAACAATATCGTGATCCTCCAAGGCGTTCATCTTCATCTGGATATGAGCGGGATGGCCTTCGTGATGAATCTTGATCTCGCGCTCAATCTTATTCAGCAGCGACTGTTTCAGTGTATAGGGTGCTGCGAGAATCTTACGATAACTGGGTGGTGGGGAATAACCGGTCAGATAGTTGAATAGTTCAGTCAGATCCTGACCAATCTCCTCGTCACAGCCGAGCAGTCCCAGGTCAGTATAGAGACGGGCGGTTCCAGCGTGATAGTTACCGGTGCCGATATGGTAATAACGACGCAGTTGAGAATAGTCCTTGCGTATCACCATGATCAGTTTGCTATGGGTTTTTAACCCTAGCACACCATAGGTGACATGAATGCCTGCCTGTTCAAGACGCCTTGCCCAACGGATGTTGGCTGCCTCATCGAAGCGGGCCTTGAGTTCCACCAGTACGGCGACCTGCTTACCGTTACGAGCAGCCTTGATGAGTGAGTCAAGTACATTGCCTTCAGCCGAAGTGCGATAGAGCGTCATTTTTATCGCCAGCACCTTAGGGTCCTCTGCCGCAGTTCGCAAGAAACGCTCGACAGTGGTGTTGAAGGACTCATAGGGGTGTTGCAAAAGAAGAGAGCCGTGGTCGCGAATGATATGGAAGATACTTCGTCTATCATGGGCCAATTGCGGGTGATCCATTGGATAGTGGGGGACGTCACGTAATTCCGGGATATTCAACGTCGCCAGTTCAAACAGATCACGCAGGGCCATCATACAGTCAATTTCAAAAACATCCTGTTCTTCATCGAGCCCCAGTTCAGCAGCCAACATACCTCGATGAGTGGGATTCATCCCTGTGGAAACCTCTAGCCGAACGATAGGGGCGAAATGCCGTTCACGCAGTTCGGTCTCAATGGTTTCCAACAGGTCACTTGCTGACTCCTGATCCAATTCCAGGTTGGCATTGCGGGTGACTCGAAACAGCTCGCAGGATTCTATATTCATCCCCGGAAACAGCATGTGGAGATTATTGGCGATCAGATCGTCAAGGGTGACATAGGTGTAGTCCTCATTCACTTGGATCAGGCGCGGAGAAACCTCCTTACTGACAGGAACCTTGACTCTTGCCATGTGCAGATCAAATCCATTTGGATAGCGGAGTGTGACCAACAGGTTAAGGGTCTGGTTAGAGATAAAGGGAAACGGATGACTTGGGTCCATTGCCAGAGGGGTCAGCATGGGGAAGATATTCTGCTGAAAATGGTCCCGTAACTGCTGTTGCTGGGATTTATTCAAGGCTTCAAATTTTTTGATTTGTATATTGGATGCGGCCAGTTGATCTTGTAGTTGGTCATAGATACGTTGCTGTACCTGTTGCATTTCGCGAGTGACCTGATGGCATTCGGTTAGCTGCTGAATGGGCGTGCTACCATCTATCGTTGGCGTGGTGAGACCTGCAGCAACCTGCTGCTTAAGACCACCGATACGCTTCATGAAAAACTCATCCAGGTTACTGCTGACAATGGCCAGAAACTTGACCCGTTCCAGTAAAGGGGTGTGATTCTGTTCAGCTTCGTTGAGTACCCGTCGATTGAAGGATAGCCAGGTAAGTTCTCTATTCAGGTAGAGGCTTGGGTCATCCAGGTCGAATTCGGGGAGTTCATGGCCGATATCGGCGGAGTGGATTTCGCTATTCGGTGAAATTTGTTCTGGCTGTGACATGGCATTGGTATAAAGTGGTAGGGTGGGCCAAACCTCGCTACCTCTAGTATAGGCTGATCGTCAGATTCGGTGGATATTCATCGATTATCTGTAAATGAATACGAAATTATTTGTTGTGATTCGTATGACTTGCCACTTGGTCAGGGGGAGAGCTTCATGAGATAAAGCTGCTGTCCTTTGGTCTGAAGTTTTCCAGTTGATTCATCTGATCCAGCATGGTCAATAGAAAGCCGCTGCTGTTTATGCGCCCAAGTCCCCCCATTGCACAGGCCAGTTCGGAAAACTGCTGACACCCATCTATTCTACCTAGTGGGTTATAGATCAGACTGGGAATCGGGTCGCCTGTATGTCGCCCTGTGTTGGTGTCGGTACAGTGGTCGGCAGTAATGGCAATCACCAGAGAGTCGCTGATTAAAGGGGCAATGGCATCATCAATTTTTGATAATATTTCCCGTTTACCGGCTGGATTCTGGTCATGGGAGTAGATATCCGTGGCTTTGATATGCAGATAGACCATGTCATGATCATCGAGGGCCCGCATTGCCGTTTTTACCTTGGTGTTCAAATCGGTTTCATAGGTTGCGGTGAAGCGGTCATCCTTGAAAAGGGTGTAACCTAATAGTTCTCCAAGCCCGAGAACTGTTCGCTCACCTGAAATCACGGCAGTCTTGAGTTTTAGGTTTTTTAACAAGGGTTTTACTTTTGGTAATTTACCGGGGCTTCTGCAGATGATGCCATTAGCTGGGGGTAAATCCTTTTCGATTCTCATGAGATTAAGCGGATGGTTGGATAGCTTCTCATAGATGATATCCATCAATCTGTTGACGGCCTTAGAGGTACTTACGGCCGCACTGTCAGAAGGGTCATTTGCATGACAGGACAAGAGACCTTTACTTTGGTATTGGTTGCCAGAGTCGGTATTGCTGATGTCATGGGAGAGTCCGGCTCCTTCCAGTTGTAGAACGACCCGGTGTTGGGTGGCGGGATGCAGGCTGGCAGTGATGCCATCACCTAAATCAAGCTGACCGATCTCTGCGGCTAGAGATTCGGCCCCTGTATTGATCCGACCCGCCCTGCGATCTAGGATGTTGTATCTGTCTTTGGTTTTTTCCAGCGTAGCAAAATTACAGCGAAAGAAGAGTGCTTGATCATTTTTATTCAGGCCAACACCAGAAGCCTCGACGGGGCCTCGCGCCAGTTTCATTGCTTGGTGCTTGGACAGGCCAAACAATAAGCAGATGCCTGTATGGGTACCGACCGGCATACCGGGAAAGAGGGGGTCGACCAGACCACATTGTCCTGCACTTGCCAGTATATCCATATTGGGTGTGTCCGCTGCTTCCAACGGTGTCTTGCCACCAAACGCAGGAATGCCCCGATCCCCCAGACCATCAAGGATAATCATCAGCCCTTTGTGTGTCGTCAGCATTAGCCCCGGTCGTCAGTCTGAGCCGAAAACATCTTCAACCTTATCATGAAAATCCTTTTCCAACACCTCTATTATTGAACGCATAACACGATCTGTGGTTTTGTCGGTATCATCGTTTGCAATGATCGGCATGGCGTTGTTGTCGGCTTCGGAAAGAAGATGAGATTGAAGCATCCAGATCGACTCAAAATTGGAAAGATAATCACTCTGGGCATTTCGCTCAGGAGCAGTAACACCACGGTCTTTTAAATGGTGTTTCAACTTTTCTTGTTTGAGAACCGCCAACATGATGGGAACAATGACTGCATTCTGTTCATCTTTAAACCGGTTAACCAGAGCGGGTGAGACATGGACACCTTCCAGAATAAGAGAAACCTGTTCACTCAAGGCACGCTGCACGACCGCTTCACAAGGAACAGACACCAATTCGGATTGATGTATATATCCATGGATCATCATCTCCTCGGATGACTCTCTGGATTCACTCGACCCGGGAATCCTGCGCCAAGCATTAAATGAGGAGGTGTGTAGTTCGGGTATCAATCGCTCTGGAACCATCATGCGCATGACTTCTCGAAGCATGTCAGTAGATTGGGTGCGAATAATATTCAGGCGGTGAGCAACCTCTGTCGCAATCGTACTCTTGCCGCAACCGGTAGCGCCTCCGATTAACAGAATGAGAGGGCGTTGAGTGTGTTTGTAATCGATCCATACCAAATAGCGCTTAGCGGCCTCTTTGCCATAGTGTTGTTTGAGCTTATCGTAGGTCAGTCTGCCGATTGCTTTAGTCTGTATGGCATCCTGATAGGATTCGGCCAGCTCATTGAATACATTCTGAGTGATATAGGCCGCTTTGTCTGAGCTCAGGCCGGTAGATTCGAGTGTACGACGATGTTCGATGATTGAAAATGGTTGTATATCGCCGTTACGTTCAATCACCATGACTTTAGTTGCAGAAGGATTGACGCTCTCGTAGTTTTCGATAACCTCCTTTTCATCCAGTTTCTGCAACTCAGACAACACCCGTCGACGCACCTCCTCAGTTGTGATTTCATCATCACTACTGATCTGCTGGCGTATATCAGAAGAGAGTTGATAAGCCTTTTCAAAGGCAAGCCCGGCATCGGTCAGTGACCGGGTCAATATCCCTCTGAGAAAAGGTGTTCGAGTCCCATCCGATGGATCTATTACGAGTGTTTTTGCCATATCATGATTAGTGTTGTGTTGATCGATCCATACAGTAGACAGGAATAGACGTTATAGTATTTACGAAGCAGTCACCATTCAGCTTTGGTCTTTCTAGAATACAACAGAGGGAATGCCTCCTGTCATTGAATTTTATGTCAGATTACAGCAGCTAAAGTAGATTATCAGCAAACTAAATCCTATGGGTAATCCTTTATCTGTCGTTTAATTGACTGAATTTACTGGTGATTGTTCCAGATGTAGATAACCTCTGCTTTATTGCCCGGTTCGAAAAAACGAAGTTGTTCGCACAGCGATTTTACCAACATTAGGCCTCGTCCGCTGTACATGGTCTCATTTGTCACATTCTGTGACAAAGTTGTGAATTCAAAACCAACACCACTATCCTCTACTGTAATCACGATATATCCACCATCATTCACTTGATGGATTCTCAATCCAATGCGTATCTGTCCTTCAGTCAAGGCATGCAGACGTTGTTCGCGTTGTTGAAAATAGTTGGTGAATCCATCTTCACCCTGTTTGAGGGCGGAGTCCAGATGCAGTACACTATGATCCAGCGCATTGATATAGAGTTCGGTCAAGATCGTAAACAGAGGGCGACGATGTTCATGGAGACCAGCAGTCTCTTGAATATAGTTAATCAGTATGGGTACCGGATCGGCTTGGCGTAACTGGGTACCGTGTAGGGTAAGTTGAAATTCGATGCAGTCTGGATGGTCCTGCATGAGGAGGTGTCGTGATAGATCCTTGCGTACCTCAGAATGTGGCGTGGTTTCCTCCCATCTGGGCAAGAGTTCGGGGATCAGGGGCACCTCTACGACACTGATATCATCATCTTGAGGGGCATCCTGACAAAATGCCTCTAGATCAAGAGCAAGCTTATCTAAAATATAGGCGTGTGCATTGCTTTCATTGATCGCTTGAATAAACCGCATCTGTCCGAATAGTTCTCCCTTAGAATTACGTGCTTCGGTAACACCATCAGTAGCGAGGATCACCCGGTCTCCCTCTTCGACGCGCAGATGATAGAAATCATCCTTTAGATCTATATCGGGTGCGATGCCCAGAGGTAGGGATTGGGAGACGATGCGCTCTTTGATACGCATGCTGTTTTTTTCGATTAGATAGCAATCGGGCATGCCGCAATTGATGATCATTATTTGATCAAGCAGGTGGTCTATTTTGACAAACTGGGCTGCGAGGAACATGCCGGTAGGTAGCAGGTTATGCAGCTTATTATTGATAGCAAACAGGATTTGCTGTGGTGCGAAGCCCTTGGCTGTCATGGAACGAAATACTTCAGAGGTGGGTAGTGCACCCAAGGCTGCGGCTAGACCATGACCGGTGAAGTCACCCAGTAAAACATGCAGGTCGTGTGAGGGGGCAAATGCCGTTAACATCAGATCGCCACTGAAAACACTGGCAGGCCTGAGCAGGCTACGGATATGCTCTTGAGCAACATTTCCGGCGATGACGGCTCCACTGAATACCTGTTCAGCAATCTCCTCATCACGTTGCATGCGGCTGTAGAGCATACGTGTGTCCCGATGCAGTATTCGAATACGTTCCATAGCCTTCACTTTGGCTGAAAGGACGGTAAAGCTGTAGGGTTTTGAAAGAAAATCGTCACCGCCAACCTCGACACATCTAGCCAAGGCATCCTCATCCGACATGGCAGTGAGGAAGATGATCGGTACGAAATGGTCGCCGGAAAGCTGCTTGATCTTTGCTGCGGCTTCGTAGCCATCCATCACCGGCATCATCACATCCATAAAGATGATGTCGGGACCATGTTGTTGAAAAAGCTGGATAGCGTTGGCCCCATTTTCAGCCTCTATGACCTTATAGCCTCGTTTTTTTAACAAGGCCTTGAGAATCATGCGGTTCGTGATTTCGTCCTCTACGATGAGTGCAAGGCCATGATTTTGAGAGAGAATTTCAGCTTTTGGCATAGTGGCTACCGGAAACGGGTGTTGATATTCGAGTTGACCATTGATTCAGATAGCGGCGTTAGGCGAAGAAAGCTTAGGGAACCACTGATTAATCGGTCATTAAAAAAGATGAGTTAGAGGTTCCTAGGCATTGAGTGGATTCAGTTTCTCAAACACAAATCTTGACTGTGTCTGAATGTATGCTGGGATAGACTAGAATAACGCCAAAATAACTCGGAAATCTAATTCGTGCCGCAAGATTCACTGAACATCTCATATCCGACTGATGCCACTGTGGTACTGGCGTTTAAGGGTGACTGGACACTCCAGGATTTGACCTACGATTGGGGTTTACTACGCAAAGAGCTACAGTCTCGGAGCGGCCTCAAAGAGATTCAACTCGATACTCAACAGCTGAATCGCTGGGATAGTCAGTTTCTGAACCTAGTACAGCAGTTGAGCGATTATTCCCTGGAATATAGCTTGCTGTTAGAGCCTCATACGTTACCGGATGGGGCCAACAGGTTACTCAAGTTGGGACAGGCTGTTCCTGAACGCAAGGGTGCAAGACGCCGGCAACAGGGACACTCGTTGGTCTATCGTATCGGAATAGCAACCCTGGAAGCCTGGCGGGAGTCTGTCCAGTTTACTGAGTTTGCAGGAGAGCTGGTGCTCTCCATGTTGCGTTTGCTGTCCGGCAAAGCCAGCTTTCGACGTGTCGATTTTATGGGATTTCTACAATCAGCAGGGCCTGATGCACTGCCTATCGTCAGTCTGATCGCTGTATTAGTTGGTGCAGTGCTTGCCTTCGTGGGTGCTGTGCAACTACAGATGTTCGGGGCTGAAATCTATGTAGCAAATCTGGTCGGACTGGGTTCAGTGCGGGAAATGGGTGCCATGATGACGGCCATTATCATGGCTGGCCGTACCGGTTCGGCCTATGCGGCGCAACTCGGTACGATGCAGGTAAATGGCGAGATTGACGCCCTCAAGACATTTGGGATTTCCATTGTGGACTTTCTGGTGCTGCCACGTTTCCTGGCACTTCTTATCATGTTGCCACTACTCACCCTATGGGCAAATTTTCTTGGCATCTTCGGTGGTCTGCTGGTCGGTGTAGGGGTGCTGGATATCTCGTTGCTGGAGTATTTGATTCAGACACGTGACTCAATAGGATGGCCCGATTTGACCGTTGGTCTGGTGAAGAGTCTCCTGTTTGCTATTGTGATTGCCATGTCAGGCTGCCTACGCGGCCTACAGAGTGGTCGTGACTCCTCGGCTGTAGGTCATGCCACTACTTCAGCTATGGTTACGTCCATCCTGTTGATTGTGATATGGGATGCCATTACCACAATACTCTTTAATCAAATAGGCTTTTGAAGCATGCAGCAAAATAAGGTATCGCTGACCCATCCTGCAGCAGAATCTCATATTGAGGTGACAGATCTGACCATGGCCTATGGAGATTTTGTGATCCAAAGTGATCTGAACTTCACCATTCGACGAGGTGACATTTTTATTATCATGGGAGGTAGTGGTTGTGGAAAGAGCACCTTGCTTCGTCATCTTATTGGACTTAAAAAGCCTGCACAAGGTGATATACGCTATGAGGGCGACTCTTTTTGGAAACTTGATGTATCGAAACGTCAAGGCTTGATGCGGCGGATGGGTGTGCTCTATCAAAGTGGAGCACTCTGGACTAGCATGACGTTAGCCGAGAATATCACCTTACCCATTGAGGCCTATACTGACCTGTCAGCCTCTCAGGCCCGTGAGTTGGCATCCTTTAAGCTTTCACTGGTCGGGCTGAAGGGCTTCGAGGACTATTATCCTGCGGAGATCAGTGGTGGCATGCAAAAGCGTGCGGGATTAGCCCGGGCTATGGCTCTCGATCCGGAGCTGCTTTTTTTTGACGAACCATCAGCCGGATTGGATCCTGTCAGTGCAAAGCGATTGGATGACTTGATTATTGAGTTAAGTGAAAGTCTGGGGACCACCATCGTGGTGGTCACTCATGAATTGGCCAGTATTTTTGCCATTGGTAACAATTCAGTGTTTCTCGATCCTGAATCCAAAACCATGATTGCTCATGGAGACCCAGGTGATTTACTCCACAATTCCAGTGATGCCAGGGTGCATGAATTCCTTACCCGGGGTGACACCCTTTCGCAAACCACAGGAAACTGATAATCATGCAGTCAAAGGTCAACCCCGCACTCATCGGCTTCTTTGTCCTAGCTACCCTTGCATTAGGACTGGGCTCGGTTTTTCTATTGTCGAATGGTGGTTTGTCGCATCAGTCCACTCGCTTTATTCTATTCTTTGAGAGTGATGTAAAAGGTTTGCAGGTTGGCTCCCCCGTCAATTTTCGCGGGGTCAATGTGGGGAAGGTCGAATCGATGTCGATCACTTATCTACAACAGAATAATGAGTTCAGGATTCCTGTGATCATTGGCATCGACGATACCCGGGTTGGATTTGATGGTGTGAAAATCAGTGGTGGTGGTTTGATAGGGTTGAATGAGCTGATCGAGCAGGGACTCAGAGCAAGACTCAATTTGCAAAGCCTGGTGACCGGCAAGCTGGAAATCGAACTGGATTTTCATCCGGATTCACCGGTCAGGTTGGTCAGTACAGATAATAACTATCCAGAAATTCCCACCATTCAATCGAGTATGGAGAGAATAGCAACAGCTATTGAAGCAATGCCGATAGAGCGTATTACTCATCGTCTTGCAGAGATCCTGGACGGTATCGATCAAATGGTGGAGAGCGGTGAACTATTACGATTGAAGGCATCACTCATCCAGGTGACCCAGAGACTTGAATCAGTCACTGAACAGTTGCTGCAAGATACCCCGAAGCTACTTGATAGTACTGCGAGTAGCCTGGAGGATGCCCAGGTGATGCTTGCAGAGGTGACCAAGACAGCCATTCAATCCCAGAAAATGATTGCTGTAACCGAGGGGAAGCTGGGGCAAGCGTTTACCAGTTGGGAACAGACGATGGCCAGTGGTGACGCTGCCTTCTCTCAGTTAGGGCAGGTAGCCACATCGGCTGATAAGATCCTAAGCCAGGATTCTCCAGTGATGAACGAGATGACAGTTACCCTGCGTGAATTGGGAGCGGCGGCTCGTTCTATCCGCATTATGTCAGAGTATCTGGAGCGTCATCCGGAAGCGCTACTACGGGGGAAACAATGATGTTACAGAATTCCATGACAAGATTGATGATAGTCGCTACATCGTTGACTCTATTTGTGGCAGGCTGTGCGGGTCCCTCACAGCCGACCCGTTTTTATCGTCTGGATGGACAGCCAAATGTGGCTGAACTTATTCGTTTCAAACCACAAGCTGGCCTAACCCTGGTAGGTGTTGGGCCGATTAAACTGGCGGGGTATCTTGACCGTCCTCAGATAATAAAACGTCTATCATCACATCAACTTGAGCTCCATGAATTCGACCAATGGGCTGGCTCTCTGCAAGAGAATATGCTTCAGGTGATGAGTGATTTCTTACGCCAAAAACTAAAAACGATGCAGGTCATCTCCTATCCCTGGCACGGTAGTGTGCGCCCTGATTATGAAGTGCTTTTCTATATCAGTCGCTTTGACCAGGAGAGTGACAGGATTTGGTTGCAAGTACGCTGGAGTTTGATTGAGAGCCATGCCAATAAGCTGGTTGAAATGCAACAGCTGGTGATTGAAGAGGCTATCGATGGGAGCGGTGTTGAAGATGGCGTGATGGCTGCGAATCGTGCAATGGGTCAGTTGGCAAAACAGATAGCAGATACTATTCAGTCTCTGGCTGAGTCATCCCAGCCGTAGGGTGCGGCCCTGCCCCACCTATCACGGTTGAATAATGAGGTTGCGTATAGACATTCGATCTTCTGCGGTCAAATAAGCGCCATTAGTGTCAATGTCTTACAAGCAGCCAAGTTGATCATCCCGTTTTTTATTTCAGGCTAGTTGATTGCAGGCTTCTCTTCGACTTTTTCCTGAGACGGTGTCTGTACAGATTCGTTAACTGGGGGTGTTATCGGTAGAGGGGTAGGTTCAATAATTTCAGGTTGCGGCATTTCATAGCGCTTGGCGATAGTCAGCAGGCCAATGACGGGATGATCGATATAGTGGAGTTTGCCACTGCGCATACGTCGGCTATCCTGCAATCGATAGTGTTTGAAGCTGGGGCCGAAGTTAAAGTCGTCACTACTCGATTGCGTTGCATTTCCACTCACTGCCTTATGCAGTGCAATATCGACATCGAGATGCAAATATCGCTGGATGCCAAACTTCAAACTACCTTCAAGCTTCGGCAGATTCAGGTCCGAGGCTTGGCCACCATCTGCCGGTAGCAGAGAGAAATGGATTTGTTGCGCATGCTTAGGGTCTTTCATGGGTTGACGCCAGGCTGCATGATAGAGAGGGCGATAGTCGCGAGATCTACGCATTGCACCCCAGGCATTGTTAAGCGCTCTCTCCTCGGCAGGTAATGCGCGAAATGCGATGGGTTTGTTGTCCCGCATGGGACTTCCCTTGGATAACCATGTTGCATGCTTTGGCTGGGGCCTGCCAGGGTTGCTGGACCAACCCTCTGTTGAACCTGCGCCTGGTGCGATACGCTCGAAGATCAGTACCTCGAACTGATACCAGGTCTGAGACGCTGCAGCCTGATCATTTTCCGCCTGTGACACTAATGGGTGTACGAGCAGTGTACAAAAAAGCAGCCTTACAAACGATTCCCGAATAGTGCTCATCTAACAAACCTTTCTATGACGATTTCTGGGCTACTCAATTGGGCCTCAGTTTATCAGGCTGTCGAGCAGACAGTGTATTTTATTTACCCGTTTGTCGACCTCTTCAAGATTGGCGCTATAACGTAGCTTATCACTCCCATCCATACGGTATACGTTAGGCCGACTCTGAATGAGGCTGATGAGTTTAGAGGGGTCGAGTTTTGGACTCTCGTCAAATAACAGTCTGGCACCTTTGGGTCCAGCCTCGATTTTACGAATGCCCAGTGGGTGGGCTCGCAGCTTCAGCTCTGTAATCTCGAACAGATTTTTGGCTGCAATCGGCAGCAAGCCGAAACGGTCGATCATCTCTACCTGTAGATCCCTCAAGTCGGTCTCATCCTTGGCACTGGCTATACGCTTGTAGAGCACCAGACGTGAATGGACATCGGGCAAGTAGTCATCAGGCAGCAGTGCGGGAATGTTGAGTTCGATCTCTGTGCCATGGTCCAAAGGCCTGTCCAGCTCCGGTTGACTACCTGCCTTCAGGGCGGCTACAGCCCGCTCCAGTAACTCCGTATAGAGTGAGAAACCTATCTCCTGGATCTGGCCACTCTGTTCTTCACCCAGCAACTCGCCTGCCCCCCGGATCTCCATGTCGTGTGTGGATAGGGTGAAGCCAGCACCAAGATCTTCAAGAGATTCAATGGCTTCTAGCCGCTTTTTTGCGTCAGATGTCATGCTGCCAGGTGGGGGTGTCAATAGGTAAGCGTAAGCGCGATGGTGGGAACGTCCGACCCTGCCTCGAATCTGATGCAGTTGTGCCAGCCCTAATTTATCAGCCCGGTTGATGATCATCGTGTTGGCAGTGGGCACATCGATACCGCTTTCTACAATGGTGGTACAAACCAGCAGGCTGAAGCGTTGGTGGTAGAAATCGCGCATGATCCCTTCCAACTCCCGCTCGCGCATCTGACCGTGTGCCACCTGAAGTCGGATTCCAGGCAGCAGGGCTTCGAGTCGTTCCGCCATATTCTCAATGGTGCTGACCTCATTGTGCAGGAAGTAGATCTGGCCACCGCGTTTCAGTTCACGTTGGCAGGCCTCGCTAATCAGACTGTCACTCCATTGGCTGACAAAGGTTTTGACCGGGTGGCGGAGTGCCGGCGGGGTGGCGATGATCGAGAGATCGCGCATACCCGACATAGCCATATTGAGGGTCCGGGGAATGGGGGTGGCCGTTAGGGTCAGTAGATCGACTTCACTGCGTAAAGCTTTCAGTTTTTCTTTGTGGCGCACACCAAATCGATGCTCTTCATCGATGATCACCAGACCAAGATTTTTGAATTTGATACCCTCTGATAGGAGTTTATGGGTGCCGACCACAATATCGACAGTGCCATCCTGTAGACCATCGATAACCTGCTGTTGCTGTTTGCCGGTACGAAAGCGCGACAGGCTTTCAATCTTGACCGGCCAGTCGGCAAACCGGTCTGAAAAGTTCTGGTAATGCTGTTGTGACAATAGTGTGGTTGGCACCAGGACGACGACCTGTTTGTTGCCTTGCGTCGCCATGAAAGCAGCACGCATCGCCACCTCGGTCTTACCAAAACCGACATCCCCGCACACCACACGATCCATGGGTTGAGGCGATATCATATCCTGTAGGACCGCGTCGATGGTCTGTAGTTGGTCAGGTGTCTCTTCAAATTCGAATGAGGTAGCGAAGGCTTGATACTCCGCATCGGGGGCTGGGAAGGCTACGCCTTGACGGGCTGCACGTCGAGCATAAATCTCAAGCAGTTCTGCAGCAACGTCACGTATCTGCTTGGCAGCCTTGTGTTTTATCTTCTCCCACTGATCACCGCCGAGGCGGTGAAGCGGGGCGTGTTCCGGTGAAGCTCCGGCATAGCGACTGATCAGGTGCAGGGAAGCGACCGGCACATAAAGTTTATCTCCCCGGGCATACTCCAGGGTCAGAAACTCGGTATCCATCCCACCCACATCCAAGGCTTGCAGTCCTAGATAACGACCGACGCCATGATCCTCATGTACCACCGGCGCGCCGATATGCAGTTCGGTAAGATTACGTACTATCTGATCGGGATCCTGGCTGACCTTGCGCCGGCGTCGTTCCTGACGAACTCGTTCGCCGTAGAGCTGGGTCTCGGTGATCAGAGCAATACCCTGATCCTCCAGCACAAGCCCTTGCTCCATCGGGGCCACACACAGACCGATCTTGATGTCGCTGTTGAGAAAGGCGTCCCAACTCTCGACCACTTTAGGTTGAATGTTGAGATCATGCAGGGTGCCCAACAGCATTTCACGGCGGCCCGCACCTTCGGCGATGAACAGTACCCGCATCGGTTGTTCATCGAGAAAGCGTTTGAGTGCCCCAGCAGGTTCCTTGCTGCGTGCCTGGAAAGCGACCGGAGGTGGTAGTTGGGTCTGGAAGTTGACTACATCGGCGTAGCCTTTGCTACGCGTTGGTACTTCGTGATAGCCCAGGGTGACTGAGTTGCCACTCTTTAGTTTGGAGGCCAGTTCATCTGCCAGAAGATAGAGGCTTTGTGGTGGAAGCACTGGACGCTCAATATCATGACGCCGCTGCTCAAAGCGATCCTCTACACCGGCGATAAAAGTGGTCGCCTGTTCTCTGACCTCTTCCAGCTGTATCTGAATGTGATGCGCCGGCAGATAGTCGAAGAGGGTTGCAGTTTGTTCGAAAAATAGTGGTAGATAGTACTCCAGGCCGCTTGGAATCTTGCCGTCGGAGACATCTCGATAGATCAGGCTTTGCTGTAAATCACCCTCGAACTGGGTTCGGTAGTTGCGGCGGAATTGGGTAATGCCGGTTTCATCCAGCGGAAATTCTCTTGCCGGTAACATTTCGATGCGTTCGAACTTTTCTGCGGAGCGTTGACTCTCAGGATCGAAGGTACGAATGGTATCAACCTCGTCATCAAACAGGTCGATACGATAGGGGGATTGGCTGCCCATCGGAAAGATATCGAGCAACGATCCTCTGACCGCAAATTCTCCATGGGAAAGCACCTGAGAGACACACTGATAACCACTCTGTTCAAGGCGTCGACGGGTATCATCAATGTTGAGTAGCTGTCCGGTCTCGACGATCAGGCAGTGGGCATCCAGGAAACTCTGTGGCACCAGGCGCTGCATCAGAGTGGATACCGGTGCAACCAGGATGCCACGGGAGATCTGCGGCAGTCTGTAGAGAGTCAGTAGTCGCTGAGAGATCAGCTCCGGTAAAGGAGAGAAGAGATCGTAAGGCAGTGTCTCCCAATCCGGAAAATTGATGACCGGTACATCGGTTGTATCGAGGAAGAAACTCAATTCACGTTCCAGCCGGGTGGCTGATGGCATATCAGAGGTTACAACCAGCAGTAGTCCGTGGAAAGCCTTGGCTGCATTGGCGATCGCCAGGGAGGCACTGCATCCATACAGTCTGCCCCATTGCAGTCGCTCATCGACCGCTTCGGGCAACCTGGGGGAAAATGGGGAGTGCAGGCGTTCTGGTTGTGTGCTCATGCGTGGAATAGGCTGGACTGGCTTAAAAAGCAGGCGATTGTCTCATAACTTGTTCGAGAGATCATACGAATATCAGGCGATATTCATTGGCATGCTATGGTTACGGTCACCTGTTCTCACTCAGCGAGCTTGAATAGAGAGGTATTGTATTGGCTAAATTATTCATGGTGACGATTCAATTGTTTCTGGTATCAATACCCATATTGCCATTGGCAAGTGAGCAGGCGGTCAATCAGTTAACAACCGATAGGGCTTGTCAAAAGTGTGACCTGAAGCAAGCTGACCTGAGATTAATGGATCTTCATCAGGCCGACCTGCGTGGCGCAAATCTTGACAATGCCATGCTCTACAAAATCGATCTCAAAGGGGCACAGTTAGAAGGTGCCCTTGGTATCGCGTACTGGTACGCCATCAATATCACCTTGACGGAGTACTCGTCTTAAAGTGGAGGCTAAAAAGTGTCTACTTCGGACCCAATCGATAGCAAGGTAATTCAGGTGATGGTAATGGATTGTCTAAGTGAACTTACGTTAACTCTGTAGTGCAGCGTCACTCATCTATCCAGATTCCAATTAAAATATGATGAATAAATACGGTAGACATCATAGTCAGAATTGTAATGGGGAATAGTATGAGAAGCTATGTAGCAGAGTCACTTGGGACTTTTTGGCTAGTTCTTGGCGGATGTGGCAGTGCGGTCATCGCAGCCGCCTTCCCTGAGCTGGGTATTGGCTTGCTGGGTGTTTCACTCGCTTTTGGTCTGACTGTATTGACCATGGCCTATGCGATTGGGCATATCTCCGGTTGTCATCTGAATCCGGCTGTTTCTATTGGCCTCTGGGCGGGGGGGCGCTTTCCTGCGAATCAATTATTGCCATACATAGTGGCTCAGGTTGTGGGTGCATTGATAGCCGGTGGGGTGCTGTATCTTATAGCGACAGGTAAGGGCGGTTTTGATGTAACGGGTGGTTTTGCATCAAATGGCTATGGGGACCATTCACCAGGTGGATATTCAATGTTCGCAGCCTTGTTGACAGAGATTGTTATGACAATGATGTTTCTGCTTGTGATACTCGGTGCAACAGATAAGAGAGCGCCCAAGGGCATGGCCCCCATTGCAATCGGTCTCTGTCTGACCCTTATTCATCTGATCAGTATTCCGGTCACCAATACCTCAGTTAATCCTGCGCGCAGTACGGGTGTGGCTCTATTTGTCGGTGATTGGGCTGTGGCACAGTTATGGCTGTTCTGGGTGGCACCCATTATGGGTGCGGTAGCCGGTGCTGGAATCTATCGTTATATTGGCCTGGCGGACAGTGAGGATTCGTAGCATAGCGTCATAACAGCCAATCCAATTTAGTACGCCATCAATATTATCTTGATGGCGTACGAGGGACCTATTCAAGTCAGAGCTTGAATAGGTCCTCTGCCGCTTGGCGTATAGTGTCATCCGAGTGATTACCCTTATCTGCCGATACATCCATTGTGGGTTCGAAATAGCCACAGAAGTTGGGTTTCTCCTTATCCATGATGGGTTCGGCCATCGGCTCTTCACACTGATTGGGCCGGGTAGGCGCATACCATCGACAGTTGCGACATACTCTTGTCGGTTTGCCGCACCTTCGACAATTCGTTTCCCTACCATAGTCTGCAGCCTCAAGTTCTGTGCTGCATTGCCAACATTTACCTTTGATTGTATCGTTCATAAATAGCTAGACTCATTCTGCATGGCGGCTGATGGCGATAAAATCATTCGCCATCTTTTCGGCGTCATGGGGCGGGCTGAAGTACGCATGAAAGCGTCCCTGTGGATCGACCAGGATAATGGAGGCAGAGTGGTCCATAACATAGCCCATCGCACTATCTTCTGTCTCAACCCGCTCATAGAGGATGCCCAGTGGTTTGGTTAACTGCTGTAGCGCGGCTTCAGGGCCGGTTGCGCCGATAAAGGAGGGATTGAAATAGGTGACATACTCTGACAATCGTTCCAACGTATCACGCTCAGGATCGACGGATACAAAAGTGATCTGATAGGGATAGGCAGCATCTTGGGCATGCAACTGATCATGCATTTCGGAGAACAGGGACATGGTGGTTGGACAGATGTCCGGGCAGTAGGTATAGCCAAAACTCATGAATGTCCAATGACCAAGCAGACTCTGATTATCGTACTTGCTGCCTTGATGATTCGACAGTGAGAAGGGCTTCAGTGGCCTTAGTTCGGGCAATAGCAACGCCTGTTGGGTTTTCAAAGTTTCGGGTTGTGTATCTATTGGAGGCGTGGCGAGGTAGTACCAGGCAAGCAGACCCGCAGTAAGGGCTAAAGCGATTAGCAGGGAAACAGAGCCCATGCGTGGTGTGTCGTTATTTTTCATTGTCTTGTTATTCGCGTTGTCGTGATACCCAAATAAGCGTGACTAGGAGTAGTAGCAGTAATGCGGCACCCCCATTGTGAGCCACCGCGATGGGTAAAGGAAGATGTCCGAGTACATTACTAATCCCCAGTGCAATCTGCAGCGCTAGAAGCATTAATAGAAGTATGCCCAGTTTTTTCAAAGAAGCGGCCGAGTGAGGGCGGGTCAGACGCCAGGCAAGCAGTCCAAGCGCGATGACCGTAAATATAGCTCCCAGTCGGTGAGTGACATGTATTGCGGTTCTCGCATCATTTTCGAGTACACCGAATTCATAGTTCACACCTAAACCCCGCCACAGCACGAAGGCCTCCCGAAAATCCATTTCAGGCCACCATTGAGCAGCATAGCAGGTGGGGAATTCACTGCATGCCAGTGCGGCATAATTGGTGCTGGTCCAACCACCCAGAGAGATCTGTAGCAACAGGATCACTAGAGAGAAGCGGATCCACCATCGCAGTGAGTTTGAGGTATCGAGGGTGTGGAAGGTGTCGACAGGCCTCAATTTCAGCGCCAATAGCCACAACAGAACAAAAGTGGCGAAGCCGCCAAGCAGATGGGCGGTGACAATGGCCGGTTTTACCAGCAGGGTGACGGTCCACATGCCCAAAGCCGCTTGAAAGATAACCAGCAACAAAAGTAGTGTCGGTAACAACAGGGGTTGTCTCGCGTGGCATCTGCCACGCCAGGCCAGGATTGTGAGTAGCAGAATAGTCAGGCCAAGGCTCCCGGCCAGGTAGCGATGGATCATCTCTTTCCAGGCCTTGCCGCTATTGAGTGGACGGTCAGAAAAGGATGCTTCGGTATCAGTAACCGCCACTTCAACCGATGGCACTACCATCTGACCATAACAGCCCGGCCAATCAGGACAGCCCAGGCCTGCATCCGAGAGGCGTACATAGGCGCCTACAAGTACTACGCAGAAGGCGAGTAGACAGGTAAAGAGTGCCAGGCGGTACTGTAATGAAAACGGGGTATTAGCCAGATGTTGCTTGGTCATCTCATCTATTCTCACACGCTACTTGCAACACTCGGGTGATGGCATAAGAGTGACCCTCTTATCAGGCTGGTGATAAGGCATTATCTGGATGGTTGGGTGGCTGAGCTGAATTAAATTAAACCTATCAAAATCCCGCATTTTATTATCCAGACGCAGAAGTCTTCACAATAGTATGTCTTAAACGTCTCCCCAAGGTACGATAAGCGAGTTCGGAATAGCAAGTACTATAAGGCATGATTTTCAGTGTGGTAACCAGGTAGGGTGCAGCCCTACCGCAGCAAGTATTAGCCGGCATGGTACGGTGGGCCGCACCCTACGCGGGTACTGACTGATGTCCGTCCTTATATCAGCGCAAAAGTCTTATAAGAACCAGGGGTATTACATATTGTTAGAATTGGATGATAAGGCGGTGATCGGCATAGTCACGCCAAAGAATGGACAGCGTGCACTGGCCCTGCGATGGCTGCAGTTGGGCGTTTTGGCATTGGGTCTGGCTGGCCTGTTTGCAATATTACTCGTGCTCTCGCGTACCCCTGGTAGCGAAGCCTTCTTTCCCTGGGTGGATTTCTTCCGGACGGCATTGGTCGTACATGTGGATCAATCGGTATTGATCTGGTTTCTTGCCATGACCGGAGTGGTCTGGTGCCTGACTGCAACTTCGAAGTCTGGTCTGTTGTTAGTACAATCCCTGGCTTATCTGTTGGCATTGATCGGAACACTGGGTGTTGCCCTATCCGCTTTTATCGGTGATGGGGCACCCTTGATGAACAACTATGTACCGGTACTGCAGCGCCCCATCTTCTTTTTAATGCTGGGACTGTTTGGTCTGGGCATTGTTGCCCAAGCGGTCGTAAGTCTGAATGCAACCCGAGGGTCACTGAGATTCAACACAACACACCTACCGAGCCTGGCTGCATTGACTGTCGCCCTGGCAGTTATTATGTCAATCATTGCGTTGGTGATAGCCTGGCTTCAGATGCCAGTGGGTGTGGATGGACAGGCTTACTATGAATATCTCTTCTGGGGTGCCGGTCATACCCTGCAGTTCGCCTATACACAGTTGATTATCCTGGCCTGGTTATGGCTGGCCGTTCATAGCGGGGTAGCCTTGCCTGGTGATTCACGCTGGTATTTTTGGTTATTAATCATTGGCATCGCACCTGTGCTGTTGGTGCCTTTGATCTATGTACTCCATCAGACAGTGAGCCTGGAGTCCAGGACAGCCTTCACCCAGTTGATGCAGTATGGCGGAGGCCTTGCGGTGACACCAATCGGCATACTTATTCTGTTGGGACTGATACGATCCAACAAGGCCGTAGAGAGAGAAAAGCCGCTTCGTCGAACCCTGTGGATGTCGATGTTGCTGTTTTTTTCCGGTGGCGCCATCGCCTTGTTTATCTCAGGGGTGAATACCATTATTCCAGCCCACTATCATGGCTCCATTGTGGGCGTTACCATGGGATTGATGGGGCTGGCTTACCTGGTGCTTCCCAAGTTGGGCTATTCACCGGTACGAGGTCGGATGGCTGAGCTGCAGCCCTGGATCTATGGTATTGGTCAACTGCTGCATATCGGCGGATTGGCAGCTTCAGGGGCGATGGGGATTCAACGCAAGACAGCTGGAGCTGCCCAGGGGCTGGATACACTCTCAGCCAAGCTGGCAATGGGTGTGATGGGCATAGGTGGTTTACTTGCCGTGATTGGCGGGATTCTCTTTGTCTGGATCATGTTGCGGATCTTTATTCAAGGTAGTAACAGGATCGAAACATCTGTATGACGATTGGAGTGATTGTAAAGTGAAACGTATTGTTTATTTGATCATTATGCTCATTTTCTTACATGAAAATGCGCATGCCGGCAGTGAATATCCACCAGCGCCTGATTTTAATCTGCAGGGAGAGGATGCACCTGTCAGTTTGAGCCAGTTTAAAGGTAAAGTTGTGTTGCTCGATTTCTGGGCTTCCTGGTGCGTACCCTGTAGAGCATCCTTTCCCTGGATGAGTGAACTGCAAAACAAGTATCAATCTCTGGGATTGGAGGTGATCGCCATTAATGTCGATAAAGATCCTTCATTGGCCGAAGCATTCCTTTCGAAAGTACCGGCCGAGTTTACGATTGCATTCGATCCCACGGGGGATGTGGCCAGTCAATATGGTCTGAAAGGGATGCCTGCCTCCTATCTCATCGATAAACAGGGACGTATTTTGCAATCCCACATCGGTTTTTATCAATCGGAAAAAGACAAACGGGAACTGGAAATCCGGGAGATCCTGAAACGCTAGTCCCTGAATCCCGGGGTCCTGCAGTAGGGTGCGGCCTGTCGCACCCAGACTTGCTGTCTGCCCGACAGGGATAATCGCTTTGTATTTAAGGTTTCTTTAAGATAGCTCTGATCTAATCCAGTGTCCCCCGCTGCAAGTCAATAATTGTTCAATGGAGTGTGTTGCTATGATGCCCAAAGTGGCTGCACTTATTATTCCGATCACTGTCCTTTTCAATGGTTGCACAAATCTGGGTGTTGAACCTTGGGAACGCAACATTCTTGCGAAGCCTGAGATGCAACTGATCGCTGATCCAATTGAAGCAGGACTGGATGACCATATTTACTTCAGTAAAGAGGCCTCTAGTGGTGGACGTAGCTTTGCCGGAGGGGGTTGCGGGTGCAATTAAAGAAGCAAAATAAAATAACAACAACGCTGACTGCCGCAACATGCACGCTGTTAGGTATCAATGCGGCGGATACAGTGGCAGAGGAGGGTGATTGGGATTTTGACAGCGCCATTCTCTACTATTCTGAAGTCGACCGCGTCAGTGCCATAGAACCGGTGATAACCGCTAAACGTGATTTTGGTGATGAAAAATCGCTGAACCTGAAGCTTGTCATTGACGTGCTGACCGGTGCATCGGCAAATGGTGCAACCCCTAGCGATCAGCCACAGACCTTTACCCGACCGTCCGGGAAGGGTTCCTATACTGAATCAGCTGATGAAACACCCCTGGATGATACCTTCAAGGATACCCGTGTCGCCTTCAGTACCCAATGGGATCAGCCGCTCAACAGCGACTACAAAACCAGTCTTGGTGCTAACTTTTCAACAGAATATGATTATCTCTCACTGAGTTTGAATGGTTCACTGACCCGTGATTTCAATCGCTGAGCGCCAAGGAAGGCTGAAAGCCGAGGCGGTTAGTCCCCGGTAGGCGTGAGGCGAGACTGTAGACCCGTCGTGCCTTGCGCCAGAGGGGATGCAAAGCGAGCATCCGAACACGGCGTCCAGTCATTTGGGAACTGACGGCGGAGTGGTCACGAGCTTGCGATGTGATCACGTAGTGTCAGTGACCAGGACCGTCCGGGGCACTAATAGGTTGTCAAAGATCGAGTGTCTTTTAGGCCTGGGACGCCTAAAAGACATCACGAGATCGAAGACTCACTTGAAACGCAACACCTCCGTCAGCGCCGGACTCTCTGTTGCGAATGACACCATCAGCCCGGAGGGCGATCTGCCCATCGGTTTCTCCAGCATGGCTATCGATCGCGGACAGGCAAGCTTTGATAGTGAATTCAATGCAACCAGGGATGGGGGTGACGATACGAAAACAACCGTAGATCTGATCTTTGGCGTCACTCAGGTGATTAGCCAACAGACGATCATGCAGTTGAGTTATTCGATCAGCGATTCCAGCGGCTACTTAACCGATCCCTTCAAAATAGTCAGTGTGGTGGGAAGCGATGGTCGTCCCGTCGATTATCGTTATGAGAAGCGCCCGGATTCACGTAATAAACAGAGTATCTATTGGCAAACAAAACACCATTTTACCCAGGATGTTCTGGATGTCTCCTATCGCCTCTTCTGGGATGACTGGGATATTACCTCCCATACCATTGATCTCCGCTATCGATGGATGTTCGACAGCAAGCGCTATCTCGAACCGCATTTCCGTTATTACAGCCAGAGCGAGGCCGATTTCTACCATGAAACACTACCGGAATTTGCCTCGGCGGATTACCGTCTCGGTGAGTTGAACGGCATCACCCTCGGTCTTAAATACGGTATGAAACTGGCAAACGACCAGGAGATGAGTTTACGTCTGGAGTACTACCTGCAAAGTGGTGACAATCCGGAAGGCGATGCACCCGGCATATTAAGTGACATGGAGCTGTTTCCGGATGTCGAGGCAATCATTGTTCAGTTCAGCTACAATTTTTAGCGGGTGGCTATTAGTAAAATACGTTTTGATTGACTCAGTCAGCACT
>JAIVEQ010000018.1 GCA_023838465.1 Candidatus Thiodiazotropha sp.
TTCACCCTGTTTGCTGACCAGTACAATTGAGCCACCCAATGCATAGACGGCACAGCTACAATCTCCTGCCGGTGAGGCGCGCAAAAGATTGCCAATGAGTGTGGCACTGTTACGTATTTGCGGTGTGGCAAATATCTTTGCCGACTGCCAAAGCGCTGGATAGTGTTGTTTGACTGCCTTGGAATCGAGAATTTGGGATATGGTTGCATTTGCACCAATGCGTAATCCTTTTTTCGGATCGAATGAAAGGTATTCCAAATCCGGTATGGCTGAGATGCTCATGGCATATTCAGTTGAAAAGCCAAACTTCATTGCCACCAGGACATCGGTACCGCCGGCAATAGGTATGACGTTATCGCGAAACTCATCAAGGATATCCAGCGCTTCCGAAATGGTGTTCGGTGTCAGAAGCTCGAATTCAGTCAATATACGGGTACTCATTTGGATCCTCCGGACCTGTATGTCATGCCAAATAGGTTAGGGCCTGTTATCAAGCCCTAGTTAGTGTCCGTTACTGTTCGACATTTTCAGAGGTTCACTACTTTTGAAAATGGCGCAACATCACATCTCCTATCCCAATTGGCCTTTACACAATTATTAAGAGCGGATCTGTATCGGGACTATGCGAATTGCGCAGGGTAGGCACTTTTAATGCACATATAATTTTAAGAAGCGATCTCCAATGCTGGACTGAAAACAGGGTTTTTCAGGCCATGCACTGCCAGTCAAGCAATGAACTTGACTGAACAAGACGCTCTCAGAAGGCAATTCTATTGTGGAATCAGGTGAGTATTCATACGTGGAGATGACTTTCATGATTATCGGTGTGCCAAAGGAGATCCATCCTGGCGAAAAGCGGGTGGCACTGACGCCCTCAGTGGCTCAAAAGTTACAGCAACTAGGATTTACCATTTCAATGGAGAGCGGTGCCGGCCAAGGCGCAAAATTCAGCGATGATGAGTATCGGGATGCTGGTGTGGAGGTGCTGAATGATACAAAGCGTCTGTGGGCATCCAGCGATATTGTGTTGAAGGTCAGAGCGCCTGAGAGACACCCTGGGCTAACTGTTCATGAAGGCGATCTGCTGGCAGAAGGGAGTACATTGGTCAGTTTTATCTGGCCTGCACAGAATGAGCAACTGATGCAGCAGTTGGCTGCACGTAAAGTGACTGTATTGGCCATGGACTCGATTCCGCGTATCTCCCGAGCCCAGAAAATGGATGCCTTGAGTTCGATGGCTAATATCGCAGGTTATCGAGCCGTTGTGGAGGCCGCCAACTATTTTGGGCGCTTTTTTACCGGACAGATCACCGCAGCGGGGAAGGTGCCGCCTGCCAAAGTTTTGATTATCGGAGCCGGTGTGGCTGGTTTGTCAGCTATTGGCGCTGCCGGAAGTATGGGTGCCATCGTACGTGCTTTCGACACTCGACCTGAGGTTAAGGAGCAGGTCGAAAGCATGGGAGCCGAGTTTCTGGAATTGGAATTTACCGAAGAGGGTGATGGCGAAGGGGGTTATGCGAAAGTAATGAGCAAGGCCTTTATCGAAGCGGAAATGGCCTTGTTTCATGAACAGGCTAAAGAGGTGGATATCATCATCACCACGGCCCTGATTCCAGGAAAACCGGCACCAACACTGATTACTGCCGATATGGTCAAGTCGATGAGGGATGGCAGTGTTGTTGTGGATCTCGCCTCAGAGCAGGGTGGAAACTGTGAACTGATAGAACCGGGAGAAGTGGTAGAACGGCATGGTGTGACCCTGATCGGTCACATGGATCTTCCGAGCAGACTGGCCACTCAATCGAGTCAACTCTATTCCAGCAACTTGAGTCATCTTCTCACTGACCTGACGCCAGGAAAGGATGGAGAGCTTGTAGTGGATATGGACGATGAAGCGATCCGTGGCGCTACGGTTATCAAGGATGGCAAGATTACCTGGCCGCCACCGCCCCCCAAGCTTTCTGCCGCAACTACAAAAACAAAGCCTGCTGCCGCGACAATTGTACCCATTAGTGACACACAATCCAGCAACAGCAAGGGGCAAAATACGCTGATAGGGATTGCAGCAGCACTTCTGGCAGTGCTTGGTATGGGAGCGGTTGCACCGGCATCCTTTCTATCCCATTTCATCGTTTTTGTACTGGCTTGTTTTGTGGGTTGGCAGGTGATTTGGGCAGTTAAACCGGCATTGCATACCCCTTTGATGAGTGTCACCAATGCGATCAGCGGCATCATAGTGATTGGCGCGGTATTGCAGGCAGGCTCCAGCAACCACTTAGTGATGTTACTGGCCGTATTCGCAGTGCTGATTGCTTCTATCAATATCGTGGGTGGGTTTTTAGTAACTCAGCGAATGCTCAAAATGTTTAGTAGAGAGAGTTGATCATGAATGCAGGTGTTATGACGTCGGCCTATATTGCGGCCAGTGTGTTGTTTATCCTCAGCCTGGGTGGTTTAAGCCATCAAGAAACTGCAAAACGTGGCAACCTGTATGGCATGCTGGGTATGGCAATCGCTATCGTTGCCACGATAGGCAGTGGGATTGGCGGTTTGCAGTGGATTCTGGTTGCGATGGTGATTGGCGGTGCTGTTGGCTCCCTGTTCGCTGCCAGGGTGCAGATGACCTCCATGCCGGAGTTGGTAGCGATAATGCACAGCTTTGTCGGGTTAGCCGCCGTTTTGGTGGGCTATGGCAGCTTCCTGGACCCCGTTGAAGGGATGAGTCAGAAAGAGCACCTGTTTCACGGAGCCGAAATATATTTAGGTATCTTTATCGGTGCTGTGACCTTCAGTGGATCGGTGATTGCTTTTGGCAAGTTACACGGCATGATTCACAGTAAACCCCTTGCATTGCCTGCCAGACATTGGCTCAATCTCGCCGGATTACTGGCTTGTGTCTGGCTGGGTATAGAGTTTCTAAATGCCCAAAATATTCAGGCGGCATTACTGCCGTTGGGAATCATGACTGTCATTGCGCTGTTATTTGGAATCCATATGGTAATGGCAATTGGCGGCGCAGACATGCCGGTGGTGATTTCCATGCTCAACAGCTATTCGGGCTGGGCGGCAGCTGCGGCCGGATTTATGCTCTCAAATGACTTGCTAATCGTTACCGGCGCCCTGGTTGGGTCGAGTGGAGCCATTCTCAGTTACATCATGTGCCAGGCAATGAACCGGAATTTCTTCAGCGTTATCATGGGTGGTTTCGGTAGTGCCGGTGCAGTGGATACTACTGTTGAAGAGGGCGAAATTCAGCCAACTTCAGCGATTGAAGTGGCAGAACTCCTGGACAACGCAGAGAATGTCATTATCGTGCCCGGTTATGGAATGGCCGTTGCGCATGCCCAGCATACAGTCTCAGCAGTTACCCATGCATTGCGCAAGAAAGGGGTTAATGTAAGGTTTGCCATTCATCCCGTGGCAGGACGTATGTCGGGACATATGAATGTACTACTGGCTGAGGCGAAAGTGCCTTATGACATCGTTATGGAAATGGATGAGATAAACCAGGACTTCCTGAATGCCGACGTGGTTCTGGTGATTGGTGCTAACGATATCGTCAATCCATCTGCCCTGGAAAATCCGAATAGCCCGATTGCCGGTATGCCGGTGCTGGAGGTGTGGAATGCCAAGCGTACCGTGGTGCTAAAGCGATCCATGGCGACAGGCTATGCAGGTGTTGAGAACCCACTTTTCTTTCGCGATAACACCCATATGCTTTTCGGTGATGCGCGTGAAAGCGTAGACACCGTGCTTAAGCAAGTGGCCTGATATCGTGTGATACACCAGGGAGAAGTCGAATGCTGACATTGCTACGCATAGAGTTTCCATTTTCAGGTCCCTTTGGTCTTACACTCTTGCAAGAAATGAGGGGGCTTGCCTCTTCAATAGCTGATGAGCCGGGGCTGATCTGGAAGATATGGACTGAGAATGCCGATGAAAATATGGCTGGGGGTATCTACCTTTTCCGGGATCAGGTATCAGCCAGCCGCTATACTGAAATGCATTGTGCCAGACTGGCTGAGTTCGGTTTGACAGGAATCGACGCCAAGCAGTTCCAAGTAAACGAGGGTTTGACGGCACTAACACGAGGCCCATTGGAATAAGCCATAAAGGGGGTGCCATGAATACCGGTCTGTCTGACAAGATGGAGGATCATGCCCTGGAGTCGGTTCCCGAGGCGGCTCGTAAGGGTTGGTTGCAGATAAGCTGGAACACGGCCGGTCTCGTAACCACACTAGTGATGTTGTTCTTCGGCGCATTGGTCTGTTTTGTTGCCGGGGTCAAGATAGCCTTAATGGCAGGTTTATCCGCATTCATCATAGGCAATGTGATCGCTTGGTTGATTGCTCGTGTAACCTATGCAACGGGTTTTTCAAACACGCTGATCACACGAAAATATGGACTGGGTGTACGTGGCTCCGTACTGGCTTCACTGATTTTCGGTTTTCTGATCATCGGTTTCCTGGCACTGGAAAATGCTTTGCTATATCGGGGCGTGATCTTTTTTTTCGATCTGGACAACAATCTGTTCAACCAGATTTTCATCTATGGCCTCTTTACCATCAGCTGGATCTTGCTGACCGCTTTTGGTTTCGACTTAGTCTCCCGGGTCTCTTCTGTCATGTTGGTCGGCTTTCTGGTGGTATTGTTTTGGGTCATCATAGACATCGTCAGTGGAGCAGAACGTAGTGTCTCGGAACTTATGCTGTTTGAAAGTCAATTTCCGCCTGATCTGTTGACACGAATGGGTGTTCGTTCGGATCTGGATAAGTTTGTTTTTGGACTGAATATTCTGGTAGGTCCTGCCTGTGCACTTGCATTGAATACCGCGGATTTCGGTCGTTATGGAAAATCGCCTACCCATATCGGCATTGCAGCATCGGTTGGCATCGGTTTTCAATCCTTGATTATGATGATCGTGGGGGGTGTATTGATGTTTGCCGGTAGTGACATCATGCTGGAACACTATACAACCGTGCAAGGCATGTCTGCCCAAGAGGCGCCCAGACAGGTGTTGAAGAATCCCGACAGTATCGCAGCAACTTTTATGGTTTTTGCCGGCGCTACCGGATTCATTTTGATGTTTCTTGCACAAGCCAAGGCGCAGGTGTTGAACGCTTACAGCTCATCGCTTTGTTTGAGCAATATGTCCGATGCACTGCTAGGTTGGCGTCCGGGAAGATTAGCATTTGTAGTGCTGGCTAATGTCATCGCATTGTTGATGCTGTATGGCCATATTCTGGAACTGGTAGAACAATGGATAAAGCTATTGGGTGTTCTGCTCAGTGCCTTATCCAGTGTGATCATAATGGACTACTTTGTTGTCGCTAAACGGGTAGGAGAAAGTGATCAGGTAGAACAGATAAACTGGGCTGGAGTGATCAGTCTGGTAACAGCGGTTGTATTGGCCCATTGGGTATTAAAACCCTGGCAGCCTATCGAAGTGCTTAGTTCGATTGCAACTGTTGCAGTGCTCTATCCTGTATTACGTCTGTGGCTTTTGCGGCCCAGGGGATAACCCATCAGACATTTCCACCTAAGTCCGACAGACTCCTAGCGCTTGAGTGAGCGCTTTGAAGGGTAGCAAGACACACTCATAGCGGCTCTTGTGACCATGTACCGGCTTGAATACCGACAGTCCGCGCCACTGATGATGAGTAGGCTCCTCTCCCTCTTTCAGCAACCTTTCCAGTTCGGTTTGAGCGATAGCAATCTCGGTCAGTTGTTTACCGGGAGTATCGCGCCCAATCAAGGATGCGGTGGCGCGACACAGGGCACAACCCTGTACCTCATGGGCCAGTTCAGTCAACGTGCCGCTGTCGTCCCAGGTTACCTCGATAATGACCCGGTCACCACAGAGTGGATTGTCGAGTTGAACGCGGGCGCGGGGATGCTGCAACTGCCCGCTTCCAGTTGCATCTCGTGCCAATGCCATGATTGGATCAGCATATATGGGGTTGTTCAAATCAATATCCTCTGTGCCTCTTCAATCGCAAGCAATAAGGCATCTATGTCTGTTTCATCGTTGTAGAGCGCCAGGCTGGCGCGGGTGGTTCCCATTAAACCAAAAAACCTCATCAAGGGTTCTGCGCAGTGGTGCCCTCCGCGTACAGCGATGCCTCTATCGGCAAAGATTTGGGATAAGTCATGGGGGTGGACCTTAGCCAGATCCAGCGAAATCAAACTGAGGCGTTGATAAAGATCACCGGGGCCAATCAGCTTAATGCCTGGAATACTGTTCAAGCCATCGAGCAGATGACCAGTCAGGTGTTTTAAGTGTGATTCCACTGCTTTCAAATCAAGTTCCATGAGCCATGCAGCAGCGGCAGCCAGGCCAACTGCCTGAGCTATCGCTGGTGTGCCTGGTTCGAGTCGAGCAGGAAGTTCGGCGGGTTCAAAGCTATCGATTGTCACCCTGTGCACCATGCCACCACCTCCAAATGGAGGGGTTAGTTTTTCCAGTAGATCACGACGTCCCCAAAGCAGGCCTATGCCGGTGGGACCAAACATTTTATGTCCGGACAGTGCGTAGAAATCTACACCTAGGGCGTTAATGTCGAGAGGACCGTGTTGCGCCATCTGGGCACCATCGAGCATTACGGCAGCATCCACAGAATGGGCGGCATCGATCAAAGGCCCCAGCTCGGTTACCGCACCGGTGACATTAGAGGCATGAGTGACTGCAACGAGACGACAACGTTCAGTCACCAGTCTGTGAAGCGATCTCATGTCGATGCGGCCGTCTGCCGTCAGGGGTAAGAGACGTAGTTTTACGCCTGTGCGTCTGGAAAGGATCTGCCAGGGCAGCAGGTTGCTGTGATGTTCAGCCAGAGACAGCAGAATCTCATCCCCCTCCTTCAGATCAACCGCGTAGGCATTTGCGAGTAGGTTAATAGCGCCTGTGGTACCGGAGGTGAAGATAATTTCAGAATCATCCTGTGCACCTAAATATTGGGCGAGCCTATTGCGGGCCTGGTTGTACGCTTCGGTAGCCGCTTCTGCCAGTGGATATATGCCCCGGGAAATATTGGCACGAGATTGACACTCATGTTGATCGACAGCTTGAATGACAGCCGTGGGACATTGGGTTGTGGCTGCGTTATCCAGGTAGCGAAGCTGCGGGTGTGATGAGAATATCGGGAACTGTTTTTTGACTTCAGCAGGATCAAAAGCCGTTGCATCTGGTTTTGTCATTTGCATATCAATCATTTCGGGTCATTGGCCAGGTTTATACTGAAACAATCATACAGTTGAAAAGGTATTTGGGCAGTTGTTATGTACCGTTTTTTTTTCATTGCGTGGTACGCCCGCTTTCCGTGTTAAGCGTTGTAAGTATGGCCAATTCTAGGGTTGTTACAAAGGGAACTTTCGCTATCGTAATAGGGCTCCAGCTATTTGCGCTTACAGTCAATCAATCACTCTTTCAGGGGCAAGAACCGGTTTCCCTTGAAGTTTCTAATATTTGCAACGAAGTTCATTAGTCAAGTATATCGCTGTGCTGTAGCTGTGGTCGGCGATTAATCACAGATCCTAGGAGAACCCAATGAGTGCAACTGTGAGCCCAAAGGTGGGTGTCATCTTCAAGTCCTATGAGCCCTTGTCCTCGATGCAGGCCTATGCACGACAGACTGAAGCCTCGAATATGAACGGTGGGTTCTGGATAGCGGAAGCCTATCACTGGTTTCGCCAATACGGGTTGGAAGCGCGAGGCTGTTTTACTACCTTGGCGGCAGTATCCATGGTCACAGAAAAGATACCTGTAGGTCTGGGTATTACATCACCTTATATGCGTCACCCTACTATTCAGGCCTCTGAGGCCGCTGCCATTGATGAGTTATCAAATGGTCGCTTCATCATGGGCATAGGTGTTGGCAAGGTAGGTATCGAATATCTGGAGTATGACATCGATGCTATGAAACCGGTTCCCGTACATCGTGAATCGATTGAGATCATGCGAAAGGTATGGAGTGGTGAACAGTACGAGTACGAAGGTAAGTTGTTCAAATCCTCAATGCCTGAATACGATAGAGCTGGCGATGGCTTGCGTACTGATATACCCATCTATGTCGGTGCGACAGGGCCATTTATGCAGAGGCTTGCAGGTAAGGAGAGCGACGGCATGTTGCTGGCAGGTCTGACATCACCTGTATTTGTCAAATACGCCATCGATAATATGCAACAGGGCGCCAAGACGGTTGGTCGTAAAGTGCCCACTGATTTTCCTGTGGGCGGCGTTATACTCTGCTCCTGTTCAGAAGACGGTGATAAGGCGCGAGATGCCACTCGCAGTTACACCGGCACTTATGTTGTCAACAAGATCCGTAACATCAAAAACGATGTCATCCTGGCAGGATCCGGACTACCGGATTCCGCTTGGGATCCATTCCGCAAAGCCATTGCAGAGGGTACACAGGATAATGTGACTCATCTGGTTACCGACGAGATGATGCGCAACTTTACGGTTATCTCGGGAAATCCGGATGATTGCCTGGAGATCACCCAGGAGTTGGTGGATGCCGGCCTGAATCTTCCTCTATTGGAGGTGGTGGGTGATGACGAAGCGGATAACCTCGAGACCATTCGTCTGATGGGTGAGCATGTTGTACCTAGATTGAAATCAGGTCCCTCTGCTGCAGAATGATCTGTCACGCTCTTCGCAATCAATGCATTAAATTATGAACGGCCTGATGGATTCTTCACTGGATTATTGTATGACCGACTGACTAATTCTGGTTGTGTGAAGAGCCTGCGAAAACTCAGTTTGAGATGCAGTATAAACAGGTCGATCGAAAGATGTGATTTCGATCGGCCTCACACTCAATGACCTGCCGAGTCAATAATTGGCGTTGTTTCCTTGTAACGCGGGATTTCATCAACAACCCTTGAATTCCCTAAGTAGCTTGAGGTAGATCGAATCATGAAACTCGCGAGTATCCGAATTAAGTCAAACGGTAAACAGACTATTGCTGTTGTTGTGGATGGGGCCTATCTCGATCTACACAAAGCAAGCAATGGTGATCTGCCGGGTTCGATGATTACATTTTTGGAACAGGGAGCAGTAGCCATGTCGGCTGCCCGGTCAATCGCCAAAGAGAGTGGATCGCTGCAATCGGCAGTCTACGATGCATCGGAAATCGAGCTGCTCGCGCCGGTACCGAAGCCAGGCAAGATCATGCATACCTCCTGTAATTTCTCCGATCATCTGTCGGAGCTGACAACCTGGGACGAGCCGGAATGGCAATCTCATAATTGGGGTGATTTTCACTTCGAACATCCTACCGGTTTCTTGGAGGCACCTTCATCTGTGGTGCCTAGCAATGCAAAGGTGAAAATACCCCATTTCAGCAAGCAGCTCGACTACGAGATTGAGGTGGGCATCCTCATCGGCAAGGAGGCCTTTCGGGTAAAAAAGGAAGAGGCATTGGATTATGTTGCCGGCCTGACTATTTTCAACGATCTTTCTGCCCGGGATATTCAAGCCAGAGAACATTCCAACAAGGTCATCCTGTTGGGTAAGAGTTTCGATGGGTCCTGCCCACTCGGTCCACATCTGGTCACTATGGATGAAGTGGGTGAGTGTGATGATCTGGAGATGATTCTTACACTCAATGGTGAACAACGACAAAGCTCCAGTACAGCAAATATGGTCTACAAGGTTGCAGACTTAGTGGCCTGGTGGTCGAACACAACACTGCAGCCCGGCGATCTCATCACAACAGGCAGTCCTCCGGGTGTCATTGCCGGAATGAAGAATCCTGTCTACCTGAAACCCGGAGACAGGATCGATTGTAATATCGAGAGACTCGGTACACTGACAACCTTCATTGATGGCTAGCGACCTACATTGTCCGCAACGAAAACCTAACATAATTGGATATGACTACAGTGAATGAAAACTTAATTGCCAAAGCGGTCGATCAGATCGACCGGGACCGTCTGGTGCAACTGGTTATCGATTTGACCAATATCCCCAGCCCTACCGGTTACGAAGGTGACATGGCGCGCGCGGTGCATGAGGTACTTGAGGGGTCGGGTTTCGATGCCACCCTGCAACCGATCGGCGACGAACGTTATAACGCAGTTGGACGTCTGCGTGGCGCAGGAGGCGGCAAGTCGATCATGTTCAATGGTCATCTGGATACCTCTTTCGGTCTGGAGCAGGCCCATCGTGGTATCGGTTATGAGTGCAAGGGCACCCTGATTGATGACGAATGGATCTATGGTATGGGTACCTTCAACATGAAGAGTGCCATGGCTACCTATGTCGTGGCGACAGAGTCTATCCGTAAGGCGGGTATCCGGCTTGGTGGTGATGTGGTGATTGCGGGTGTTGCCGGCGAGATTGAAAAATCACCGGTGAATGAGTTCGAAGGACGCAAGTACCAGGGTTATGGTGTAGGTACCAAATTTGCTATTACACATGGTGCAGTCGCTGATTTTTGCATACTCGGCGAGCCCACTAACATGATGCTGATCCCAAGGCATTGCGGGACCACCTGGCTCAAGATTACCGTGCCCGGCCATTTGATCCATACGGCCTGGTCGGATGTTGACAAAAATGCCATTAATAAAAGCCGGGTGATACTCGATGCCATACACGAATGGATTCCGGACTATGTGGCCCGAAATCAACTCGGTGACTTCCGTCCCCGGGTCAATGTCTCCGCCATCGAGGGCGGTTGGCCCTGGCGTGGTGCGCGTACCCCTGATGGTTGTTCGATATATATGGATGTGCGAACCCTGCCCGATGCATTGCCGGTACAGGCTTATAACGAGGTGCGCGATCTGGTCAATGAGCAGGTCAAAGCCCATCCACAACTGGAAGGGACCAAGGTTGATGTATTTGTTTCAGCACCGGGTACTTCCATTCCGGATGATCATGAACTGGTTCAGACGGTTATTGAAGCCCATAGCAATCAACTGGGCGAGGCGCCAAAAATGGGTGTCGAAACCTGGTATAGCGATGCTGCACATATGAATCGCTATGGTATTCCAACTGTCAATTATGGTTCTGCAGGTCGGATTAGAACGGGTGGCGGTGGTTTCTCCACCCATCAGGGTGAGCATGTTCATATTGGCGACATGCTGGACATTATCAAGGTTTATATCGAAATATTGCTGCGCAAGTGTGGTGTCGCCGACTGATTGCACAGCAAGGCAAAGGGTGATGTAAAAATATGACGACCAATGCCACAGCTATCGTTACGAAAGCGCTTCAGGGAGCCGTGCTGGCTGATGAAGAGGCGTTGCTGCTTTCTGATTGCCAGGATCTGAGTCAACTGGTTCAAGCGGCAGCGGCGATACGGGATCGTGGGCATGGATCCCTGGTGACCTACTCACCCAAGGTTTTCATTCCACTGACTAAACTGTGTCGGGATATCTGCCACTACTGCACCTTTGCTGAACTGCCGAAGCATTCAAAATATGTTTACTTGCAGCCGGATGAAGTACTTGAGATTGCTGAACGGGGCATCCAGGCCGGTTGTCATGAAGCACTGTTTACGCTGGGTGACAAACCTGAATTGAGATACCGGTCGGCAGCCAGTGAGCTGAACTCCCTGGGCCATCACACAACCATCTCCTATCTTGCAGAGATGGCGCAAAGCGTATTCGAACAGACAGGCCTTTTACCTCATCTGAATGCCGGCGTCATGGATAAATCCGACCTGCAGCAGTTACGGGGAGTGTCTGTCTCCCAGGGATTAATGTTGGAAAGCAGCTCTCTTCGACTGCTTGAGCCGGGTGCTCCTCATTACGGATCACCGGATAAAGTGCCCGCCCGAAGATTGAAGACCATCGAGATCGCAGGTGATCTGGGTATTCCCTTTACTTCCGGCATCCTGGTCGGTATCGGGGAGACTCGACGTGAGCGAATCGAGTCGTTGCTTGCGTTGAGATCACTGGCTGAGTCCAAGGGACATCTGCAAGAGATCATCATTCAGAATTTTCGACGTAAACCGGATACCAAGATGGCCCATGCGCCTGAACCGGATCTGGGTGATTTACTTTGGACCATCGCGATAGCACGGCTCATTTTTGGCCCCAAGGCAAACATCCAGGCGCCGCCGAATCTATCGCCAGACTCTTTGGGTGAATTGTTGGCCGCCGGCATAAATGACTGGGGTGGTGTGTCTCCGGTTACCAGTGATCACGTCAACCCTGAAGCGCCTTGGCCCCAACGGCAGATGCTTGCACAGGTAACCGAAGCGCAGGGCAAGTTGCTGCAGCCAAGATTACCCCTCTATCCAGAATATGCGATGGGGATGAGTGAATGGGTCGATGTTAAATTTCACCAGGCCTTATCAAGGCGTATCGATGGATCCGGCTTTCCACGGACCGATGACTGGTTTGCGGGAGCCAATGAGCCTATTCCGAAACATGCCCTCAGGCCTGCTGGCGGATACCGCAGTTTATCAAGCAAGGTCTATCGCACTGCGATGCAGGCAGCCAATGGGAAACGGTTGGATGAAAGTGAGATAACCGCCCTGTTTGAAGCACGTGGCAGGGATCAGGAAATAGTTTGTGCCATTGCGGATGAACTGCGTGAATCGACTGTGGGTAACAAGGTCAGCTACGTTGTTACCCGAAACATTAATTATACCAACGTATGTGGTTTCCGTTGCGGTTTCTGCGCTTTTTCCAAGTGCCGTGCGAACAACGAACCTACCTATGATCTGTCGCTGACAGAAATACAGGCCCATGTGAATGATGCTTGGCAGCGAGGTGCTGTTGAAGTCTGCCTGCAAGGCGGTATTCATCCCCGGTATACAGGCGCAACCTATCTTCGGATATGCCAGGCGATCAAGGCCGTTCAACCCAAT
The DNA here is from genome assembly GCA_023838465.1 of Candidatus Thiodiazotropha sp. Lineage (GTDB taxonomy): Bacteria > Pseudomonadota > Gammaproteobacteria > Chromatiales > Chromatiaceae > Thiodiazotropha. The sequence continues at coordinate 12,825 of JAIVEQ010000018.1, forward strand.
ATTCATATTCATGCCTTTTCACCCCTCGAAGTCAGGCAGGGGGCAAGGACACTGGGTATTTCAGCCAAACATATGCTGACTGAACTCAAAGCTGCAGGTTTGGCGTCACTGCCAGGGACGGCAGCCGAGATTCTCGTTGACGAAGTACGAGATATCATCTGTCACGATAAGCTGAATACCGAACAGTGGCTTGAGATAATGAAAGTCGCTCATTCGTTGGGACTGAACAGTACGGCAACGATCATGTTCGGTCATGTCGACCGGCCGGTACATTGGGCACGCCATCTGTTGCGGATCAGGGATCTACAGGCGGAAACTGGCGGGTTTACCGAATTCGTACCGCTACCTTTCGTGCATATGGGGGCGCCGATCTATCGTCGGGGCGAGTCCCGGCAAGGTCCCACCTTCCGTGAGGCGTTGTTGATGCATGCAATGGCAAGGTTGGTTCTATACCCTCATATCACGAACATTCAGACATCCTGGGCAAAGATGGGTCGAGAAGGGGCTTTGTCTTGCCTACAAGCGGGGGCTAACGATCTGGGTGGAACCCTGATGAGTGAGAGTATCAGCCGTGCTGCGGGTGCGAGTCATGGGCAAGAGCTGCCGCCTGAAGAGATGGAGCGGCTGATCGCTTCGATCAACCGGCCTGCACAACAACGCACTACCCTCTATGGGGTGGTGGATCCTGAACGTATCCGTGCATCAAGGATAGTACAGGTGCCTGAGCTTGTGACTATGGGCCAACCCTATGCCCTCTGAAACTGTCCTATGAAATGACTGATGCCTAAACCAGTTGGGGATTGATAATCCTAGATTCCGCAGTTGATCGCTAATATCTGACGTAAGGTAATGATATGCGAAATGAAATAGTGCATTTTTCTCTCACCCATCGGGTGCGCTCTGAAACGCTACAGGGCTTTGTGAAAAATCCCAACGCACCCTGCGGCGTTGTCGTTCTTGTTAAGGGAATGGCCATTAACGGCGAACGACGCCTTGCCGGGCATGCCGGGATTTCCCACAAATCCATGTTCAACTACGGATTCTAGGATAATGACCAGACCCGAAGACCGCTTTGAATTTGCCGCCATGCCACAGCGTTCAAAGTGGCGACTGCCCGAGGGCAAGAGGGTTGCGGTATATACCGTTGTCAATGTCGAGGAATGGGATATCGAAAAGCCTGTTGCCCGGGAGTATGTTACATCACCTGCCGGTGTGGTCACTGTACCCAATATCCCGAATTGGGCCTGGCATGAGTATGGTATGCGGGTGGGGATATGGCGCCTCATGGAAGTACTGAAGAAACATAATTTAACGGCGAGTGCGGCGATTAACGCCCGAGTTTGCGAGGGTAGCGGAGCGCCGGTGGCAAGAGCCCTGTGTGATGCTGGATGGGCATTGATGGGGCACGGCTATGCGCAGGCACCCTTACACATGGCACCTGACCAACATGAAGTTATTGCAAAGTCTTTCGATGTGCTACACAATTTTAGCGGTAAGGCACCGAAAGGATGGCTGGGACCGGGGCTGCATGAAAAACTGGACAGCTTGGATATTCTTTCCGAGGTCGGCTTCAAGTTTGTGTGCGATTTTCCGATGGATGAGCAGCCGGTAGCGATGCGTACTTCATCTGAACCTATTGTTGCTATGCCCTATACCTTGGAGCTGAGTGACCTGCCGATGATGGTCGTGCATCAGCACGAATCCAGGGTTTGGCTTGATCGGGTAGTCGATCAATTCGACCGGCTCTATGCAGAGGGTGTCGATCAACCGAGAGTCATGTCGATGAGTGTGCATCCATATATCATGGGCGTGCCCCACCGCATCAAGTATTTTGAGGCGGGATACGACTATATGACAAAGCACGATGACGTGTGGTTCACCACAGCAGAAGAGATCTATGACTGGTTCATCAGTCATCCACAATAAGTTAGTCACTACATGTCAGCCAGAAATGCCCAGGAGTTGCTGATGAATTCTTTTTGTCATTCCGGCATAGACCGGAATCCATGTTCTTCCTGGAAAAATCTATTCAGCAAGCGGAATTCGCCGAGACCGCGCGGTTATTATGGTATTCCATGGCGCCATGAAGCACTGTTTCGGGGTCTTTAATACCTCTCGACTGTGGGGAAAAGGACATTGATGCTACCGATACACGCAATCTGGCTGATCACATGATGGGATGCAATTATCCTGGATGAGATCAGCGGCTCACTTGAGTCGCGACACGAGCTCCACGCGCCGGTTCAGCTGACGTCCGTCTGTGCCCGTGTTGGTGGCGACGGGGGAGAGGGGACCCACACCATCTGCCTGCAGCTGCTTCGCAGCCGCCGGCAGTTTGGCAATGACCGCCGTTACAACAGCCTCCGCGCGGGCCTTCGACAGCATCAGGTTGCTTGCGAACTTGCCTTGATCATCTGTATGGCCGACGACATAGAAAATGCGTTGTGGGTTTTCCTGCAGGTAGTTGACGATCGTTGCCAATACAACTTCGGATTCCGGGCGGATGCTCGCACTGCCTGTATCGAAACGAATACCATAAATCGCTACACGGCCCTCGCTTTCCATCTGGTTGCGTAACGCGTCGAGATTCAGGATCACCGTGCCCTGTTCCATCGTCGCCGATTCAATCTGTTCGATTGCATAACCACCGTTGCGGCTGGTAAAGACCGCAATCAGCACATCGGTCCGGTCGATAGACTTGTGCGCGACGAGGTACTCCTGCGCCTGGGTAGAGATCTGTGCGACAGTGCCGATTCCGGTCCTGCCGCGTTTACCGGAGTAGGTCCGTTTAAGCATGTCGTTCTTGCCGGCGGCATTCAGGTCGCGTACTTTCAACTCACCCAGACGGGTATCGTCGATCAGGGTCAGAACCTCAAATCCCGTTGCCTTGAATTCGTTCTCGAAACTCTTGATCACCTCGTAATTGCTTTTTTCATCCGGCTTCTTATACAGGCGACTGTGAATTCGGCCGTCGACCGTGACCGGTTTGGCATCCGCAGCAGCGGAGGGCAGGTAACGGTACTTTACAAAGTCGGCCTTGTATTCGCCGATCGGTGTACTACCGGAAAATGGCGAGACGAGATCGGCAGCCGATACCGGACCGCTAAGCGTGAACAGTGCTGAGATAATAATTACAATCTTTTTCATTGTTATTACTCCTTAACCGTTTCACCTTTGCATGCCATCACCTGGGTCACATAGTTGGGTAATGTCTGCGCAAGATTTCCGCAGGCTTCGGCCTTTTCGCCCGACCTGATTGGCTCATTGACGCATTCACAGACACTGTATTTCCTTTCGGCGGTAACAGAACCAGAAGCTGTGTCACTATCTTCGTCGCCGCCATTCGAACAGCCAAAAAGCAACAACACGGCAATCGACATCACGGAATTATTTTTCATAATCGATACCAATAATCGTAAGTGTACGGGTGGAATAGGCACGACTTGAAACGTACGGCCAGGGGCGTCGTGCAGCTCAATAAGTAGATGATAGCACCGATTAGTGTCGAGTAATCGGCAATAAATATCTTACCAATGATAGGTATTCGTAATATGAATCGGTCCTACCACAGGAATAACCGCTTCTCTTATGTGTGAGAAAGGGATGAATCCCTATGCATCCTGAGTGGGGAATTGAGTTATCCAAAAAATAACACTGACTATGTTAGATGCAGAGAATGTACCGATGAAAAAAACCTTTTTTGCACGGATAAGTGAGAGTACGCCACTATTCCGGGCAAGCCGTACCATCCTTAGCATTTGATCGGCTAGCTCAGAGTGCCCTTTTTAAGCATCGACTACGTATTGACCTGACTTCCGTCATCTATAGGTTGGCAAGGTTGTTGCGAAGCAGCCGTTGTCACTGAGAGTCAAACCCTGGGCATCGTTAGGCAAGATGCCTATAGAGGTCAAACTCTAGAATCTAGCTATCTCCCAAGCGTCCAGCCCGGCAGTGGCTGCTCGTATCCTTTCTCTTTTATTCCTCAGGGTAGCAAGTGATGAGCTTACAGATTCCCAATGACAAGATTTGGATTAGTGAACTGAATCAAGATCCGGCGGTCCGTGGTGGGTTTGATCGGGACCGAACAGTACGTTTTTACGACACAACCTTGCGAGATGGCGAGCAGGCCATTGGTGTGGTGTTTAATCCGGATGAAAAGTTTGAGATTGCCTGTAAATTGTCAGAACTGGGCGTGGGACGTATCGAATCAGGTTTTCCCAAGGTCTCTGCGGAGGACACTGAAGCGGTTAAGCGTATTCTCGGAGCGGGTTTGGCCTCTGAAATATGGGGATTCGCGCGTTGTGTTATCAGTGATATCGATGCGCATATCGAGCTGGGCACCCAACAGGTTTTGGTCGAGATCTCCACCAGTGACCTCAAAATGCAGGCCTATGGTTTTGACCGTAAGAAGGTCTTGGAGCGTTTGACCAATGCTGTTCGGCATGCCAGAGATAACGGTATCCGGGTCAACTTTTTTGCCGTAGATGCAACACGGTCTGATATGGGATTTCTGAAAGATGTCTACTCCACGGCGATAGAGACCGGTGCGGAAGAGATCTCGGTGGTCGATACCATTGGTGCCTGTGCACCTGAGGCAGTAGAAGCGTTGATCGGTGATATTGCCACACATGTCGGACCCGACATTCCTATCCATTGGCATGGACACAACGACTTTGGTCTTGCCACCGCATCTGCCATTGCTGCGGTCAGGGGGGGTGCGACATGGATCCAAGGCACAGTGAATGGAATGGGTGAGCGGGCAGGGAATGCGGATATTTGCGAAGTGGCCCTGGCATTGCAATGTCTGTATGACGTGCCGGTTGAACTCGATTTGACCAAAGCGCGAGAAGTGTCGCGGGTGGTTAAAAAGGCCGGAGGTTATCAGGTGGATGGCTGGAAACCTGTGGTGGGTGAAAACCTATACATCAGGGAGAGTGGTGCGGTAGCGAGTCAGTTCCATATTCCACAGGCGATTGAGCCCTATTCTGCCGATATCGTTGCCGCAGAGCGCAGCATCGTGCTCGGGAAAAAGAGTGGTTTGGCGAGTATCCAGTTAAAAGCGGAGGAGCTAAATTTATCGATTCCCGAAGAGCGTTATCCAACCATTTTGGCAGCCATCAAGTCGCGAGCCACATCGGAGCAACGATTGGTCAGCGATGAAGAGTTTCGACAGATTGTCTCTCAGAGTCAATAAGCTGTTAGCGGTCTTCATTTTGTAAAGGATTATTTAGCACACTAGTGATTTATCAGGTTAGCCTGGTTAGCCGCTGGGTTAGCTACAGTAGTGCAAAATTGGGTGGCATCTATACAAAAAGTATCAGGACACCTCTGACATAAATTGGGCCACAGTTCGTTGTGTCCTATCCAATTCTTTGTTAATCAAAAAAGGTTTTCGAGGGCGCTATGCAGATTAAAAATGTGGGTGTTGTGGGGGCAGGTACCATGGGTAATGGTATTGCCCAGGTTTTTACCGCAGCAGGATTCAGTGTATTAATGCATGATGTCGATGAAGCATCCCTGCAGCGAGGTATGGGTACGATTGGAAAGAGTCTGGACCGATTGTTGAAAAAGGAAAAAATAACTGAACAGGATAAAAATGAAACGCTAGCCAACATTCAGGTGACGACGCGACTTGAACAAATGGAGGATGTCGACTTGGTGGTTGAGGCAGCCAGTGAAAAATATGAGATCAAGGCTTCGATCTTCAGATCATTAGATCAATACTGTAAGCCAGAAGCTATATTGGCATCCAATACATCCTCGATATCACTTACCCGGATAGCAGGGGAGACCAAACGCCCGCAACGGGTGATCGGCATGCATTTTATGAATCCCGTGCCGATGATGAAATTGATTGAGGTTATCCGCGCTTTACAAACGGATGATGAAGTCAATCGGTTAATCCATGAGCTATCCATGCAGATAGGTAAAACACCTGTAGCGGTAAACGACAGTCCAGGGTTCGTCTCCAACCGAATTCTTCTGCCCATGATTAATGAGGCAATTTTTACACTTCAGGAAGGCGTTGCTTCAGTAGAGGCCATTGATGAAGTTATGAAGCTGGGTATGAACCATCCTATGGGTCCCCTGGCGCTGGCAGATCTTATAGGACTTGACACCTGCCTCTCTATCATGGAAGTGTTACATGATGGATTGGGAGACGATAAATATCGTCCCTGTCCTCTGCTTCGTCGCATGGTTGATGCGGGTTACTTGGGCAGAAAAAGTTCAAAAGGCTTTTATGAGTATTAAGCCCTGTAAACATCACCGTTATTGACCTTTCATTACACTGGATAACAAATCAATAATGAATGAGATCAGTTATAAGCATATCTTAGTCGAGATGGTTGAGACCGGTATCCATCTGTTAACAATCAATCGTCCCGCCAATTTCAACGCACTCAATACTGAAACCTTTGATGAGTTGCAGACGGCTCTGAATGATGTTGCCAACGATGCTGATGCACGGGTGTTATTGATAACTGGTGCTGGTGAAAAGGCATTTGTGGCTGGGGCCGATATCACCGAAATGCAAAACAAGACGGCTATCGAGGGAGCTGAGTTTTCACAAACTGCCATTGGCGTACTCAGGCAACTTGAGACCTTGCAAATCCCTGTGATCGCCGCCGTCAATGGTTATTGCCTGGGAGGAGGGTGTGAACTGGCCATGGCCTGTGACTGGATACTGGCTTCGGAGAACGCCATTTTTGGCCAGCCGGAAGTGAACCTGGGTATAACCCCAGGCTTTGGCGGTACTCAGCGGTTAGCACGTCTTATAGGCCCGGCAAGAGCTATGGAGCTGATTGTCAGTGGGCGACAGGTAAAGGCGGAAGAGGCTTGTGCCTGGGGATTGGCTAACCATGTTTATCCAAAACAGAGATTGATGGAAGAAGCACTGCTGATGGCCAGGCTGATTTGTGAAAAAGGCCCCGTTGCGGTTCGTTTAGGCAAGCAGGCATTAGTTAGAGGTCAGGACCTTGATCTGGATAACGCCTGCACCCTTGAAAGTCAGTCGTTTGGTCTCTGTTTTTCCACCGATGATCAGAAAGAGGGAATGGCTGCCTTCCTGGAAAAAAGAAGCCCTGATTTCAAGGGGTGTTGAATCTCATTGGGCTATCATCGATTTCAAGTCCCGTACCATATATTTTGCGGCACGGGACCATGCGTACTCGTTGTCTCCTCTGAAATCGTAAGCTTTACGGATGATGGTCTGCTCACCTGAAACATCCTTGATCTCTATGTGCAGCGTGAGAATGAGGAGACTCATTTTGTAAATCCAGCCAATCATGACCTTGTCACCTCCGGCTTGTCTCGCGAGATCGAACTCACATAGATTGCAATTGTGGACTTCGGTGCCAAGTTGCGCAGCGCTGACCAGGTCATTGACCCTATTCTGGGTGACCACTTCGAATAGTTCATGCTCCTTGATCTTCTTGCCGATGAAGGTGGTTAGATTTTTTAGCATCTGTTCGTTGCGTTCTTTGCTTCCAGGGCCGGGGATGTTGTCGATGATTTCGAAAGGAAGAATGACAAGCCTTTCCTTCTCTGACGCCATCGACTGGTTTGGAGCGATGTGAATAAAGCAAAAGACTAGGATGGTTAAAATTGGTCTTCTCATCCTGAACAGCCAGGGGGCTTGGAAGGATTGATTGCCAGACACTGTTTTCCGGTGAAGCATCATTGATCTATCTCCTCGTTTCTCACCACGAGATGACGGGCTTTACAAGACGGCCGACATATCTTGTGATTTGAGTACCTTGATATATTCTCCCAACGCTTCCCGGTCACTGCCGACTACAATGCGTTGATGACCATCAGCTGAAATTTCCAGTTGGCCATGAACCTCCACTGTTTCACCTTTGTGTGCCTGCCCGACAAAGGTGGCGGTGTAGCTGACAACCTCTCCAATGGAGGGGTGATCCAATTCATAACGGGCTGGATAATCAAAGCTGTATCTGTCTTCGGTGACCCTGCTCTTCATTTTAAATTTGCCTTTCTTTCTATAGCTGAGACTGTCCAACTCCTGTTCAGGCACCAGCAGGCTGATATCAAATTTGGTCTGTTGGATAGCGGCCTTATTGAATTTCCGCCTTTCGTGCCACACAAACTCCTCGAATGTCAGGCTGCATCCGCGCCGTGCATAAGCATCCTGCCATAGGGCATCATCAAGATTGTGTAGGAATTGCTTGTCAAGGAGTCGCTTGACGATTTCCCGAGCTTTGAAAAAGGTCTCACGTCGATAGAAAACCAGATCGATATCGGAGTGGGTGGTGTGTGCCCCGATAAGGAGAGAACCGGTGACACCGATCGCTTGTCTATTCAACCCGTGTACCTCGAACTGATCAACCAGAAGTCTGAGTTTGTGCTCTAACTCATCGCAACACGCTCTGCGGCATAGTGCCTGCAGTCGCTGGCGTGGTTGATGGTGGTGAACAATACATTCTGTGGGTACGCCGTGCAGGTTCACATCCCGTGGCCGGGAGTAGTAGAGATACGCCGGATAGTGATTTTCCAACAGCTCATTGGCTTCACGGGTGGATAGCTTTTTATAGCCGGCTGACGAGCGCTGATAACGCAAAAATGAGAGGACTCGTTGCGCTTCCTCCCCAGCAGCAACCACTGCGAAGATCAGCTCCTCAGCTGTTTCGATGAAATCCTTGGGAAGAAATGCGCTCAATCCGGACTTCCCCAAATGGGTTGATGCTCCCTGCCAGGCCGGGACAGATCAACGCCGGGAGTAATGGCATGACGAATCTCGACTACCTGATGGAGAGAGATCTTCGCCACTCTACTGTTTTGCTCGCACAAAGCGCCTCGGAATCCGAGATAATCCGGGGCCAGTGGCAGCAGATGTGGAATATCCTGCAGGCGTAGTGATCCTGCCAGACCACTGAGTAATCCCAGCCGCCTGGAGGTTGCCACAAACTGGTCAAGTCTATCCAGACCGATATGTTGGAGCAGGTGTCCCTGACGCTTTTCAGCCGTGTCCAGCATGATCCCTCGAAATCCGGCAGTGGCGAAATCTGGGAGCATATCCAGAGCAGGATTACGGTCTGCAAACAAGACGGCAATAACAGGGTGGTTGGCAGTGATAGCGGCTATCGTTTGAATACAGTTGTGTAGGTTGAGATTTGAAAAAAAGCCCACTTTCACATAGTTCACACCACTGGTTGCTGTCCTTTGTATGGCTTCGGCGAGCAGGGTCGGATCGGGGGGAAGGTCACCGACAGTGGCGCTGACAGGACGGCGTTGAGCTATCTGTTCGACGAGGGATTGAATCCGTTCGGTGGGGAGTGCCCCCAGCGCGCCGCTGTGTGGATCCTTCAGATCGATGATGTCCACGCCGGTGTGGAGTATTGTCTCCACTTCCAGGCTATCGACCACACTGGCCAGCATCTGGGTCATACCCCCTCCTGTATTTGTTGCCGGTAGCGGATGACCCTCTCCATCAGCCATTCCCAGGCCTGCCGTTCCCGTTCTCCTGCTGTTTTTTCGATGGCGATGGCGAGATAAGCGATCTCATGTTCGATCTTCTCTTTGGGTAATCGGTCGAGGCGGCTGACCAGGATGGCCAACTCCAATACCGCTGTCTGTGCTCGGTTGAATCCCTGGAACGGCCGGTGGCAGGCTTCATGCACAGGAAGGCAGATGAGGCGAGGGCGTATTGGGTCATCCTCCACCCGCTGCAGTTGTACTTCGGTGTGGGCCAGCGCATCGGATAGACGCGGTGCGGAGATCTGCTCGGCCTCGGTCAAGGGCCAGTCATAGTGTTCAGTGAGACAGCCTGCGAATATGCGTACATCGTCGCAATAGTTGATGACCGCACACTCCCCGGAGAGGATGTTGGTCATTGTCCTGGAAGGATGGAAAGGGGCGATAGTCACCTCTTGGTCATGCCAGACTATGCCCATGGGGGCTATCTGATTGTCTCCGTCACTGCTCCTGGTTGTGATGATCACTTCATGAATCATGACTTTTTCCTTCGCCGTTTCATGGTCGTGCCAGGCTTTTCCTGACGGCTTAAATCCTGTTGCACGGCTGGCAGGGCCGAACCCCAACTAAGTGGCTGATCCTGAACATATCGCTTACCGAGTTGCCAGGCGATCTGGGCCTTGGCCAGTTCTACACCAAGATAAAAAGCGTGGCCGCCATGCTCTTCTACTCCCAGCCCGGGAAAGAAATCGAAGGGATCCTGGTGGGTGGTCAGCCCATCCCGGTTATAAAGGTGTATGCCTTGTTTGCTGATCTGGATGCGGAAATTGGGATCTCGAATGGCATCAGCCAGCTCTTTGATCTGGGCCAGGGTGTGGGGGAAGGGTTTCATTTCATGCAGCCCGGTGAGGCCGCTGTCGACCTGCTTGGGCAGGGTGTTCTCCTGACGGGCCCAATGCATGATTCGTCGTGCAGTATCCGCCTCACGTACGGCACTACGGCAGTGAGGGCTGACCTGGGTGGTAAGCATGTTGGTGATGTGGAGTTCCGAGATCATACCCATCAAAACGGCATTGATGCCGGTGGTGTCTGCCTCAGTCAACTCGGTGATATTGCCAACTCCCATCATGATATCTGCTTTCGGGTGGTCCGCCCGCAAGCGATGATAGCGGACAATGGAATCTGTAAATCCGAAATGGATAGGATCCAGGATGGGGTCGGCGATATAGGGGCGCCCATCGTTTTCGAGCTGTGCCATTGCCCGCTCGAGAGATGCCAGGTCACCCGCTTTCTCCGGTATCAGTATCGGTGTTGAATCCACCTGATCGGCAACCCAGAGTGTCTTCTCATGCAGGCTGAGCAGGAAATCGGCACCGGCCCGACCACCTCTCAATAGCTCTTCTGTCAGCATGGAGTCCACACTGACCTGGTAGCCTGCTCCTTTGAGGGCCTGGATGCTGGCTTCAAGGTGTGGGAAGGGTGTCTCAGGCAGGCAACCGAGATCGATGACATCGGCACCGCTGGCTGTATAGTCTGCAGCCCTTTCCAGGATAGCATCAGGTGTCAGGTTCGGTGCGTCGACGATCTCAGCAAATATTCTCACATCGTAGTGGCTGAGATCGGGTGCCTTACCTTCCCTCCCGAAGAAGCGGGGCAGATCCATCAGCTCCTCCGGACCGCGTTCGACAGGAATACCAAAGTGTCGGGAGAGGTGATCCAGATCGCCACGGCAGCGTCCAGGCAGCAGGATCTGGTCTGCATCACCTATGTCAGTGAGTCGACGTTTAATCATCTCTGCGGTCATCAGGGCCGCTACCTTCAACCCGAGATTGTGGACCTGCCAGTCGAACTCATCAGGGGCCATATCCTGCAGCACCTGAGTAAGCTGTTTCTCGGCTAATGTGCCTGTCAGGAAAAGGATCTTTTTGGGCACTCGACCTCTTCCTCAAGGGTGTTAGCAAGCGCAGAAAAAGTGGTTACTACCGAGGTATATTCAAATTCGCGCAGTCGATCCACATTCTCCAGATCGATACGCCGCGGATAGACCATGACCATACCGCCCGGGGCTTCTGTCTCCATAGCCGGCTCGGTATCGCAGGCGAACACGATACTCGGAATTCGACACTTGCCGGCCTGGGCATAAATATTGGTCACCAGTGTGTCCGCTACACCCCAGACCATTTTGGCTACCGTGTTGGAAGTGGCGGGTGCGATCACCAGTCGCTGATAGTGTCCCTGGTAGAAAAGCCCAACCGGGGAGGCGCTGGCAGTGGTGTCACGAAAACAGGTGATACGTTGGCGAAGGGACTTGAGGTCAAAGTCATACATGGCGAGTACTTCGGCACCTGCCTTGCTTAGAAACAGGTCCACATCGTCACGCTGTTGTACCAGATCGAGACACTCTTTGAGATAGTGGCCGGAACCGGTGATAGCCCATGCGGTGCGAGGACTGTTCGGCTTTTTCATCTTACCTCTGCCCCGAATGGACACTGCGGCGGCATATACCCCACTGGTGATCGGCCTCTTCCACCGCGATTTCGAGATGTTCAACATGGCGTAGGGCAGAGCGCTCTTCAAGTAGGGGCAGGAGGGATTCCATGATGTACCAGGCCAGCATCTCGGCCGTGCTATTCGTAATAGGCAGGATCAGACAGTTTTCAACAGGCAGGGAGAATTGCTTTCCATAACTTGAAACCTCAATCTGACCCTCCTTATCCGAAATGCTAACCTCGTTACTGCTACCGGGCAGCAATATCTTGTCATGCAATTGCTGGCAGATGCCGGCGGCCAGTCGGTTGAGCTGGACGAAGTCGATTACAAAGGCATCGCTGTTGTTGTCGCCCCAGGCCTGAATGCGAACATGGAAGTTGTGACCATGCAGGTTCTCGCAACTGTTATTGAAGGTGATGAAATGTGCCGCGTTGAAATGCAACTCGCCTGGATTTACGCTGACAGCGAATTGTTGAGTCGGCATCGACAAAAGAAACTCTCCTGAACTTCGAGGCTATTATTTCTAGGGATTAGTGTTTACAGACCCTAAGTAACAGTTGGGGTGAGTGCATAAACCTCAACTGGTGATCGGATGCACAATCCTGCCAATACATCTCGTTATAGATTTTCTAGCATTCAGCGTGCCAGGTAGGTATTTGCCTTACCCTGAAGGAAATAGCCCCGCTGGACTAACGGGGGGGATTGATCCCGTAGCGCTTCATTCGCCGATAGAGTGTGTTGCGGCTGAGGGTCAGTTTTTTTGCAACCCGGCTGACGTTCCAGTGCATATCCTCGAGTTCACTCAACAAGACATCACGTTCAGCAATCGCCAGGGAGTTGAAAGTGGAACCGGGGTTGTCAGCCGACTCCTCTTCATAGATGGCATTGCAAATATCATCGGGTAGATCATTGACCGTTACAATCCCGTTTTCACACATTGCTGTGGTGGTGCGAAGCACATTGAGAAGCTGCCTGATATTGCCAGGCCAGGTGAAGTTTTCCAGTATCCTCAATGCTTCCGGATCCCATTTCAATTCCACGGAGTTACCGGCTTCCTGTTGTCCGATCTTTTGAATCAGCTGGAGTTTATCCTTGCGATCACGCAGGGGGGGCATGGTCAGTGAGATGCCGTGTAATCGGTAATAGAGATCCTCGCGAAATTCCCCTTCCTCCACCATGCTCAGGATGTCATGGTGGGTGGCGCTGATCAGCTTGATGGAGACCTTGATCGGCGTTTCACCACCGAGCGGTATGACTTCCCGCTCCTCCAGCACCATGAGTAGGCGTGCCTGCAGATGCAGTGGCATATCACCGATCTCATCCAGGAACAGGGTGCCACCGTCCGCCTGCAAGATCTTACCGCGGTTTCCTTCCCTGCTTGCGCCGGTAAATGCTCCCGGCCGATAGCCGAAGAGTTCACTCTCAATCAGCGACTCGGGTAGCGATGCGCAGTTAACGGCTATGAAGGGTTTATCGCGGCGGGAACTGGCTTTATGCAGTGCCCGTGCAAACATATCCTTGCCGGTGCCCGTCTCACCGAACAGCATGTAGGGAATATCCCGTTCGATTACCTTCAAAACGGTTTCCACATTTTTCTTCATGCGTGGTTCATCGAAATGGAGCGTTTCTAATGCCTCTGCGCGTCCATGATAGATTTTCGTACTCTTTTTAATGCTGTTGAAAGCACCCATCGGTGCAGGACTAGGCGTGCAGTTTTCGGGTGGTTGCAGGGTGGCGAAGAAGCGTCTTCCCTGTTGCGTCTCCCGAATGGGAAAGGCATGCGTATGGGTTTGTTTGAGCAGAGTGGGGATGGAGGTCGTGAACAGTTGATTGATCAGATGGCCAACGATCTGCTGTGGTTTTTCGAGATTGAGCTGGAACATGGCACTGCGATTGACCGCTAGTATCTTTCCTTCCAGATTGAAAGCGATGGCACCCTCACCCAGGGTACTGATGAATTCTGAACGGGCATGGAAGCGGAGGACGAAGGCATTCTTCATGGCGCAGAAGAAGACACGGTTTTCGATGACTTGTGCCGACATGTTCAATAGCACCATGGTGTGCTGTTGAGCCATTTTCGATTCACTTGAGGCGTCGAGAACTGCCAGTGTCTCACCATGAGGGTCAAATATCGGGGCAGCGGCGCAGGTCAGGCTGGCATTCCGGGTAAAGTAATGGGAGCTCTTATGAATAACCAGTGGCTTTTTTTCAACCAGACAGGTACCCATACCATTGGTGCCCTGTGCCGCTTCGTTCCAGACAGCGCCTAATTGCATACCGGCATGGGCAGCCGCATCGGTGAAATGGGGGTCGCCAATGTAATTCAACAGAACCCCATCACGATCAGTCAACATGATGGCGTGGCCCGAGCCTGCCAACTGCTGGTATAGATTGGTCATTTCCAGTCGGGCTATATCCAGTAACCGGCAATACTGATGAAGCCGTTCATTGAGATCGGATTGTTCGATGATGACCGGATCTGGCGTCTGATCGGGATCGAGCCCAAGGTCATCCTTACAACGCCTCCATGAGCGAAGTGTCAGGTCATCGATTGTCGTGCTGACAGGTTGGTTCCCTTCCAAAGCCGTTCGCACGAATTCGGCGTGACCGGGATTCTCCTGGTGCAGGATCGTTTGCTCCACAATCGCTCTCCTCCGTGGTAAGGCTGTACTGCGTTAAACCTTTCAGCACAATCTCCACATTTATGTTTAGTAATCGAGGTATCATTTATTATTATGACAACAAGTCTATGACAAGATCTCGATTATGACAAATAATACACCCTGTCCCGTCGACCTAACTTATTGTCAACCATGAAAATATTACGGCCATTGGTGATGGGGATTCTGAATCTGACACCGGATAGTTTTTCCGATGGAGGGTGCTATGGTTCAGTGACAGCCGCTGTTGAACGGGGGCTGGAAATGGTACAGGAAGGGGCGGATATCATTGATATTGGTGGGGAGTCTACTCAACCCGAGGCTTCAAGAGTCAATGCATCAGAACAGCTCAGACGGGTACTCGAGACCATTGAACGGCTAAGGGAGCGGTTGCCCCAGGATTTTCCGATCAGTATTGATACCACATTGAGTGAGGTGGCATTCCAGGCAATCAATAGCGGGGCGACCATGATAAACGATATTTCTGCCGGTCGTGACGATCAGGAGATGCTGGCTGTTGCGGCATCTGCAGGTGTACTGCTTGTATTGATGCATATGCAAGGGTCACCTGAAACCATGCAGCGGGCACCGCTCTATCAGGATGTGGTCGCAGAGGTGATGGGCTTTCTGCAGGAACGGGTTGATGTTGCACTTGAGGCAGGGGTAAAGCGTGAGAACCTGATACTGGATCCCGGGATTGGATTTGGCAAGGGGCGGGAGCATAACCTGCAGTTATTGGGTTCACTGCAACGGATGGTGGAAATGGGTTACCCGCTTCTCCTCGGCGTCAGCCGGAAGCGTTTCATGGGTTCGATCTGCGAGATTGAACGGCCAGCACAGCTATTGCCGGCCACCTGTGCCTCTACCACCCTGGGTGTGATGGCAGGGGTTCGTATATTTCGGGTACACGATGTCTGGCAGAATCGCCAGGCAGCCGATGTCGCCTGGGCGATCCGGTCTGTATCGATGTAGGGAGCCATATTAATTAGTTCTTCCCCTGATCGAGTGGGCGACAGAAAGTGCATGAATAGGTCGCAACAAGTGAGTCTTCGATCTCGTGATGTCTTTTAGGCGTCCCAGGCCTAAAAGACACTCGATCTTTGACAACCTATTAGTGCCCCGGACGGTCCTGGTCACTGACACTACGTGATCACATCGCAAGCTCGTGACCACTCCGCCGTCAGTTCCCAAATGACTGGACGCCGTGTTCGGATGCTCGCTTTGCATCCCCTCTGGCGCAAGGCACGACGGGTCTACAGTCTCGCCTCACGCCTACCGGGGACTAACCGCCTCGGCTTTCAGCCTTCCTTGGCGCTCAGCGATGGACGCCAATCCCCGCAAATATCTCAAACCTTCGGGTTAATAAACTAAATACTTGCTTGTTCCCGGATCAAGTCGGACTATGGGATAGCTCCCAGGAGTTCGAGTGGCGTAACGTATAGAGGATGAAACCATTTGCGTTACTCACCAGGCGCTACCCGGATGGCGCAGAATTTGAATTCGGGTATCTTGGCGTCCGGGTCTAGGGCCTCGTTGGTGAGCAGATTGGCCGCTGCCTCTTGATAGCAAAAGGGAAGGAAGACCTGTCCAGGCTGCAATCCACTGTCGGCCCGGGCGAATGCAGTGACTTCGCCACGTCGTGATTGCAGTTGGATCGGATCGCCTGGCTGGACATTGATCCGGGTGAGCTCTCCCGGATGGAGACTGGCGACCGGTATCGGTTCGATGAGATCGAGTACTTCCGAACGGCGGGTCATGACGCCTGTGTGCCAGTGCTCCAGCTGACGGCCGGTAATCAGTACCCAGGGGTAGGCTTCATCCGGTAACTCGTCTGCATTAGTGAAGGGGGCAGGCGTGAAGGTTGCCTTCCCGGATGAGGTCGGAAAGTGTTCGGTAAAAATCACCGGTTGTCCCGGATCATCCTCATCCTGGCAGGGATAGGTCACAGATCCAGCCTTTTCCAGCCGCTCCCAGGAGATACCGGCGATGCTCGGCATGGCCTGCCGCATTTCGGAAAATACCTCCCTCGGATGGTTGTAGTGCCAGTTCAGCCCCAGCCGGTTGGCCAATGCCTGAATGATCTCCAGATCCTGTCGTGCCTGACCGGGTGGATCCAGGGCCTGACGACCCAGCTGCACACGTCGGTCAGTATTGGTAAAGCTACCGTTCTTCTCGGCAAAGGCCGAGGCCGGCAGGATGACATCGGCATACCAGGCCGTCTCAGTCATGAAAATATCCTGTACCACCAGGTGATCGAGTCCGGCAAGTGCCTTACGCGCATGATTCAGGTTGGGATCGGACATGGCAGGATTCTCACCCATGATATACATGCCTTTTATTGTGCCCTCGGTAATGGCATGCATGATCTCTACCACAGTAAGACCGGGATTCGGGTCAAGTGGCTGGTTCCATAAGGCTTCAAAGCGGGCTCTGACATCCGGGTCGTCGACCCGTTGATAGTCGGGAAAGACCATCGGAATCAAACCGACATCTGAGGCACCCTGTACATTGTTCTGTCCACGTAGGGGATGCAGACCGGTGCCTGGACGGCCGATCTGCCCTGTCATCAGGGCCAGAGAGATGAGGGCGCGGGCATTGTCAGTGCCATGCACATGCTGAGAGACGCCCATGCCCCAGAAGATGATGGAGGCTTTTGAGGAGGCGTAGAGTCGCGCCACCTCGCGGATGGTGGCTGCATCGATACCACAGACAGATGCCATGGCTTCTGGGGTAAATGGCTGCAGGTGCGATTCCAGTGCTTGAAAACCATGGGTACGTTCAGCAACAAATTTTCTATCCACCAGATCCTGCTCGATCACAGCGTGCATGATGGCATTGAGCAGGGCTACATCGGTGTCAGGTTTGAAGTGGAGGAAGTGTGTGGCATGTCCGGCAATGGCGGTGCGACGGGGATCCATGACAATCAGTGTTTTGCCTGCCCTTACCTCGTTCTTTATGAAGGTGGCGGCTACCGGATGATTTTCGGTGGTGTTGGAACCGATGATCAGGATCAACTCCGCATCACTGACATCCACTACCGGATTGGAGACCGCACCGGAGCCGATCATCTCCAACAACGCGACCACGGAGGAGGCATGACAGAGACGGGTACAGTGATCCACATTGTTACTGCCAAAGCCGGTTCGAATCAGTTTCTGAAATAGATAGGCCTCTTCATTGGAGCACTTGGCAGAACCAAAGCCGGCGAGTCCGGTGGGACCCAACTGATCATGCAGGTTGCGGAGTCCGGCAGCGGCAAAATCCAGCGCCTCTTCCCAGCTTGCTTCACGAAAATCCATAAAAGGGTTTTCCCGGTCAAGATCAAGTCCAGCTCGTTTGGGTGCATCTTCCCGTCTTATCAGCGGTACAGTCAAGCGTTGGGGGTGGTGGACATAGTCGAAACCATAACGCCCTTTGACACAGAGTCGGCTGTTGTTCGCCGGTCCATCACGGCCGGTAACATAACGTATCTTATTGTCACCAATATGATAGGTAAGCTGGCAGCCCACACCGCAGTAGGGGCAGACGGAATCAATCTCCTTTTCGATCGCTTGCTGACCCAGGCCTTTGGCAGGCATCAGCGCGCCAGTGGGACAGGCCTGTACGCACTCGCCACAGGCGACGCAGCTACTCTCTCCAAGGGGGTCTTGAATGTCGAACACGATGGTAGACGCACTGCCGCGTCTGGCGTAACCGATCACGTTGTTGACCTGTTCTTCACGGCAGGCCCGCAAGCAACGGGTACACTGAATACAGGCGTCCAGATTGACCGCGATGGCGGGGTGGGAGAGGTCAGTCGCCGGTTGTCTGCGGCCATGAAAGCGGGGTTTCCCAAGTTGCAGTTTCGTTGACCATTGGTCGAGTTCACTGGTCGGGCTATAGCGGGTTTCGGCGATATCGGATTGAAGCAGTTCCAGTACCAGTTTTTGCGCCTGTCGTGGACGTGCGCCGCTGCTGTTGACCACCATTCCCTCGGTGGGTGTTCGACAGCAGGAGGCTGCCAGGCTCCGCTCACCCTCGATTTCAACCATACAGGCACGGCAGTTGCCATCGGCTCGCAGTCCCGACTTGTAGCAGAGATGAGGAATCTCCTTGCCGAAACGTTGTGCGGTCTGTAGCAGGGTCTCACCCGGGACGGCACTGACCGGCTCGCCGTCGATGATGAAATTGATTGCCTGGCTTGAGGGCAGAGGATTACTCGCCATGTTCCAACTCCTCAGGAAAATAGCGTAAAACGCTTAGCATTGGGTTGGGCGCCGCCTGTCCCAGACCACAGATAGAGGCATCGATCATGACGTTGGAGAGCTCCTCCATCAGTGCTTTGTCCCACTGATTCTGCTCCATCAGTGCAACTGCCTTCTCGGTACCGACCCGACAGGGGGTGCATTGGCCACAGGACTCATGGGCGAAGAAGCGCATCGCATTCAGTGCCGCTTCCCGGGCGCTGTCATGCTGCGAAAGGACGATAATGGCGGCTGAGCCGATAAAACAGCCATGGGGTTGCAGGGTATCAAAATCGAGTGGAATATCGGCCAGCGAGGCGGGCAGGATGCCCCCGGAGGCTCCTCCCGGGAAGTAGCCATAGAGTTCATGTCCCTTCGCCATGCCATCACAATATTCATCTATCAGTTCGCGCAGGGTAATACCGGCCGGTGCCAGATGAACACCGGGTTTGTTAACCCGGCCACTGACCGAGAAAGTACGTAGACCCTGATGCCCGTGGCGCCCCTGACCAGCAAACCAGTCGGCACCTTTTTCCAGCAGCTCCCTGACCCAATAGAGGGTCTCCATGTTATGTTCCAAGGTGGGATGGCCAAACAGTCCGACCTGGGCGACATAGGGTGGTCGCTGGCGGGGCATGCCACGCTTACCCTCGATCGATTCAATCATTGCGGACTCTTCGCCACAGATGTAAGCACCGGCACCCCGACGCAGATGGATGGGAGGCAGGGGGTAGGGCGGGTCAGCCTGCAGACGTGTCAGCTCTTTTCTCAGCAGGGTCCGGATAGCGGCGTATTCATCACGCAGATAGATATAGATCCCGGCAATATCGACCACCCGTGCGGCGATCAGCATCCCTTCGATAAAACGGTGTGGGTCCTGTTCCAGGAGATGACGGTCCTTGAAGGTCCCTGGCTCACCTTCGTCGATATTGACCGCCATCAGGCGAGGGCTCGGCTGCTCCCGCAGGATGCGCCATTTACGGCCGGCTGGGAAACCAGCGCCTCCCAGGCCTCTGAGATTGGCGTCCTCGAGAAGTTGGATGACCTGCTCCACTGACATGTGTTGCGGATCATCGGACCCCTGGGTATTGATTCGACCAAGAAGATCATAACCGCCATCGGCACGATAGGCGGTGTAATCCCGGTAAGCGGGCATCTCAGGCTGTATACTGTTGCTGTTGACGAGCTGCTGTACTTTTTCGGCAGTGGCAGCGGCAACCTGATTCTTTCCCACCACCGCCACCGGTGCCTCCTGGCAGTAGCCGACACAGGGTACCCGTTGCACACGTACGCCATCCCCCAATGTGGTCTGCAGGTTATTGATCAGCGCTTCGGCACCGGCCAGCGAACAGGATATCGAATCACAGACCCTAACGGTCAGTGGCGGTGGGGCTGTTTCACCCTCTTTCACCAGATCGAAATGGTGATAGAAACTGGCTACCTCGTAGACCTCGGTGGAGGAGAGATTCAACTCTTGCGCAAGGGCAACCAGATGATCGGCAGAGATATGTCCCTGACTGTCCTGGATGCGATGTAAATGTTCAATCAGTAAATCAGCACGGCGTGGTGCGTTTCCCAGCAGGTCTTTCACCTGGTTCAGTGCGGCTTGATTCACAGCGCGGCCTTTGGGGCGACCGCGCCGTCTTCTGTGTTCGGATTTGGTTTTTGTAGACAATCGCTCTATCTCTAGTTAATTCGGACAGCAGATAAGCAGTCATGGAGTGAGGTTAGTTATTGTAAACAAGTAGAACGCAACTTGTGTGCCAGTGTGAACTAAGTTGTCAGCTGAAATGTAAGCATGCACCTTTGCGAGTCGGCGCGTTCTACAAAGAGTGGCATGTTTTTCTCATGGAAGATACCAACCCTAATGCCTGTATTCAGATCAGGCAGGGCTAAACAATCATTCTGGCGCTTTTCGTCAGGCATCACTCAAACGTATCTGACTCTATGGACTCAGCTCTAATGACAAAACATAGGCCACGGGGTGATTTGAACAGGTGGCATACTTTAAGACTTCAAACCCTTGTTGTGTTCATGTTGTTGTGTCTAGACACTGGCATACTCCAGGCACAACCAAGCGGATTCATGGAAATCGCCCCTGGCATCTATCTGCGGCCAGGGATTCAGCAGAATTTTTCCTCACACAATCGAGGACACATCGCCAACATCGGTTTTATTGTGGGCAAACAGGCTGTTGCTGTGATTGATACCGGGAGTTCCTACCAAGAGGGGTTGGCCCTGCGCCAGGCGATCCGCGAAATCACAGCTCTACCCATTGAATACGTGATTCTGACCCATATGCACCCGGACCATACCTTGGGTGCAGCCGCCTTTGACCAGGATAAACCGGTGTATATCGGCCATGCTCAGTTGAAGGATGCTTTGATCAGGCGGCAGACCTACTATCTGGATCGGCTCAAAGAGGTACTGGGCAGTACAGCGGAGGGAACCCGTCTGGCGCTGCCCTCAGCGGGTGTTGAGATCGACCAGGAGGTGAAGTTGGAGCTGGGCGACAGGATACTTGAGTTGCAGGCCTATCCAACGGCGCGTACCAACAATGACCTGAGTATCTACGACAGGAACAGCGGGACATTGTGGCTTTCTGATCTACTTTTTGTGGAACGGACACCCGTGGTGGACGGTAGCCTGTTGGGTTGGTTGAAGGTCATCGATGATCTGGACCAACGCGAAGCGATACGTGTAGTACCAGGGCATGGGCCGGTGGTCAATGAATGGAAAGAGGCCCTGGCTGACCAACGACGCTATCTTGAAGCACTGCTGTCCGGTATCCGTAAGATCGTCAGAAAAAACGGAACCATAGAACAGGCGATAGAGCGCGTGGGCCAGGAAGAAAAGGATAACTGGCTGCTATTCGATGAATACCATGGCAGGAATGTAACCGCCAGTTTTGTGGAATTGGAATGGGAGTAGGCATAAATCCCACAGTGAATGGAGTGGTTTCAGGGTCTGAACTGTTTCCGCTTTTTAACTTCCAATTTGGAGGGTATGTGAGTTCGGCAAGTCGTGGATAAGCCTGGGCCCAATCCCTAATTTCTAAACCAGCTTGGCCAGAGCCAATCTGTCTCATATGAGGATTAAGTGAAATGACAACTGTTTCAAATTTGAAACACAATAAGCTGGTGCGAAAGGTCGTTCAGATTTCATTATCGACATTTTTTTTATGCACTCTGATGATCACAACCTTATCCGCAGCAGAGACGGATGGACGCTGGCATGAGATCAAGACCTCTCTGTTCGGTGATCGGGCCATACAGAATGGTGAGGATGTGATCGGGCTGGAGACACCCTATCGCGCCCTGGATGCCGCAGTTGTACCGATCAGCATTGAGTCGAAGATTGCACAGTCCCAGGACAACTACATCAAGTCGCTCTACTTGGTGATTGATAACAACCCTTCGCCAATCGCTGCAATCTTTCATTTTCCTGGAAAGCATAATTGGCAGAGCCTGTCGACCCGGGTGCGTGTCAACGCCTATACCGATCTGCGTGTCATCGCTGAAATCAGTGATGGGAACATTTATATGGTGAACAACTATGTCAAGGCATCAGGGGGTTGTTCTGCACCTTCACTCAAGGATCCTGCCGCAGCGGCGGCGCATCTGGGGAAAATAAAGTTAAAGTTGCCGAAGGCATCCGGATTAGGCGACTTGCTGTCAACCCAGTTGTTGATCAAACATCCGAATAGTTCCGGACTGCAGTTCGATCAAATCTCCAGGCAGTATATCCCGGCAAACTTTATTCGCTCCATCCAGGTTACCTTTAATGATGAGGTTGTATTCACCGCAGACTCAGATATCTCCATCAGTGAAGATCCAAGCATTCATTTTGGATTCAGGCCTGAAGAAGAGGGTGTATTGAAAGTAGAGGTAAAGGACTCCACCGGTCGGACCTTCAATCACAGTGTTGATTTGCCCAACCAGGAGAAGGGCTGAGAACATTGGGTATTCCAGTACGCCATCAATATCGCCTTGATGGCGTACTAGAAGCAACGAAGTGTGGACTCAGCCTGCACTTCCCTTAACTTCGCCACTGCCGTTTTGGACCAGTTGGAATTCGTATAGATGGCATTCCGCCCGACCCCCGGCATCTGCTGAAGACGTAGTAGCGTCTCAATCTGTTCGTATTCATTGTAGGGGATGGATTTGGCGATAAAATCGATACTGCAGGAGCATTTGTGCAGCATTTCCGAGGTCTGTCCATTTGACGCCATACAACCGATCACATAATCAACGATGACTGAGGTTGGATAGGCCCGTGTCTTTTCCTGATCCTTGCGGGATTCATCTGCAACGGCCAGGGTGCAGAAGAGCAGGCCGGTAGACAACAGGGGTGGAAAGTAGCTTCTGATAGACATTGTAACTAACCTCATCGTGTTCTTGAAAACCGGATCATTCTTCAGCTCGCAGGTGTGAGTTTTTGGAATGTCATCGCTTCATCGATTGATGCACTTTTTCCATTTTCGTCCGGCACGACAGTATGGATACGATAGATGCCACCAGGGACCTGATCAGAGAATGTGATTTCGTAACGCTTATGGATATACATTTTGAGGTTGGTAACTGCATTCGGATCTGCGATGAAGGGTGTGACAACCACTTCGGTGCCATTTACCTCCTTTCCATCAAAGGTGATTTTAATATCACGTATCTCTGTGGGTTGTTTGAAGGAATCCCGAATTCGGTTTCTAAAATAGCTATTCGATCCACCACTATCTTTGCTCATACGGGAGATATCCCGCTCCATAAAATGGATGATCACAGGATTACCGGTATAACCGACAGCAGGGGAGAAATCGATATGGTGAGGACCACTGAGGAAATCGAATTCCAGGTTTCGCTGACTTTCACCTACTACATCTGTAACCGTCACTTTAATCTTGTCGGTGAAACTTTCCGCACCTTTTGTGACGCTTGAAAAATTGTAATTCAGACAGCTTCCCTTAAAGACACCCTGCAGGTGATCTTTAATAAACATCAGCTGCTGTGCTCTGTTGAGTTCAGCGGGAGGTGCTGCCTCCGCTGCGAATACAGATGCCATGATCAACAGTAGCGTCACAAGGGTGACGGCTTTATAGTGACGATACATTGAATAAGGTCTCCTCAATTCTTCAAGCAACGAGATCTATAGTAACCCATGCAACGTAATGCAAAGAACGCATAGTCAAGGGATGATACGTACAGAAATCTCTGTATCCTTCAATATACAATAGCGATATTTGCGTTGTATTTTTCTACATTTCTGAATAGATACTAGTCAGCTAAACAGATTGCGCAGCCACCCGAAAAACCCCTTTGCCTGGACCAGTGTGTGGGCTGTTACCTGGGCCGGTACCGGTTTGCGTGATAGATTGGCCATTCTTGATGTTGCTGTACGAGCCATTGAAGGATGATATTTCAAGCTGGTGATGTGGTGACGTCTCAGGACTGAGTCCGTAGGGGGTGTCTGCAGCCAGATCTGTCGCTTGAGTTCGTTGTCTGATTCAAAATGGCGTTTCAGTACAGAGTCTTCTGGAAAGGTTGAAATCGTCATGGATATCTCCTCCTCGGTATATATTGTTATACAAATCTAATGCCCCCCGGCTATAAAAACGCCGAATGCGCGGGGGCTCTCTCCGGTTGGAATACGATTGATAATTTCCAATTTTTCCGTGTCCAGAACAACCAGCTCGTTAGTGAACCAATTGGCGATATAGACACGTCCGTCTGTAGGGTCGACGATGATACCTTCTGGAAATTCACCTACTTTTATCCGGTGGATCTCCCGTAACTTATTTGCATCGATGACTGAAACTGAGTTGTCATGCTGATTGGTGACGAACACCCGTTGGCTGTCAGGTGTCACTGCAATACCGTAGGGTGTGCTGCCAACCGGTATGGTGGAGATGACTTTAAGTTTCTCCAGATCAATGACACTCAGGTCATTGCTTGCCACATTAGCCACGTAGAGGCGTTTTCCATTACTGTCCATACGGATACCAAACGGACGCTTGCCCACTTCGATGCGTTTTAGCACCTGGTTCAGGTGGGTATCAACAATGGAAATAGTGTTATTGTCACGCTCTGCCACATAGAGCCATTCGCCATCCATGTCCACTTCAAGCCCAGAGGGCGAATCACCGACTGGTATCTTTGTCAGTATCGATAGGTCTTCCGGGTCGAGGACATACACCAGATCCTCATACCAGTCGGCTACGTAGACACGGCTCCCATCAGGATTTACAGCAATTCCAAGTGGACCCTGTCCGACCTGGCTGTGGGTAATCGTTTTGAGTTTAACCCCGTCTAAAAGATAGACTTCACGACTTTCCGGATTGGTCACGTAGATACGCTTACCGTTTTTGGAGACGGCGACCCCAGCAGGCTTTGAGCCGACCTGTAAGGTTGCAGTCAGGCGTGATTCCACCAGATCGATCACAGAGACCGAATCATCACCCTGATTGGTTATAAAGGCATATTGTGCTGCAGAGCCTGTGGTACTTATCAGCAGTGCAATCAGGACCAGTAACAACGCCACTCGTCGGGTTGAATGGTTGAGTTGTATCTGAATCTCTTTTTGCATGGTCTGGCCGGTTATTTTAGGAGCCCTGTTCCAGCAGTTTTTTCAGATTCGACAGACCGCTCTTGTAGACGCCGGTTACCGCATCGACAGCTGCTTGATCGCTGAGTTCCGGTGGGGGTTCGTTGTTCGGGAAACCGCGATAGAAGGCACCCTTCCAAGTGACAACACTCCCGCCATCTTCAGCTGGGGCTATGTTGAACCAGGAGGAGTAGTTGGTGACTGGAAGGACCTTTACGTCAACCTTCTCTATGCGGTAGAAAAAAGAGTGTTTCTCGCTGTCGTATTTTTCCAGGATTTCATAGATCTTACCGTCATTAGGCAGCATCAGTATTCGTTTGGCACCACTACTGTTGCCACCATCCCCCTCCGTTTTAATGACAGCTGGATGCCAGCTCATGTCGTGAAAATCCTTGACCACATCCCATACTGCTTGAGGAGAAGCAGAAATCTGTTCCTTGACGATGACCTTCTGACGGGTAGGGCCATGGGCCTCAACCATCCCTGTATAGAATGAAATGATGGAGAAAAGGAGTGCGACTGTTTTTTTCACGTAAACCTCCGTTGGTTTCCTTTCTGGTGTAGGCGGCTGTTTAAAATCGAATCCCGGGTAGGCCACATTATGAATGCTGTAACGCAATATCCATGCCTGATTAGCGATAACCATAGGTGTTGGTTGTTATATGAGAGATGGGGGAATCCACTGAAGAATAGCTTGTCACAGCAAACAAAGGGCAGCTGAGTAGAAAATGACATGATGAATGAAGGTTTGGATAATGCCTATCATGCACCATACTTGCCTTTCATTGTCTGATCACTGAGACACATCGACCCAATAGAGCGTGTCAGTATTGACACGATGTGGTTCAACGGTATCGATATGTGAGTTCGACAGTACGGCCATACTTTTGATTTTCTGATGCAGATGGCTTGTGATCAGTAGTGGTATAAAAATTGCCCAATCATTTATCGGGTACTCAAATTTGGCTTATCCTTAAGATTGTTAGCTGACGTTGCATGTGGGAGTTGTCTTGAAAAGATTGTCTTGGAATTCTAAAAAAAAGATAGATAGCATGTTTCCGTTCACTCTACTTGTCTTTCTCTTCGGACTACTTCTCCCCCCTGTCGCTATTGCAGCTGACATTGAGATATCGGTTGCATTGCTGGGATTGGAAGAGAAACGCCATATTCCACTCTCTTTACTTGAGCCGGTTATTGATGATAACGGCCTGGCAGGTGCAGAGCAGGGGATTCGTGACAACAATACCACCGGCCGCTTTACCGGCCAGTCCTATAAACTCACCCAAGTAGTGGTAAAACCTGGAGAGTCATTGGAGAGTGCCTTTAAAGCACTGCATGCCCAGGGAATCAGTCTATTCTTACTCAATCTTCCTGCCGATCAGCAGCTCAAGTTAGCGGACTTGTCTG
Organism: Candidatus Thiodiazotropha sp.; assembly: GCA_023838465.1. GTDB lineage: Bacteria > Pseudomonadota > Gammaproteobacteria > Chromatiales > Chromatiaceae > Thiodiazotropha. The sequence goes on from JAIVEQ010000018.1 coordinate 39,634, forward strand.
AAGCGCAACACAGTCTGTTATTCAATGTAGGGGCACCTGATGACAGCCTGAGGCAACACGCCTGTCGACCGAATCTGCTGCACACCCTACCCAGTCGGGCCATGCTGGCGGATGCACTGGCGCAGTATCTGGCTTGGAAGCGTTGGCGCAAATGGTTTCTGGTGGTAGGCCGGCACCCACAGGATGAGGCCTATGCAGCGGCCCTAAAACGTGCCGCGAAACGGTTTGGCGGTAAGATTGTAGAACAGAAGAGATGGACCTTCGAGCCAGGCGCCAGGCGCACCGATTCCGGCCACACCAAGGCGCAGCAGGAGGTCAACGCATTTACCCAGACGGGGGACTACGATATTTTGTTGGTCGCCGATGAAATGGACGAGTTTGGTGAATACTTGGGCTATAGGACTTTCCACCCCCGACCGGTTGGGGGTACACAGGGGCTTTCACCTGCTGCCTGGAGCCGGGTACATGAACAATGGGGCGCCACCCAGTTTCAGCGTCGGTTCCACAAAAAAACCGGGCGTTGGATGTCGGAGCGGGACTACGCAGCCTGGTTGGCTGTTCGCAGTATTGGCGAGGCGGCTACCCGTACATCCACTTCTGACGCAGAAGAACTCCGTGCTTTCATCATGAGTCCGAAGTTCAAACTGGCAGCCTTTAAAGGGGGGCCGGTCTCATATCGTGAGTGGAATGGGCAGCTGCGTCAGCCACTGTTGGTTACTTCCCCAAGAGTGATGGTATCGGTCTCACCCCAGAAGGGATTTTTACATCAGTTTTCCACCCTGGATACATTGGGATATGACCGTCTGGAAACGGACTGTTCGAACTAGCGCCAGTCCAGTTACAGCAGTGCCCGTCATGACGTAATTGTAATGTAATAGCGTAATTCTAAAATGATGAGGTGACTCAAATAGATGACCGCCAGCCGTCGGCGGCCAGGCTGATACACCGAGTATCTGGATGGACACAAACTTAAACCTAGATTCCGCAGTTGATCGCTAATATCTGACGTAAGGTAATGATATGCGAAATGAAATAGTGCATTTTTCTCGCACCCATTGGGTGAGTTCTGAAATGCTACATGGATTTGTGAAAAATCCCAACGCATCCTGCGGTGTTGTCGTTCTTGTTAAGGAAACGGCCATTAACGGCGAACGACGCCTTGCCGGGCACGCCGGGATTTCCCACAAATCCATGTTCAACTGCGGATTCTAGGTTCAATACGTCGGGATTGATCTTAATCCCTGAAAAAACCAGGAGTGGCACTATGCGATTGTTTGATTCAACCTGCTACAGGCTTAGTCACGGTTCGGCGATAGGGCTGCTGCTGACAACCTTTCTGCTGGCCAGCCCCGGTCTGCAGGCCTATACCATCTATGTGTCGAGTGAGAAGGACAATACCATCACCCTGGTTGACGGCGAAACCTACAAAATTCTGCAGAAGGTAGAAGTGGGGGAACGGCCAAGAGGCATTGCCCTCAGCAAGGATGGCAAGGTGTTGTATGTCTGTACCAGCGATGCCGATCACATCGAGGTGTTGGACTTGGAAACCTTGAAGGTCACCCATGTGCTGCCGTCCGGTCCTGATCCTGAACTGCTGGTGCTTGGACCGGAAGGGCGGTTTATCTACGTCGCCAATGAAGATGACAATATGGTGACTGTGGTCGATACAGAAAAGCGGGAAAAGGTGAAAGAGATCCAGGTGGGTGTAGAGCCGGAAGGTATGGCCATCAGTACCGATGGAAAGTGGCTTGTGAATACCTCGGAAACCACCAATATGGCCCACTTCATCAATCTGGAGACGCTGGAAGTTGAAGATAATGTACTGGTGGACCAGCGACCTCGTGTGGCTCAGTTCACGACTGATAACAAACAGGTCTGGGTCTCCTCGGAGATTGGAGGCACAGTGAGTGTGATCGATGTGACAAGCCGGAAGATTATCAAGAAGATCGGCTTTGAGATTCCGGGTATTCAAAAAGAGTCTATTCAACCTGTTGGTATCAAGCACAGCAAGGATGGCAAGCTTGCCTTTGTTGCCCTAGGGCCGGCCGCCAGGGTAGCGGTCATCGAAACCGGCAGTCTCGAGGTGGTGAAGTATCTACTGGTCGGACAACGGGTGTGGAATATGGATTTCTCACCAGATGAAAAACGCATCTTCACTACCAATGGAGTGAGTAATGATATGTCAGTGATCGATCGTGAGCGACTGAAGGTCAAAAAATCTGTTCAGGTTGGGCGTATGCCCTGGGGGATAGTGGTTCGTCCATGAGTGCTGTCGCCCTTGATTTGACGGAAGTCAGTTTCTCCTATGCCAAGCGTCAAGTGCTGAAGGATGTCACCTTTACCTTGTCACCAGGTGAGTTCTGCGTGCTGTTAGGCATCAACGGAGCGGGGAAAACGACACTTTTTTCCCTGATTACACGGCTGTTTGTCTGCCGCGGTGGCGAGATCAGTATCTACGGACACAATCTTAGACAGCAGACGCTGAAAGCCCTTGGACAACTTGGTGTGGTGTTTCAGCAGCCGACCCTCGATCTCGATCTGAGCCTGTTGCAGAACCTCAGATACCACTGCGCATTACAGGGACTGAATGCCCATGATTTGGAAAAGAGCATGCAAACAGCCCTCGAAGCGATCGGGCTTGGTGATCGTGCGAACGATAAAGTCAGACAGTTGAGTGGTGGTCAACGGCGTCGGGTGGAACTGGTCAGGGCACTACTCCATCAGCCTCGCCTGCTGCTGGCTGATGAGCCCACGGTTGGACTCGATATCCATAGTCGCCAGGCCATTCTGCAACAGGTTCGTGAACGCTGTAACCAGGATGGCATTGGGGTGCTGTGGGCCACCCATCTGGTGGATGAGGTGGAGCCTGATGACCGCCTGGTGATACTGCATGATGGCAAGGTGATGGCCCAGGGCAGTGCGGCCCAAATCATGGAAGAGTCGGGCACCGAGAGCGTAAAACAGGCGTTCAATCGGCTAACCAAGGGTGAAGAAGCATGATGCCGCTTCAGTATCTTCGCTGTCTGATGGGCATCCTTGCCCGTGAGGCATTACGGTTTCTCCACCAGCGCGAGCGTTTCTTCGGTGCCCTGGTGCGCCCTCTGGTCTGGCTGTTCATATTTGCAGCAGGGTTTCGCTCGGTACTGGGTGTGTCAATCATCCCTCCCTATGAAACCTATATCCTCTACGAGGAGTATATCGTTCCTGGTCTGGCGGCGATGATACTGTTATTCAGCGGCATGCAGAGTTCACTCTCCATGGTCTATGACCGGGAGATGGGCAGTATGCGCATGTTGATGGTCAGTCCGTTTCCCCGCTGGTATCTGCTGTTTTGCAAGTTGATCGCCGGCTCCCTGGTCTCGATCGCGCAGGTCTATCTGTTCCTGTTTATCGCCTGGTTTTGGGAGGTTGAGCCACCCATGGTCGGATACTTGTTGGTCTTTCCTGCCCTGCTGTTATCCGGTTTGATGCTGGGCGCACTCGGTTTGCTGCTCTCCTCGGCGATCAAGCAGTTGGAAAACTTTGCCGGGGTAATGAACTTTGTGATCTTCCCGATGTTTTTTGCCTCGTCCGCCCTCTATCCTCTGTGGCGAATCAAGGATTCCAGTGCGCTGCTCTACGATATCTGCCGTTTCAATCCTTTTACCCATGCCGTGGAATTGATCAGATTCTCACTGTATGGCGAGGTCAACTGGACGGCACTTTTCGCAGTCGTCGGCTGCTTGTTGCTGTTTATGGCAGGTGCCCTGTATGGCTATGACCCGGCGCGTGGTCTGATGACCCGCAAGCAGGGTGGATAAACTGGAGTGTCATTACCTATGAATACAAAATCCGTCATGGCTTCAATCATACTCAGCATGAGTGTAGATGCGGGGATGAATGCAGCCTATGCAGCGCCCCAGAAGGACCAAGTTCGTGATTGGCCCTGTGAGCAGATTTTTGTGCCGGAGGTTGCGGCTGCCGTGGTGTGGGCAGGTCCTCCTATTACGGGTTTGGATAATGAGTGGCAGCAGCACAAGGGTGTCAATGATCTGGTGCAACGGATTAGTGCAGCTGAAGCCGATGCTGACACTGTAGAGCGTGAGGTCGAAGCATTCGCCTCGCAACAGCAACCACAGGAGAAGGATCGCAATCTGACCCTGTTGTTTACAGGTGTATATGAGGTTTTGAATGGTCAGCGCGGGAAGATGCTCAATGGTATCAAACGTTATTCGCAGGGTCAGGCGGCTCGTGCAGAGAGACTGGGTGAGGAGTTGGATGAGATGATCCGCTTGGAGAACGATAGCTCACAAGCTGCTCGAGACAAGCTTCGGATGATGCAGAAAGAGATGGAACTGAAGCAACGCATGTTCGATGAACGAGAGGCTTTTATCCAACATCTTTGCGAACGACCGGTAGTGGTCGAACAAAGACTGGGAATGGTGGCGCGTACGATCGCAGCCAATCTGGATTAACCTGCATTTAGAAGAGCTAAATGACATTGTTTACTGAACTTAATACCATTAAAAAAAACTCCAGGGGTTGCGCTTAAGGCACGCGCCATTGAGCATAGCTGCTATACAGTATGAAAGTTGCCCTATATGATCGAACACGCTGTCCTTGAAACTTCACGTCTTCTGCTTCGCCCGCTTGCACTATCTGATACGTTGGCAATTCAGAAGACTGCTGGTGCCCGTGAGATCGCCGATACCATGATCTCACTTCCACATCCCTATCCCGCTGGAGGTGCCGAGCGGTACGTTGCCTTGCAGCAGGCTGAACGAGATACTGGGCGCTCCGTCACCTTCACTATAAAGCAGAAGGCGGAAGAAGAATTCTGTGGCCTGGTTGAGGTACGCGATATCGACCGTACGCACTCACAAGGGGAGCTTAGTTTTTGGCTGGCTGTTGAAGCATGGGGACACGGTTACATGAGTGAAGTTGTCCAAGCCGTGGTGCAATACGGGTTTGAGAACCTCGACCTTAATCGGCTCTATGCATACCATATGTTGCGAAACCCGGCTTCTGGGCGTGTCCTTGAGAAGAACGGCTTCAAGCAAGAAGGATTGCTGCGCCAGCGTGTGCGAAAATGGGGGCAATTTGAAGATGTGTTGCTGTGGGCCACCCTACGACAAGAATGGCAGGATGAGCTGGACAAGTAAATCTGTACACTGCGAAAAGGCCAATCAAGGGCTTTGTTCGAAATCTCAATCATGGTAGAGGACAAAAAGAATGCCCCATAAATACATATTCAACTGCGGATTCTAGGTTAAACGAGATAACCCTTAAAAAAACCTGATAGGTCGGCGACCCCACCTGTTCACCATCGTCAGTAAAGTATAAATACAATTCATTTGACGTCCATCGGGACGGCCATACTCTTTTCCTGTGACAGCCCGGCAGCTTCCCACCCAGTCGTGCCGTCAGGGTACCAGTAGATTTGTGTATAACCGAAACAGGTTGCTGCACGTTTTGCTGCATTCCAGGACATCCAACAGTCAGCCTGGCAATAGATGATGATCTTTCGTGACTTGTCACCTGCCGAATACTTCGCCAGGTTCACTTTGAAATACGCTTCAAGCTCATCTGATAGTGCGCCATAACCCACATTGGGCAGCCAGACTGAGCCTGGAATGTTGTGTCTTGCTGGTGGCAGCCATAACAGACCAGAGGGACGATCCTTGGGTTTTATCGGTGCAGGGAGGACATCGATCAGGATCACATCATCATCCTGCAGCAGCTTTTGCACTTGCTGTGTCGTCACTGTGAAACCAGAGGGTACGGTATCAGGTACTGGTGAGCGAAAGTCGGTGATTCGGTAGCCATTTGAAGAGAAGAGTTCTGTGTTCTCCTCGGCAGTAATGTATGTGGCGAATAGTATGAGTATGCATGTCAGTGTGACTCTACCCGCCAGTGATCGGTCAATATGAACGGAGCTGTACATGGGTGGTTGAGGATTCAATGTCTTATCAGACTATCACTCTTGTCCAGAAGTGGGACGCCATATTTCACCAGGATCTCCTCTATCTGTGGGGCAAGCTTTTCCAGTTCTTCGTTGAGTTGGTGTTTCCATAAGGCCTCTCGACGACGGATTCCCATGGAAACATTGAAGGCAAGCGGGATCGAATCCTCCTTGGGTGGTAGCGGTACGATGCTCAGTGCTGTTTTTTGTTGCCGGGAGACGTAACCGGCGATCGGACCCCACACCACAGCTACGTCGATCTCTCCCTTTGCTACATCCTCTACCGCTTGGCTGGCTGGGGAGAAATGACGGGTATCGACAGTTCGCAGATAGGGACGCACTTGACCCATAAGATTAAATTTTGCAAGCAGTGTGGCAGGTGGTGTACCGGCAACAACGCCCAGTCGAAGCTGCCTCAGTGCCGGATCTTTGAGCGAGTGAATAGCAAGTCCGGCATCCTGTCGATAGACCAGTGTATAGACAGATCGATAATAGGGGTTGGTGTTCTGTAGCAGTTCGTTGACTGAGGTAATACCCATCACCAGATCACAGAGACGGACCTGCAGTGTGTTGCGAACGAATCCGAGAGATTGGGGCCACCAGCGGTAACGTAGAGTACGATTGAGATCTTTTGCAATCAGCTGGGCAATCTGGTTTTCAAAACCTTGCAACTGCTTATTGGAGTAGGGCAAGTGATTGGGATCGCCACAAACTGTCAGGAATTCGCTATTTCTGACTTCATGAGTGGTTGCCGCTGCTGATGCTCTTAAACCGATCAGCAGGATCAGGGTGATCAGAACAAAGAACAGCGCTATCGTTGTGATAGTGAAGCCTGATCCTCTACGCAACATATGATTGGGCCTTTGTAGCTTCTGGAATGGATAGCAAATTCGACCCGTTCTCCCACTCTTTTGTTCAAGCGCTCTTTATAGACAACGCTACAGATGGTTTATCCGCTGCTTACTTAGGCTTTCTGATTTTTGGAAAGCGTTTGGGTCTTATAGGACCGATGACACCGTCTGCACGGGCCTTCAGATAGGCGTAGATATCAGACATGTTGGCGAGAACGTCTCTGTTTTCGGCAAAAGGCGGCATGACCATGTTATTCAATCCAACTCTTCCCTGCACGATCACAGTGACGAAATCACCCCATGAAAGTGTTTTGAGTGACTCCAGCAAAGCAGGGGCATACGCGCTTCCCAACCCTGCGGGTCCATGGCATACATGACAGTCGGCATGATAGCGACGAAAACCGTTATAGGTGCCGAAGTCGACTTTGCCATTCTCAAAGTAGTAGGGTTGTTCGGGAGAGGGTACGAAAGTCCTGTAGTCGGCACGCGTCGCTGAAGAGAAAAGAACGAGGATGCTCGTGAACAGTACTAATACGGCTGTTAAAGATTGATGACCTTTGGAATACTGCATGTATCGCCTCTTCTAAGAGATGGGGGGCAGTGAACATCAGCGTGCTGTCACCCGCATCACTCATGCGGGTGACAGCGACAGATGGCAGATTATTCAGCCAGTTCGAATACCGTCAGGGTTCCACCCAGTTGGGTGTAATCGCTGAGGGATGCGTAGGCACCTACGGCACCGAGGCCTGCAGTTGGGTCTGTCAGACCAGCTGCCATACCGATACCGGCCCAGCCACCAAGTCCTGATAGCACCGCGATATACTGCTTGCCACCGTGCATATAGGTGTTGACGTTACCGATGATGCCAGAGGGTGTCTTGAACTTGTAAAGTTCTTTACCCGTCGCAGCGTCAACTGCCTTGAGATAGCCTTCCAATGTGCCATAGAAGACCACATCACCTGCTGTAGAGAGTGCGCCGCTCCAAACCGAAAATGGTTCAGGATTGGACCAGACGACCTTACCTTTGTCGGCATCCCATGCAATGAAGTTACCCAGGTGTGTGCCGCCCGGTGCCGGATACATGGAGAGGGTGGCGCCAACATAGGGTTGCCCCGCTGTATAGGAGACCTGGAAAGGTTCATAGTCCATGCATACGTGGTTGGTTGGCACGTAGAACAGTCCGGATCGTGGCGAGTAGCTGGCTGGTTGCTGGTCCTTGGAACCCAATGCCGCCGGGCAGATGCCAGTCGAGTTGACATCTTCGCCATTCTGCTCAGTAGAGTATTTGGATACAACCTGTGGACGACCGGTCTTCATGTCGACATGAGTGGCCCAGTTGACTGTCGGGTCATATTTCTCTGCAACCAGCAGCTCACCATTTGCTCGATCAAGGGTATAGCCAAAGCCATTACGATCGAAGTGGACCAGAGCCTTGCGCATCTTACCTTTGATCTTTTTGTCTACCAGGATCATTTCGTTGATGCCATCATAATCCCACTCGTCATGGGGTGTCATCTGATAGAGCCACTTAGCCATGCCAGTGTCGGCATCGCGTGCGAAGATAGTCATAGACCAACGGTTGTCACCGGGACGCTGGATAGGGTTCCAGGTGCTGGGGTTGCCAGAGCCGTAATAGACCAGGTTCAGATCTGGATCGTAGGAGAACCAGCCCCAAGTGGTACCACCGCCGATCTTCCACTGATCACCCTTCCAGGTGGAGGTTCCTGAGTCCTTGCCGACGGGCGTTCCAAGATGTGTGGTCATTTTTGGATCCAGCAGGGTATCGGAGTCTGGTCCCATGGAGTAACCACGCCATGCCATGCTGCCATCTTTCGTGTTATACGCAGTCAAGTGTCCACGTACACCGAATTCACCACCTGAAATACCGACATAGACCTTGTCTTTCACAACCATTGGTGCTGCAGTGGCGGTCGCCCCTTTCTTAGGATCGCCATTTTTCACGGACCAATGCACCTTACCGCTTTTGGCATCCAGGGCTACCAGCGTGGTATCAGCCTGGGAGAGGAAGATTTTGCCATCACCGTATGCCAGCCCACGGTTTACTGTGTCACAACACATGACCGGGATGACGCTCGTGTCTTGCTTGGGTTCATACTTCCAGATGATTTTCCCATTATCATTGAGATCCAATGCAAAAACCTTGTTCGGAAATGGGCTGTGGATGTACATCACACCATCCATGACCAGCGGCCCACCCTCATGACCACGCAATACACCGGTTGAGAATGTCCAGGCAACCTTCAGTTTTTTGACATTCTTGGTATTGATCTGATCTAGCTCACTGAAACGGGTACTGGCATAGTCGCCATTCGGCATGACCCAGTTGTTTGCGTTCTGTTGCAATTTCTGTAACTCAGAGTTGGCCGTAGCTGCCCCTGCGCTTGCGAGCATGGCTGAGGCAGTGAAGCAGATCGCCATGACTTTGCGTTTCGCTTTTACCATAGTTGAAATCCTCATTTTATTGTTTGGTGAGACTGACTTTTTGGTAGATCTCTTTCACTTAGAAGCCTAATCATTAAGCTCAGATTACAAGCAAGTGCTTCTCCAATCCGCATCTACCTATAGCGATCCAAAATTTATTAGCTGCTGCTGTCTATTGACCTTGTCGCAAAAACTTACAGGCAGTCTCGATGAGCGACATTAGGTATGACGCAACTTGTGTGCCAGAGCGTGGGTATAGGCTGCTATTGAAAGGCCGTAAGGCCCGCCAAACCTGTATATTCCTGCTATAGATCTTGATATTAAGTCCTATTACAGTGATATATTATGGGCATATAAAAAAACCGGATATTATTCAACTTCCGTTTTACTTGCGGCTCTTCAAGGATTGAAGTGTGGTGAATTTAGGGTAATCCCTGGTTGTTATATCTTGATGTGGTCCATTTTTTTCAGCTGGGTATCAAGTAGTGTGTCACTGCGGTGACATATTTTTTCTATTTCAATTGATTGACTAATAGGTGCTTTCTATGACCACGGCTTTTAGGCTGTGAAACAAACCCCATCAAGCCATCCATTCCACGGATGAAAGTGCTTTTTGGGTATGGTTGGAAGTAGAAAAAATTGCCATAGGTGGCATGGACAATCTCATTAACACCAAACCAGAATCTCCCCCTTTCCGTCACACCCCAGGTCACCGAGCCAACGTTGCACACGACTACCTCGCTCCCACATATCGGAGAAGCCTGCCTGGTCTTGGAAACTCCGGGTGAGCAGTGTCAGAAAGTTGAGATTGTGTTTGCCGTTGTCGTTGAAGGTGGCCGGTAGGGAGACGGGCTCTTGGGATAACAGCAAGGTACCGCGGCGCATCGCCAGCCCGGTTTTTGCACCCGCCTCACCGAGCACAACAAGGGTTCCCGCAATCATACGGGATGCACAGTAATCTCCCGCATTTCCGCTTATCAGGATGGTGCCGCGGCGCATCTGGTCGCCGGCCCTGTCTCCGGTGTTACCTTTAACTAAGATTTTCCCGCCACGCATACCCTGGCGCTCTCCAGTGATGGCTCCACCGAGGAGGTCGCCCGCATTGCCAGCGATAGTCAGGGTGCCGGCTGACATGTTGCAACCGGCAGCGATACCGACATCACCTGATACAGACAGGGAGCCTCCCCCCATTGAGCGCCCAAGATAGGCACCTGCACACCCTTCGATATGTATGCTGCCGTTGGTCATTCCGCTGCCAATCTCATCCAGGCGATCACTGTCTGACTGGATGACAATATCTTGTGGGTCATCACCGCTAAGGGTAAACAGATCCCCGCAAGCGACCTGTTGGTTTCCCTGCCAGAGAGGAAGTTGGACGATATCAGATAACTTCATATCAGCCAGTCGCTCAGGGGTGAAGGGACTCATGTCGATGCGCTGATGGCTTGACTGTCGCAGTCGTAGTATCAACGCGCTCATGCCATCACCTCTCGCAAGTGGAATTTAAACTGGCCCAGCTTGCCACCATAATTGCCGGCTGATATGCGCCGGATACCTGCGGGTGCACCCAGTTCACAGACCGCCTGGATGCCGACACGGGTTGCCAGACGTACATCATCTTCACCGATGCCGTTGATGACGATCTCCATCACCGACATTATTGTTGGATCCAGCTTCGATTTGACCAAGCCTCTCAGAGTGGGGCAATAGGCTTCGTTGGTCGATGCCATCAGGGCCTTGTATTTCGACCCTACCTTGGATCCGGAACGCACAATGCCGCCCGGGAAAGGCATGATCACATTGGGCAGGTGCAACATCGCCTCGATCGCCTTCTCACAGGCAGTGAGGGCCTGCAACTGGGTTTCAGCCAGGACCAGGAAGTTACCGCCACCAACCGCGGGGACCCGCGCGGTTGTCTCCTCACACAGAAATTCGCCGTCCATCACCGGTACTCGCCAGTAACGGCTGCCCGCAATCTGTTTGGCTATTTGATAACCGTCACCGAAGAAGCGCAGATTTTTACCCAGCGGAATTCGTTTCTCCCCTGACATACCGGAGAAGAGCGCTGTCGTGGGGCAGGTCAGCACACACTGTCCTACCCGGTTCTCCAGGTGCTTTGCCAGGGCTTTACCCGACATGCCGAACAACAGCACGCTGACACCGGGCCGACCATCGGGGGACGCTTCAGGTGGGATCTCAGACTCTATGCCCGCTTCTACACCGCAGCCGATCACTGAGGTGGCGAATCCGGTCATGGTTTCACCGGCGATTCGTGCCCAGCGTGGGTTGATAGCTGTGATAATGATGCGGGTAGCGGCCATACCGAAGGCCTCGGCGAAGGTCTCCTCGATTTCGGTGCCGTTGATGATCATGTTAATTTCTTCCCCGGCAGGGGTGGATCGTTACAGCGCTGCCAATACCCGCTGCCATCTCGTCGTCTGAAATCCTGAAGTTCTGCAGTTTGATGCTGTGATACTGCTCGAACCAGTCACCCAATCGTTTCTCTATGCCAGGATCGTAGTCCGGTCGTACCACCTGGGTGGTGCCATTGATCGGCCGGGTGATCCGGCCTTCCTCTACCACGACCTCGCCCTGCTTGAACACCAGCATTGGCTGTTGAAACATCCGTTCAGGGTTGTCAGCCTGGTGATAAACAGCAATGTCAGCTATTGCACCAGGAGCCAGGTGTCCCCGGTCCGTTAATCCCAATATGCGTGCAGGTGCCGCCCGGGTCATGATGGCAATTTCGTAGAGTGAATAGACTCTGTCGAGCGTGCTCAGGTGACTGCTGGCTGCAGCATCGGGATTGATCTGCGACAGCAGATCGTTACGGAAACTGCGGTCCATCAGCAGGCGGATCAGATGGGGATAGCTGGTAAACGGGGCGCCATTGGGGTGGTCGGTGGTGAGGAATACACGCCAGGGATCGTCAATCATCAGAAAGAGTTCGAGGCCGATTGCCCATTGCAGCGCATTGACAAAGTTCTTGTCCCGATAGCGAAAGGGGACAACCCCACAGCCCGCATCGCATTCGATATCCATGCAGGTCCATTTGTTCGGGTGAGCGTGACCGTGGTTGGCGTACTGTCTCATGGTGTCGCCGGAGACAGTAACGGTCTGGCCGAACATAATCTGGCCCACATCGATGGAGATGTTTGGATGGCGGTTGACAGCCTCGGCGATCTCAGCTGCTGAAGAGGAGAATTTTCGGTCTCCTTCCGCCCCGTAGCTGTGAAACTGAACATGGGTCAGGTGAATCGGTAGTCCCTCCGCTGCATCCATGGTAGACAGGGTGGAGTGAAAGTTGCCGGGTACGCCCAGGTTGCTGGCGTGTACATGCAGTGGATGGGGTACCCCCAGATTGTTCAGGGCCAGGCTCAAGGTTCTTAAGATCTTCCGTGGGCTGATTCGATAGTGAGGGTGGAGATCGTCTACATCCAGCTCTCTGGCATTGAATTTGAAAGCATTGATGCCACCGGGATTGACTACCTTGATCCCGATGCATTGTGTCGCGTGCAGTGTCCAGGCAACGTAGTCGTTGATGGTCTCCTGTTCCGCCCCCTCGGCGATCATCTCAAGCAGCAGGTCGTCGTTACCCAGCATGGCATAGCCGCCGGTATCGATCATGGGAGTGTCCGCCATTTCCATGTGGGCCTGGCGGGCGTTGACAGGCAGGATGGCGGGTTCGAAGCAGCTGGTATAGCCCATTTCCGCATAGCGGTATCCAGCGGCCAGGGTTGAGGGAGTGGCGTGGCCGCTCCCCGATCGGGTCAGGGTTGTGCTTCTCCTGACATGCTCACGGTGATCTTCCGGGAGCATGGTTCGGGCAATATTGACCTTGCCGCCACCGATGTGGGTGTGCAGGTCTATCGCTCCCGCCATTACAATCTTTCCATCCAGTGCGTAGCTGCGATGTACGGGTTCGCTGGCAGGTGGTGTAGAGACTATGCGGCCATCACGAATGTAGATATCCCTGACTTTGCCCTCAATGGCATTGGCAGGATCATAGAGTGTTCCACCGGTGAGTTTAGTCAACATAGGGCTACGCTCTTACTCTCCGGTAGCTTGCAGAAGCTTGTTGTTCAACAACATCATGATTTGACTGACCGCAGGCAGATCAGACTCTCTGAGTCGTCCAAGTGGCATAGGACAGACCGCATCGCTGCGATACCAATGGCCGGGGTGGTCCACCCCAGGGACACCCACAGGAATGTAGACATCGGGATCATTTTCAAAAGTCATTCCGGGGTGACCCAATACGATAGTCGGACTATCCGTCACTGGAGGAACAACCTGGGGGGAGAGTGAGGAGATCCACATCAGGAGATCTGTCTCTTTCTGCGCAATCAATGTCTGATAACGGTTGATCAGTGGGTCGTGCTCCGGGTAGCTTCGCTGCAACCGGGTCCGTAACGGGTAGCCAAGTTGCCAGGTGCAGACTTGATTGCTGGTTACATCTGCCAGGGTTCCGGCGAGAGGAAGGGCGGCACTGCGAGTCGTTAGATTGAGATCCTTGATCAGATCCACCAGACACTGGATGGTCAGTTCGGCATGGGGGAAATCGAGCTCTGTGGCACTCCAGGCGATGACGCTGTATTTTGCCGTCTTCAACTGGGTGGCCAGCTCCACCAGTTGATCGCCTGTTTTGTCACCGAATGCTTGCATATTTACCGGCCGACCGGAGACCAGGCCTCTTAGCACGCCGGCCGCATCCGACAACTGCCTGTGTTCCACTGGAATCACAGTGCACGCCATTGCCTCGATATCGGTTGGTAGAGACCCATTGTCCCAAGGACCTAGCAGTATCAGTTTTCGCTCACTGGCTGATGAGAAGAGACTGTGTTCCGGGTTCAGGACACGCTCGATCAAGCGAGGGAAACGATCAAAACACTGGTTGCCTACCACGATCATCAGATCGGCTCGATTGCGCACCTCTGTAAAAGTTGTTGCGAACCACCCGTTGTCTTGCAACACACGGATATTCCGAAACAAGCCGTCCCCATTGCAATGATCCAGTATGGCACCACAGTGATCGGCCACTTCCAGGGTCCCTCGCATACCATTGACATCCGTAACCAATCCCGCAAATAGAGGGGCATGGGCTTTTCTCAGAAGTTCAGCACTCTGTGCAATGGCATCATCCAGTGATGTCCGGCTCCCATCGATCATGGGGTTGTGGTCGTGAGGAGTCAATGCGGTATCGAAGAAAGAGCGGGCAAGTGTGCATCCTTTTTCCAGCGATACCAGTTGTCCATCGCTCACCTCCAGCTGTAGATCGTCACAACTCAATCCGCAACCAGGGCAAGTCACTGCATTTGTAATATTACCGATCTTGTTGTGCCACATGACTCCGATAGCGGTCCTGACAGTGGGAAAGTGAAATACGTGCTTGAAGTGACTCAATTCCAAAACTACTGAAGTAACCCTACAGCAGCCCCAGAAAAAGGAGCTGCTGAACAGTTACCGTTAATTCATATGAACAAGGCAGAAAACGTGCCAGTTCATATCGACCGGGTCACTTTGTGATGATTTGAGTGATGATCATAAATGACTGTGTCCTACTGGGGCAGTGCGAGTGACACTTTGGTTCAGACAAGGGGCATTCACCAGGATTTAATGAAAGTATTGATTTTTTTGCGGTGATTACGGGCTATAGCGGTCAACTGAGGTTTCTGGGATTAATCGAAGGGTGGTTGGTATAGGGCATGCTAATTGCATCAGCTAAGGCAATTAGAATAACACCTTAAAGGCATCCTTATGATCTACAGGAGAGAGGTGGAAAATCCAGGGCTATGCATTGATGTCGAGGCTCCTGCTCGTCTGCATCTGGGTTTTCTAGACCTGCATGGCGGTTTGGGGAGACGCTTTGGCAGCATCGGGTTGACCATTGACTCCCTGGTAACCCGATTGCGCGCTGAGAAAGCTGCAGCCATTACTGCGCACGGTCCAGGGGCAGACAGGGCACTCAAATATGCCCATTCATTCATCAAGGCGAGAGGGATTGAAGGCGGTGTCCATCTCAACATGGAACAGATCATACCGGATCATGTGGGTCTTGGTTCCGGAACCCAAATGGCGCTGGCTGTAGGGACTGCGATAGAGCAGTTATATGGGGGAGACAGTGGATCTACATCCATTGCCCGGACATTACAACGTGGCACAAGATCCGGGATTGGCATAGGCGCGTTTGAACAGGGCGGATTCATACTCGATTGTGGTCGTGGTGAGGTTGAAGGCGTACCGCCGGTTGCCGTCAGGCTGCCCTTTCCAACAAAGTGGCGTGCGCTGTTGTTATTCGATACCCGCGGACAGGGTCTGCATGGCGCAAAAGAGGTGGCGGCATTCTCCAGTCTGCAGGAGTTTCCCGAACAGGCCGCTGGCCGTCTCTGTCGTCTGGTGATGATGCAAGTTCTGCCTGGTGTGTTGGAAGAGCGTTTGCAACCGGTTGCGGATGCGATCGGTGAGATTCAACAAATTGTGGGGGACCATTTTTCACCCGCCCAAGGCGGCCGTTTTGCCAGCCCGGTGATATCGGCTGCATTGGGCTGGATCAAGAATCAGGGATTTGCAGGTGTTGGCCAAAGCTCCTGGGGGCCAACCGGGTTTGTATTGGTTGAGGATAGTGCCCAGGCGCAATGGCTGGAGTTTGGGCTCAAACAACATTTCGGGGAGCTGTCATCGTTTCAATGCCAGCAGGTGTCGGCAAATAACCATGGCGCCCATGTGAACCGGTTACAGGCCCCCATACGATTGAGACAGGAAAAGCAAGCCCAATGATAGAGAGACCCTATTTGCTACACATGCTGACTGCGGCCAAAAATCTCAGCCCCTTTGATGTAAATATGGCCTATGACGCAGGTTGGACAGCCTGCACACCCTATATCGACGTGGCGTTGGAAGAGGTTCGGGATTTGGTTCAGGACGCGATATTCTCCCGTGGTCCGAAAGGGGTCAAACGTACGGGTGTGTTTATAGGCGGGCGTGATGCCCACTTGGCCATGGACATGATGCGGACGGCGAAAAAGGCCATGGTGCCGCCGTTTGAGGTCTCCCTGTTTGCCGATCCCAGCGGTGCCTTCACAACTGCAGCGGGGATGGTCGCCTGTGTGGAACAACAGCTGAAGCAAGGTGGTGAAAACGGACTCGAAGGTCAGCGGATATTGGTGTTCGGCGGAACCGGCCCGGTCGGTTCAATTGGTGCAACGCTGGTTTCTCTGGCGGGGTCTGAAGCCGTTATCGTCAGCCATGGCAGTCAGACAAAGGCGGACCAGATCGCCGAGCTCTGCAATCAACGATATGGGTCGACGCTTACCGGTGCGGATGGCAGCAATGATTCACTGATCGCCCAGCTGTTGACTCGGGCTGATGTGGTGTTTAACACAGCCAAGGCCGGGATTCAGGTTTTAAGTAAGACCCACCTGCAGTCAGCGCATCGGCTCAAAGTGGCATGTGATGTCAATGCCGTACCGCCTGAAGGCATAGAGGGTGTCGGGGTGATGGATGATGCCGTTCCGATTGCAGGTACGTCCAGTGGAGCGGTGGGCATAGGCGCGCTCACGGTCGGTAACGTCAAATACCACACCCAGCACTTGCTGCTGAAACAGATGTATGAGTCAGACACCCACGAGTATCTTGATTTCAACATGGCCTTCAAGGTGGCGCGCAGCTATGTCACATGAGCTGTCATCACTTTTAATCCTTGCCACCAGTGGTCGTTCGATGGCGGAGTCTGCCAGGCGTGGCGGCTATTCGGTTACCGTATTCGATGCATTCTGTGATCAGGATACCCAGGCCATGGCAGCGTGTTGTCGGGTCGGTTTCGGTGTCGATGGCCTGGATCCAAGTGTGGTGCTGTCAACGTTAGAGTCACAATTTCCCGAGTGCCCTGACGGGCTGGTTTATGGGGCTGGACTTGAGGGGTCGTCATCCTTTTTGAGTCGTCTCTCCGAGCAATACACACTACTTGGCAATGACCCTGCCGTTGTCCGGATCCTGGCAGAACCGACTAGCTTTTTTGAATTGTTGGATAGGTATCAGATCCCCCATCCTGAAGTACGTTTTGATTCACCTGATGCCAGTATCGCAAAACAGTGGCTGGTAAAACGAGCTGGCAGTTGCGGTGGCATGGGGGTGATGTTTTTCAACCCGATGCGATCGGTGAAGGGAAGTGAATATTACTTTCAGCGCTATCTACATGGATCAGTGATGTCCGCACTTTTTATTGCTGATGGCACGCGTCATCACACCATTGGGTACAACGACCTCAAGATGACCTCTAGCGACGAATTGGGTCCACTTCTCTATGGTGGCGCCATCGGCCAGGCGTCACTGGAACATACATTGCGCAGTCGTGTGGAAGACTGTATTGAGAAGCTGGTTATCAACCTGGGACTACGTGGGGTGAACAGCCTGGATTTCATCCTGAGTGGTGGTGAGTTGTTTGTGATTGATCTTAACATCAGGCCCACAGCGACCCTGGAACTCTACGAACACCAATTGACCGACGGTTGGATGAAACGTCATGTTGAAGCCTGCCTCGGTTCACTGCCGGAGGTGTTGCCGATAGTAAATGCTGCTCGTGTGTATGGACATCAGATCGTCTACGCACCATCAGCGCTTGTCATACCTGCAGGGATAGCATGGCCGGAGTGGGTCAAAGACAGGCCTGTAACCGATACCAGGATTGCCCGTGGAGAACCGGTATGCAGCCTGCTTACTCAGGATAAGAGTGCTGATGCTGTTGAACGCAGGTTACAGCAGTACCAAAATGAGATTCTCTCAATGATCTCATTGTCTTCCCGTCGATTATTACAAGAGAAGAACATAGCGTGAACAGGCCAAGCGTCAATGCGCTGACTGATCCGCTGGTTCAATCGCTGGTGACGGATGCGGACAATCTCCGTCTCGGAATCGAGCGTCTGGAGAATGGATGCCTGGTGGTGGATGCGGGGATAAACGTGGACGGTGGCCTGGAGGCGGGTCGGCGCATTGCTGAGATCTGTCTTGGCGGGTTAGGCCGTGTCAGCCTGAGCGGTAGTGGGCCGGTCGATACCTGGCCGGTTTCAGTCCATGTGCATACCGCAGATCCGGTCCTCGCCTGCCTGGGCAGTCAATATGCAGGCTGGAGTCTGTCACATAAAGGGGATGGGAAATCATTTCATGCGCTTGGTTCGGGCCCTGGACGTGCGCTTGCCCTCAAAGAGCCCTTGTTCAAGGAGCTGGGCTACAAGGATGATGCTGATCAGACCTGCCTGGTTATGGAGGTGGATAAGGTGCCCCCGTTACCGTTGACGGAGAAGATAGCCCGGGAGTGCGGCGTCGATTGCGAGGCACTGACCCTGATCCTGACCCCGACCAGCAGTCTTGCCGGGACGGTGCAGATTGTTGCCCGGGTGCTGGAGGTCGCCATGCATAAATCCCATGAACTGGGTTTTGATCTCCACGCCATTCGTGATGGGTTGGGTAGTGCTCCTCTGCCACCGCCGGCACCGGACTTCCTGACGGCTATGGGCCGTACCAATGACGCTATTCTTTTTGCCGGTCAGGTACAACTCTATGTGAGCTGTGAAGATGGGGCGGCACAGCAACTCTGCCATGCGCTTCCAAGCAGCGCTTCTCGGGATTACGGTCGCCCCTTTGGTGAGATATTCAAGGCCTACGAGTACGACTTCTTCAAGATCGATCCCCTGCTTTTCAGTCCGGCACAGGTGAAGGTCAGTGTGTTGAGCAGTGGCAAAAGCTTCAGTGCAGGCAACCTGGAGATTAGCATGCTTGAAGCCTCATTCGGTGCGGGATCTTGAACAGACGTATTGCCATTGTCACAGACGATCCCGGTTGGCACGGTGCTCGATTGCGGGAGGCGTTTCATCAGCAGGGTTGCGACACTGAATTTGTCTCACTGCAAGCATGTGGATTCGATCTTTCCGGTGATGGGCATGGTTTGGTGATACCAGGGTTTGAGTCACTGCCTGACGGCGTATTCGTACGCGGCGTGCCAGGTGGCACCTTAGAGCAGGTTGTCCTCTATCTGGATGTGCTGCATGCACTCAAACAACTTGGCGTCTGTGTCTATAACGATGGCCACGCCATAGAGCGCAGTGTGGACAAGGGTATGACCAGTTTTCTGTTGCATTCAGCGGCTATTCCAACACCACCAACCTGGGTGCTGACAGAGGGGCAGGATCTGTCAAAGAGTCTGAGGTGTGAATTCGAGCTGGGTAACGAATTGGTCCTCAAACCCCTGTTCGGTTCTCAAGGCGAGGGACTGGTACGTATCCGTGATGGCAAAGATCTACCTGATCAGCTCGCTTGTAACGGTGTCTACTACCTGCAGCGGTTCGTCCCCACCGGAGATGAAGATGCCCATGATTGGCGGGTTTTCGTGATTAATGGCAAGGCAGTTGCTGCGATGTTGCGCTGTGGACAAGGCTGGATCAGCAACGTGGCTCAGGGTGCAAATTGTCATCCGGCGGTACTGGATGGCCAACTGAGGGAACTGGCTGAAGCTGCGGCGGGTGCATTGGACATGCACTATGCAGGGGTCGATATTCTACGTGATAGGAAGGGCAATCCGTATGTCATCGAGGTCAACAGCATACCGGCCTGGAAGGGGTTGCATCAGGTCTGTTCGGTCGATGTGGCTAAGTTGCTGGTAGGCGACTTTTTAGGTTGCTGTGGTAGTGACAGCCTGACGGAGGTGGTCTGATGAGATCGACAGACCGACCAGACGTTGACCTGAATCAGCAGATTGCAACGGCCTATCGTGAGGCCTGCCGTACTGAATTAGAGGCATTGAAACCCGGTAACGTACATCGTTTCGCCGATGGTCATGATATGACCCTGGATGCGTTCATCGTCAGCGCCGAAGTCACGGCCATCCCCCTGACTGACCCATCGCTCAGTCTGGGAGAGAGGATTTACCAGGCCGTTGCCGCTACCCGGGAGGTGGTGGGCTGTAATACCAATCTGGGTATTCTGATGCTGTGCGCACCGCTGATTCAAGCGCTGCTTGATGAACGCATCGGTAGTGGTCCACTGCGCGATAGGCTGCAGCGGGTGTTGCTGGATGCCAGTGTTGAGGATGCCGATTGGCTGTTTCGTGCCATCCAGTTGGCGGCACCCGGAGGACTCGGCAAAGCCAGTCAACATGATGTCTCGCAGAAGGCTACTGCGCCTGTGAAAGAAGTGATGGCGCATGCGGCAGAACATGATCTCATCGCCCGCCAATATATAACCGGTTATGCTGATCTGTTCGACTTTTCACTGCCTCGGTTGGAGATGTATGAGAGACGCTGGAGCAGTCGTGAGTGGGCGGCAACGGGACTCTTTCTCAGTCTGCTTGCACATTTTCCCGACTCGCACATTCAGCGTAAATATGGACTGAACACAGCCCTGGAGATCTCCCGCCGCGCTACCCTCCTGTCAGTTGGGTTATGCCGGGAAAGTCAGGCAGAAAAATACCATCAACATCTGCTTCAAGCAGATACCGAATTCAAGCGTGAAGGCATCAACCCAGGCACATCTGCAGATCTTACCGTTGCCACTCTGTTTATTTCCAATCTGAAGCCGATTGTTTCCGTGCTTGAGCAAACGACGGGATGTTCCCGTGTACGTGATTCCCACCCCTGTGGGGTGAGGATCCGAATTTAACGATGAAATATAAAAGTAAGGAGAAAGCTTATGCCAGTTATTAACAGAACGATGGTTGGTGAGTCCCTGGTTGGTGATGGTAATGAGGTTGCGCACATCGACCTGCTGATTGGTCCTCGTGGGTCTGCTGTGGAAACTGCATTTTGCAACGGTCTGGTGAATAACAAAGATGGTTTTACCTCGTTGCTTGCTGTGGTTGCGCCAAATCTGGCCTGTAAACCCAATACCATGATGTTCAACAA
This sequence comes from Candidatus Thiodiazotropha sp., assembly GCA_023838465.1. GTDB lineage: Bacteria > Pseudomonadota > Gammaproteobacteria > Chromatiales > Chromatiaceae > Thiodiazotropha. Next base: position 60,759 of record JAIVEQ010000018.1, read on the forward strand.
GGTGACGATCAAAGGTGCAAAACAGGCGGTACAGATGTTCGGTCCTGCCCAACGCGGTGTTGCCATGGCAGTTGCCGACTGTGTTGAAGATGGCACCATCCCGGCCAGTGAGGCTGACGATCTGTTCATTTGTGTGGGTGTGTTCATCCATTGGGAGGCTGACGACGACACCAAGATTCAGGATTACAACTATCAGGCAACCAAGGAGTCAATCAAGCGAGCAATCGCAGGTGAACCGAAGGCACAGGATGTGGTGGCTCAGAAGGGTTCTGCCTCACATCCATTTGCTGCCCATGATTAAACAGACTGTGGCGAAGTCGTTACAGTGACGTGTTGACGATGTGTCCGGAAACTGTTTCCGGGCACGTGCCTGAGGAATGGTGGAGACAGAAGCAGTGCCTAGGGTCAGTGGTTAACTGGCAGATGTTGTTTTCTGTGAGTGCCATTGATTCCGGTCGGCTTTGTATTCGACATCCAGGCAACAACGGAGGTGACACATGCAGTGTCTCGAATGTGGTACCGAACTCGAACATGTGGACAATCAGCATCTGCTTGGCTGTTGTTCATTGACCCTTCATGAATACGCTATCCGGCACCATTTGCCTTTGGATCTTCTGGTCAAAAGGGAACAGCTGAACCAGGTCGATCTCGCAGCGGATTATCCATCCCCCCAGCGTGGCATGTCTGAGCGGGCACGGGCCGTACTTAGAGGGCTCAAGTGGGGAGGTGTGATGGAAAAGGAGGGAGCGTTCGTCATCATCCCCGGTGAGATACGACGTCTGGATCAGCTGCTGTGGGATCTTCAGTGGTTGCGTGAATACGGTTTTCGATTTCGTCAGGAGTACAGGTACTCGGATACCACTCATCGGGTGGTCGCCAAAAATCGCTTGAAGGCGCCTGTGGAAAATCTGGCCCAGCATGCAGACATGCGATTGTCACCGGTTCCTCCACCCGATTTCGTGTTAAGTCTTGCAGTTTTGATCGCCCATGTCGGTGAGTTGCAGGGAGACTATCTATTCTTGCAGTTTCCGGAGCAGTCGGCGGGGGAGGCTGTGGCTATCGAGGCCTCCGTGCATGGCATTATGTTCAAAGAGTTGGATGCAGCCGATCATCCCAATGGCCAACTGCTGCGAACATTGACCAGAGCTGATACCGATCGTCTGCTGACGCTGGTGAGTGAGTCGTTGAGTGAGATGCCCGGTGCATTGGATCGATTCAGACAACAGACGCCGGAGGTTACCGTCTCGAAGGAGTTAGTGTTCGACGCAGCCCATTTCATCACTGATCATCCATCCAAGTGCTCCAATCTGCATGGAGGCCGCTATCTGCTGCAGGTCAAGGTGAAAGATCGTGTCGATCCTTCGACAGGTTGTGTAGTGGACTATGGATACCTCAAGCGAGTAACGGCGAAACAGGTGATCGATCGCTTTGACCATCATAATCTGAACTACACAACGGCTGAGCTGGCATGGCGTTCCAGTACAGAGATGTTATGCGTCTATATCTGGGAGCAGTTGATTGACTATCTCCCCGCAATGGTGGAGTTGCAACTCTATGAGACGACCCAATCCTGGTGCAACTACAGTGGCCCGACATTGGAAACTTATCAGCAGACGGGAAGCGACGGGCTGATGACCCACTTCATCAACAGCAAGCTAGGAGAGTCGCATCTTCGCAACCTGATCCAGGAAAAACCACCCACTTTTGAAGTGGTGGCCAAATCACAGCGCTAGGAGCAATGCTCAGGGCTTAGAGAGTAGACCCAACTCCGTAGGGCCGACCCAGCCCTGATGCAAAGCAGTTGAGAGCAATACACCGGCAGCACCGCTAGCGTGTAGTTGCTCCAGGTCAGAGAGATGTCGCACCCCACCTGCTACGAAGAAATGCCGGTTGGGGCTTTGATTGACAAGTTGTTTCAGGTGAGCGGTATCCGGCCCGGATGCACTCCCTACTCGCGAGAGGGTCATCAGTATGACCTCTGCAGGCCAACGTGCTGGTTGTTGATCCAAACCTGCGGGGCCGGTGAATTTGTCAGCGTGGTAGTCGAGGGAGAGTATAGGAGATGGAAGCGTGTCGACTAAATGTCTTAACCTATAGCAGTCAGTGAGCGATTCCGTGCCAATCACTGGTCGTGCAAAATTGCACAATGGGTCGAGTTCGGTGAGCCCGTTGTCAACCCACAGAGTGATACCTGGGTGTTCGAGATGAAGCTTTTGAATGAGTGTCAAATTCGATCCGTCACCGCTGATGGCATCCAGGTCTGCAATATAGAAAGTATCGAATGGGTGGAGGGCTAACAGTGTCGAAACAACAGCCAGGGGTTGGCTTGAGTGACAGAGCGGTGTGTCGGAGGGCGCGTAAGCATGACGTTTACCGCTTTTTGCTGTAACGACCTCAGCGTTCTTGATATCGATGACAGGAATGAGTTTCATCAAGATGGAAAAATGACCATGCGAATCTTTGTCTTTGAGTATATTACGGGTGGAGGGATGCTGGATAGCACCTTGCCGCTCTCCCTTGTGCAAGAGGGTGACATGATGTTGAAGGCGCTGATTTCTGATCTTGCAGAAATCGATGACATTGATATTGTTGCAACCCGGGATGCGCGACTGGAAATACCTGATCTGCCAATAGAGTTTCGCATGCTTCAGAACTTGAGTGACTTCCCCTCGGCTTGGGAGGCATGTATTGAATCTGCTGATGCGGTCTGGCCCATTGCACCAGAATACTTTCAGATCCTGACACAAATCAGCGAGGCTGTGCTGGAGAAAGGCAAAATATTATTGAACAGCCCGCCCCAGGCTGTCGATACAGCCAGCAGCAAGAGGGTGACATCAGATCTGCTGAAAGAGAGCGGAGTCCAGGTCGTCCCGACATACCGGTTAGAGGCTGAGATGCCTGATCGAAAAGGTAGCTGGGTGCTCAAGCCGGATGATGGTGTCGGCTGTCAGGGTACCAAAATTTGCCGGGATAGGGATGAATTACACCGACAGCTTGAAGCGGTACCTGACGGCAGGGAGTATGTGATACAACCCTTTGTTCATGGGATGCCGACCAGCCTCAATATTCTGACATGCCAGGGTGAGGCCTTCGTGTTGAGTGTCAATCGCCAGCGTATTGCCATGACCGACAATAGTTTTGTCCTGCTGGGTTGCGTGGTGAATGGCTATATGGAACAGCAAGCCAGGTTCCACAAGCTGGGACGTGATGTGGCAGCTGCAATGCCGGAGTTGTGGGGTATCGTCGGTATCGACACACTCGATACAGATACCGGCCTGAAGGTGCTTGAGGTAAATCCACGTATTACGACATCTTATGTTGGACTGAAGGAGTCGATAGGCGTCAACCCCGCTGGACTGGTGTTGGATCTGTTGAATAATGGGATGCCGCTGTCTGAGCAGTTTATCAAGGCGGTGGTCGTGGATGTAAATCTGGAGTATGCCGGTGCTGCATGAATCCCTATTAGGGTGGGACCTCGGAGGGGCGCATATCAAGACCGCTCACATTGATCAAACGGGCTGTGTAAGATCGGTCATCCAGTGGCCCTGTCCGTTGTGGCAAGGGTTGGACAGATTGGAATCGGGCATTGACGCCGTGTTGGGGAAAATTGGCGACTGGAAGGAACTGAGACACGCGGTCACCATGACGGGTGAACTCGTCGATCTGTTTCCGGATCGTGCCAGTGGCATCAAAACACTGATCGATTTGATGAGCCGCCGCTTTACGAAAGACGCCTTGACGATCTATGCAGGAAAAGCCGGTTTTTTAACCCCTGACAAGGCCATGGTCGGAACATCCCAGGTGGCCTCGGCCAACTGGTTTGCCAGTGCGTCACTGGCTGCCGCTCGTCTGCCGGAAGGTCTCTTTGTCGATGTGGGGAGTACCACGACCGACTTGGTACCCTTTGGTGGAAATCTTGTACGGGCTAGCGGGCACGATGACCACCACCGATTGGCACAGCAGGAGCTGCTCTATACCGGCATCGTACGGACACCGTTAATGGCGGTTACACCGCAGGTCCCCTTTGCCGGAGAGTGGGTTCCCCTGATGGCGGAGCATTTTGCAACCACAGCGGATATCTATCGGCTGACAGGTGAACTGCCGGAGGAGGTCGATCTTCTTCCCAGTGCGGATAACGGCGAAAAGAGTATGCCAGGCAGTACCAGGAGGTTAGCGCGCATGCTCGGACTGGATGCCGATGCTACCGACCTGGACGGGTGGCAGCGGGTCGCTCATTTTATCGCAGAGCGTCAACTGGGAATGCTGATGGAGGCCTGTGAACGGATCCTGTCCAGGCCCGAGATATCAGCTTCAGCTCCGTTGGTGGGCGCGGGTGCAGGCCGGTTTCTGGTAGAGAAGCTATCACGGCGTTTGAATAGGCCATACATTGGTTTTGAGTCACTGATCACCTGTCGGAAACAGATGGAGACAAAGGTGGCTGAGTGCGCTCCGGCCGTTGCTGTCGCCTTCCTGGCTGCGGAGAGAGGGGCATGAGTATACCGATTGTCCGGGATTTTCCCTATCGTGAAGAGAGTGCACAACTGTTTGAAGCACTTTCCCACTTACCTTGGGCTTCATTCCTGGATAGCGGCCGTCCTTATAGCAAGCAGGGACGTTACGATATCCTGACCGCTGATCCACTCTCTGTTCTGATAACTCAGGGAGAACAGACCCAGATCCTTGAAGCCAATCGTGTGCGCTTTTCCCAGGATGATCCGTTTCTGTTGCTTCGGGAGGCGTTGGGCCCCCTCATTCAGGGTGTTGAGCATATCCCCTTCTGTGGGGGAGCCATCGGCTACTTTGGGTACGATCTGGGGCGCCGTCTTGAGCAGTTGCCCTCAATGACTGAGGATATGGAAAATCTTCCGGAAATGGCGGTTGGCGTATACGATTGGGCGCTGGTCGTGGATCATCATGAACAGTGCAGTTGGTTGGTTGGTCGAAATCCGACCCGCCTTGAAAAATACCATAGGCTGCTGCAACGTGGGATGACAGGAAATGGTCCAGCACGTCCTGTTGCCGGGTACCGCGTACTCAGTCCGGTCTGCTCGAATATGAGCCACACCGAATATCTTGGATCGGTTACCCGAATAAAGGATTACATCAGAGAGGGTGACTGTTACCAGGTCAATTTCGCACAACGATTTGCGGTTGCTGCAGAAGGTGATCCCTGGGAGGCGTACAAGGGATTGCGCCAGCTGAATGCTGCCCCTTTTGCGGCTTACCTGAGTACACCCTATTGTCAGGTCATGAGTACCTCGCCAGAGCGATTCCTACAGGTTCGTGGTGGCGGGGTGGAGACCAAGCCGATCAAAGGCACGGCTCCCCGAGGTAAGGATCCGATCGAGGATCTGATGCTGGCTGATGCCTTGGTGAACAGCCGCAAAGATCAGGCGGAGAATTTAATGATTGTCGATCTTCTACGAAACGATCTAGGCAAGGTGTGTGCTATCGGCAGCGTAGAGGTACCGGAACTTTTCAAACTGGAGAGTTACGCCCGGGTGCATCATCTAGTGAGTAAGGTGCGTGGCAGGTTGGCGGAAGGTCAGGATGCGCTCGCTCTGTTGCGAGCCTGTTTCCCAGGCGGGTCGATTACAGGAGCTCCCAAGCTGCGTGCGATGGAGATCATCGAGGAACTCGAACCCCAGCGTAGGGGGATCTATTGCGGCTCCATTGGGTATATTGGATTCAACGGTGATATGGATACCAATATTGCAATACGCACCATGGTGCATTCAGCGGGTATTACACGCCTCTGGACCGGCGGTGGCATCGTGGCCGATTCTGATCCGGAAATGGAGTATCGGGAGACCTATCACAAGGCTGCCGCACTATTGGACCTGCTGCAGCGAATGGAACAGTTGAATTCGGAACAATGTGGGTAGTTAAACTGGGAGGCAGTCTGGCCTACTCAGAAGATCTTCAAGGCTGGTTGCGAGTCCTGGCAAGTGACTCATCACTTGTCATCGTCCCTGGTGGAGGACCTTTTGCTGACCAGGTAAGGCATGCACACAATCAGTGGGAATTCGATGAGTCAATAGCACACCGGATGGCGTTACTCGCCATGGAACAGTTTGGAACGATGCTCTGTGCACTGCAGCCTGGACTGACAGCCGCCGCATCTGTCGAGGAGATAGATGATGTGCAGCAGCGGGGGGAGACACCGGTATGGATGCCCAGTCTCATGGTAATGGCCGAACCCGATATTGCCCATAGCTGGGAGGTGACCTCTGATTCGTTATCCGCCTGGCTCAGTGGAAGAGTGGGTGCCGATACGCTGTTACTGGTGAAGTCCATACCGCTTACCGGTATAAGTCAGGATGTAGACAAACTGGCTGAGGGTGGTGTTATCGATAGTGAATTCAGTCGATATTTCCAGTCGAACGGGATTCCGGCCTGGTTGATGTCAGCAAGTGACCACGCCCATTTTGGGGCAGTGCGAAAGGGAGAGATGGACACGGCAAGTATGATCACCTGATTCCGACGTTTCCCTTGGACCTGCCATTCCATTTCCTCGTCGTGGCTCTGCTATTGTATTTTACCGGTCTACTCGACAGTCTAAAATATCCGGTTCAACCCATTCAGTGCCGCCACACGATAGGCTTCCGCCATGGTCGGGTAGTTGAAAGTGGTTTCGGTAAAGTAGAGCAGGCTATTAGCCTGTCCCGGTTGGGCCATGATGGCTTGGCCTATGTGAACGATCTCCGAGGCGCCTTCACCAAAACAGTGAATGCCGAGGATCTCCAGGGTTTCCCGGTGGAACAGCAGTTTCAGCATGCCCACTTCGTGACTGGTGATCTGGGCTCGGGCGATGTTGCGAAAGCTGGCATGACCGACCTCATAGGGAATTTTCTGCGCTGTCAGCTCCTTTTCGGTACGCCCCAGAGAGCTGATCTCCGGTAAGGTGTAGATGCCGGTGGGGAAGTCGTCAATGAGTTGCCAGTCGGCGCTGCCGGTGGCGATCTGGGCACCGACGAAGCGGCCCTGGTCATAACTGGCGCTGGCCAGGGCAGGGGGGCCGACGACATCACCGACAGCATACACATGAGGGAGGGTTGTCGCGTAGGTTTTATCGACCTCGATCTGACCGCGATGATTGACTGATATCCCGATCTCCGACAAACCCATCTGCTCGGTGTTACCGCTGCGGCCATTGGCCCAGAGCAGTACATCGGTTTTGAATTTCTTGCCTGATTTGCAGTGCAATACAACCCCGTCATCGATGGGCTCGACCCGCTCATACTCTTCATCATGGCGAATCACCGTACCTTGATTGCGCAGATGATAGCTGAGTGCGTCGGTGATCTCATCATCGAGAAACGACAATAACTGCCCCCGGGTGTTGACCAGATTAACCTTGACGTCGAGATTGCAGAATATAGAGGCGTATTCACATCCGATGACACCAGCGCCATAGATGGTAATGGAGTCAGGTGTGCGATCAAGACGCAGCACCGAGTCGCTGTCCAACACCCGTGGGTGATCAAAGTCCACGTCTTCGGGATGATAAGGACGGGAGCCTGTGGCAATGACAAAGTGCTCTGCAACTATCTCTTCACCGACACCGCCGGACTGGGCAACTTCCACCTGATGGGTACCAATAAAGCGAGCCCGGCCATGAATCACATCCACTCGATTGCGAGCATAGTGGCGTAGACGGCTGCGGACCTGATCATTGATGACTTCGCCTGTGGCCTGAAGCAGGTCGGAGTATTCCACCTGAACCTGATCCTGGGTGTGCTGGAAGAGAGGGTTGCGCCGGTAATCACGAAGCAATTGAATATTATGGCGTAGTGCTTTGGAGGGGATGGTGCCCCAGTGAGTGCAACCACCACCCACCTTGTCATAGGCCTCGATGATAGCCACCCGTTTCCCAGACTTGACCAGTTTCATGGCAGCGCCTTCACCGCCAGGTCCACTGCCGATCACTACGACATCATATCGCTTGGCTCTCATTGCTACTCCGGTATCTACTCAGGTTGGCACAAAAGGGTGCAGTCTAGCAGAATGTAACCGGACAGGCCGCCAGTGGTGGCGATAGTTTGTGACAGATGGTGACAATTGAATTCACCACTGAGGCTACAGAGTACACAGAGCGTTTATAACTACGGGCGGACTAACAGATCAGCGTTTCTTGAAAAAAGTTTTTATAGGATCTGACGCAGATGGATAGATATTCCGATCTCTACTTACAAAAGGGAAGGAGGCTTTAGACTGTTTTTTAGCATAAACAGGTATCTGAGAGGAGAGATTAGTAGCTCGCAACCGTATAAAAGTGGAGGCATGGAACGTGCCTATGACAAGTTACTGCTACCATCTCGATGCTGATATTCGATACTTCATTTGGCGAATTCAAAAAAATAAAGCTTATGAGAATACCGAGGCGAAAGTCGGTCTATAGCTCCAATTATTTTGGAGCTTTTACAGTCAATAAGTGTCTGGTACTCTTGAACTACATAGGAAGTATATATCTTCTGGCAGGATGCTCCTTCCTTATAGGATCTCTCTCAGTTATACCTGAATGAGAATTATTAACGAAGCAGCATATCCCAATATCAGCGCTGGCTAGATAATTACCAGTTTTGCATCTTAAAGTATAGAGAATCATGGAAGTATTGATCAGTATCAGTGACTCAATATCGGAAGATGAAGTGATCGATATCTATAAGACAAATAAATGGTCATCCGCTGACAAACCTAAAGAGTTATTGGCCGCACTAAATAACTCTCATACTTTAGTGACCGCTAGGACATCAGGTAAGCTCATCGGAATAGGTAATGCGATATCAGATGGTCACTTGGTTGTTTACTATCCGCATATGCTTGTTCATACGGATTATCAAGGAAAGGGCATAGGTCGTAAAATGATGGAGGCGATGCAATCTGTTTATGGCAATTTCCACCAGCAGATGCTCACTGCTGATGGGGAGGCAGTAAAGTTCTATCAGGCGCTAGGTTTTGAGCGTGCAGGAAAAACAGAGCCAATGTGGATTTATTCAGGCGAGGAACATTAATGCATAATCAAACGATCAAATCCGACGCTCGTACCTCACGTGGCTTATGGCAACGTTAGGTTTCAAGAGTAGATAGCGAGCAGACCTGAAAAGAGTGTAATGAAAGCGATAGCATGGACAAAATATGGAGCACCTGAAGTTCTTAAGCTTATTGAATTAGAGAAACCATCTCCAAAAAAAGATGAAGTGCTAATTAAGGTGCATGCATCCTCTGTAACAGCTGGTGATTGTCGGCTTCGTGCATTTAAAGTGCCTATGGGTTTCTGGCTTCTCACACGATTGGCATTTGGCTTAACAAAGCCAAGAAACCCGATCCCTGGAATGGATATATCAGGTGAAATAGAGTCGATAGGAAAAAATGTAAAGCTATTTAAAGAAGGTGATAAAGTCTACGGAACGACAGGAATGAGGCTGGGAGCCAATGCTGAATATACCTGCCTATATGAAAATGCGGCATTGGTGAATAAACCAAATAATATAAGCCATGAACAAGCGGTGGCGATTATTTTTGGAGGTTTGACAGCAATACATTTTCTTAAAGATAAAGCAAATATTCAGAGAGGCCAAAAGGTTCTTGTTAATGGAGCATCCGGGGCCGTAGGGACTGCTTCAATACAACTAGCAAAATATTTGGGTCTATCCGGGTTTCGCAAAGAAATTAAGGTATTGATCGGCCACAGATTCTTCTCTATTTTTGATGTTGAAAAGGCATCAAAA
>JAIVEQ010000019.1 GCA_023838465.1 Candidatus Thiodiazotropha sp.
CATTGATATTCCTGCGCAAATCCCAGCTAAATTTCGTACACTGTAAATGCCTACAAGGCTATACTATGCTGCACATAATTGAATATTATGTAGTTGCGAAATCCGGATATAGCCGAAAAAATGACCAGAGCCAGATATTCTCGGTCAGCCCCATTCCCAAGGTCGTGATGACAGCCACTACCAAACCTATACGGTAAAGACGGTCTTTGAGTAACAGATCGCTGATAGATGATGCTATGATCGCACCACACAGATAGCCCAGATAGTTGATAGCTGTTAACCAGCCTCCCTCAGAGAGACCAAGCCCCGCCTGTTCCTGCATAATCGGAAGTAATGGCGTGTAGGCAAAGCGGGCAATGCCTAGCATCAATATGAGGCTGATGATACCGCCTGATAATACCTTTAACCGTTCTGCCTGATCACTCATCTGTGCACCACTCTCAATACTTTAAAAGACTGTATGAGCTTTAACCCATCAATACCAGTAAATCATTGTGTTACTAACCTACGTTCGAGTTAGTGGTATTGGCAGTATGCTTAACAAGCTAAGATTGAGACTGATATTCACCGTGATGTCGGGGTACCATCTCTGAAGAGCAAACTCGCTGACAAACATTGGGTATTATTTGTCAGTGTAAACAAAAATTATTCAGTGATGCCCATACATGAGATGTGACAATTATTTTATTTGTAATTCCCGGAGTGTCGTTCCTACATCCAAATATTATATTGAATTTTACCTGTTGTATTGACATGTGACATCCTTGTCCCGGACATTTCCTAGGGTCTTGTCGTTAGCTATTTCTACCCATTAATCACGCCATTTAGTGAATACATAGTCATGGTCCTTTTGTTGGGTATGACAACTGTGACAGGACATACCTTCGTCTGTGACAAGACGATCCGTACGGCTGTCGCCTGACCATCCCTCATACCCCCAACCATTGGTCTTAGGGAAGCGCTTGTTATCTTTAACCATGACACCTATCAGTACACGTTTTCCTTCAACGGAGGCCATACCGACATCGTTACTTTGTAGTTGATCGAATACCAGCATGGCACCCTCATCAAACCTGTTTTTCTTTAATCCTTCAAGAGCTTGATTGTTGGCATAGATGTGATGAATGCCAAGAAAGGGATTCTGTAGTGGGTGACCTTTATGAATAGTCATCGACTTTACGTGTGGCCATAGGCGGTAACCATCGGGATAATCGATAAGGTCAGCACCATAGGATGAGCCAGACAGCATCAGTATGGCAGTCAACAAGGATCTATTTATCATAGGTTTCATTGCTCGTTCTCCATGGGTGGCGGAATTAAAAAATAGGGCTGGGACAGCCTTCCATCTGTAGGATAAAGTAGCCATTAAGCGCTAGTTGGCGTTCAATCTCCGGGGTCGCTGATTCGCTGTGACAGAATCTACACTGCTCAAGTGTGATATCTGCATCGCAGATGCCGATATCCTTCAACCAGTCTGTTGCATACTGGTGGGCCTTCCCATCGGCTCCCTCGGGTACAAGGACATCAAAATGAAATTGAGTGCCATTTGGGATGAGTGCATAAGTATCATAAACATCGATTTTCATTACTTGCCTCCATCATCGTATTGGGTAAATTGGCTAAACGTATCGAGTCGAAACAGTATAGATAGTTAAGCAGCTTATGCGTACTCTGTCAATATAGTTTCGACACGAAACTTATAGAGTGCTAATATATTTACAATATGTGAGTCAAATACCGGGACTTATGATGAGTATTGATCAGCTTCACACAACCCTTGAACGGTTATGTAATTTACTGCGTGTCGAGGCGCGAGAGCATGGAGCGGGGAATGGATTGCTACCTGTTCAACTTGAGGCACTTCACTACCTTAGAGAGTGCAACCGTTACTCAGATACTGTGCAGGGTGTCAGTGAATATCTTGGTCAGACAAAAGGTACAGTTTCACAAACCTTAAAGGTACTCGAGAAGCGAGGATTAGTAAAAAAACAGCCTGATTCAAATGATCGAAGATTAGTTCATCTACAGGTCACAGCTACAGGTCGTAAAACCTTGGATAAGGTTGTGCCTGCAATGTTTCTGATAGAAGCATTGAAAAGCACCTCAGAGGCTAAAATTGGGCAACTGACTGATGACCTGAAAGGGGTATTGAGAGCCGCGCAACATGCGAGAGGAGCGAAAAGCTTCGGAGCTTGTATTACATGTCGATTCAATGAAACGATTGATGGTGATTTTCGGTGTGGTCTAACAGGTGAAACTCTGATACCAAAAGACACTGAAAAAATATGTCGTGAACATCAATTTCCCGATGTTATTGATTGTTAGGCTAGTTAACATATTTTTGATGGTCAGTAGTAACATGAGCCAGTACCAAAAGTACTAACGAGTTATCAGCTTGATGTCTATTTGGTTATCTTCGATATATTGTTCTAGCGCTACCTTTGTTTCATCGATAATGGTGGCTATTTCACTCAAATACTGGTTGCCATGACGTCTGATATCTTCACTCGATGACCGATTAAGCTTAGCCGCCTTTTCCAAAAGGTAGATTGCCCCAATATTACCAGCAGCCCCTTTTATTGCATGGGCATCATCGGTAATTTGAGTGATATCCATCTCGTCCAGGGCGATTTCCATACGATCGATACAGCTATATATATCGGTTAAGAAATTGTTGACCAGCTCTTCAAAGAAATCTTCCCGCGAACTTAATCTTGTCAGTTCATCCAGCGTGTCATTATTGAGGTATTCCTGTCTTTTCGAGGTGAATGGCGTAGTCTTGCGGGACACCTTGTATGTGCCCTGAGATGAATCTGAAATCTTGTTGCCTTGATTGGTTAATCGCTGGATTTGGCTAATCAATGCTTTGATATCGATAGGCTTTTGCAGATAAACATCTGCTCCAGCTTCTTTACACTGCATTTCAGCATCTTTAGAAATATTAGCAGTGAGAACAATAAACGGGATATCGTTGATCAGACCCAGGCCTGCTTTGTACTCTCGAATAACGTCAAGTCCACCGATACGAGGCATCTGCATATCAAGTATGGCGAGATCAAATTCAACCTCTTCGAAACGTTGTAATGCACTCTCACCATCCTCGTACAGCTCAACCTCGTAGCCAGCTTTGGTCAACATCTCTCCTAGAATGAGGCGATTTACCGAAGTATCTTCAGCAACAAGGATCTTTAGTTTATTTTGATCTTGCTGTTGTTCCCACGACTCGATTGATTGCACACCATCCGGCAATTCGGTATCCAAGAATATGCTATGAATGGCGTTATAGAGTTGGCGTCTATTATCCAGGTTCTGGACAATAGACCCGATATCGGGTGGTATTTTATATGATTGAAATCTTCCAATGGTGTCAATCAAAATGAGATGAGCATGATCGTTGGTTGAATGTTTTATCCTGTTTACCAGTTGCTGAATATCATCGTCGAGGTGATTGGCATCCAATAGGATCAAAGGTGGTTGATTTGAGGAGGGATCGGTTTGTGAGACCCTTTCAATGAGCTCATGCTCTGTACTGATTGCATCGTTATCAATATCCCATAGCTTGAGCGGTTGGTTGATCTTATTGTAAAAGCTGAGGCTATTGGTGAAAATTATTGCAGAATGTCCTGTGTAACTCTGCTCTTTTGAAGAATCCGGGACTTCCAATGGCAAATCAAAATAGAACCGAGTGCCTTTCCGATAAGTGCTTTCTACAAATATTTCACCACCCATGCAGTTGACCAGTTCTTTAGAAATAGTCGTGCCGAGACCTGAGCCACCATATTCCCTGGTAATCGAATCATCAATTTGATTGAAGCGCTGGAATATATTTTTCAGGCCCTCTTCTGGTATACCGATGCCTGTATCTATGACTTCAAATCTTAAATTGGTTGTGGTTTGAGTGTAATGAAGGCGATTGACTCTGATATCCACGTAGCCTTGATGTGTGAATTTTATGGCATTACCGATCAGGTTATTAAGCACCTGTTGTATACGATGAGGGTCGCCAAGTAGGTTAAAAGGTACCTCCGGAGAGATATGGGTCATTAAGTTGATATGCTTTTCTCGAGCGATGGGTTCGAGGGAAGAGCTGACGGTCGTGACCAGGGCATGTAGGTCGAACGCTTGATGTTCAATTTTAATCTCACCAGCATCGATCTTGGAGAAATCAAGCACGTCATCGATGAGTGTGAGAAGGTGTCTGGCGGAAGAGTCGATAGTTTTTATTTTTTTATCGGCACCCTGTGAGAGGCTCTCTGACATCAGTAGTTGAGAAATACCAATGATACCCGTCAGCGGGGTACGCATTTCATGACTCATATTTGCGAGGAAGCGTCCCTTAGCCTGGTTTGCCCCCTCTGCCGTAGCTTTTGCTTCTACTAATTGCCCAAGTATCTTGGAGACAAAAACCGGAATGACAATGTTGGTGACTATCAATCCATAACCAACCACTGGATGGGAAAGCCAAAACGGCGTTGCATTAATTAAAATAAGCAACCCTGAGGTGGAGAGCAGCATACCCAGGTAGAGGTAGTTGGTACCGAACCGGGCGCCATAACCAACGGTTATCCAGAGCAGTACGGTGAACAGGGGAGCGCCAATTTCACCTGCACCATACATGGCGAGGCAGGTCATGCTGTGATCACCCAGCATAGTCGTGATCTTGCGCAACCGAGAACCTTGCTTCATGAAGATGAAGGAGAGCAAAACCAGAAATGAAAAAATCTCGTAACCCGCAGCTAACATCGTAGCGGTGGAATGGCTGCTGCCTAGGGGGGCAACTAAGTCAGATATCAGTAGATAAGTGAAGACAATAAATGTAAAAAAGAGACGGATGAGCCCTTGCTCATATTCAAGGCGAGCCTCATCACTCAGTCCCTGAGTCAAGATCGTGAGTCGGGGTAGTCTAAAGACTTCTTTCAGTGTATCGCCGGCCATGGCATATCCACCCTTATGTGACTGATTTTTGTTTTTGCTTGGCCGCACATTGTAACAGCCGTGTAATAAAATGAATGCATAGAAGAACTATAGCGGCAGTTCACACGGATAATTTTGCCAAAAATAAGATAATAATTCCCATAAATTACATAGATACCGAAATTAGTTGAGCAAGATCAATTAGTTAAGGGATTTTTCTTCCCATTGAAACCTGAAATGGTTCACGATCACAGCGTTTCTGTAGCTCAGTCCTTTACCATTTTATGAAATGCTGTTTTTATCCTGCTGCGCCAAAGCCTAAGATAAAACCACCATCGTTACTGTAAAACGATGAGTTACTAACCAACCGATTCGCCAGTTGATATGACATCTACCCAGAGAGGAAGAAAAAATGCTCAAAGCCGTACCCACACAATCACTATCTGACCTTTCTTTTGAGACCCTTAATGTACGCTATGATGAGAGCTACAAGACCCTGACATTTGCCATGGATCCTGGCGCAATACCCTGTTTTTCATATAATTTATTGAAGGATATTAATAAATTTCAATTGAAAATGACCGATTTTCTGAGCAGCAAGGAAGTTAAAAGTGATGTTGATTTTCTAGTATTTGGTTCCGATGTGCCTGGAGTATTCAACCTGGGAGGCGATCTGAAGTTCTTTGTCGATATGATCACCTCCGGTGACAGGCAGACATTACAAAGTTATGCGGAGCTAAGCATCGATGTGCTATATGCCAATTTCATCAATCTGAATGCTAATGTCCGGACCATCTCCTTGGTAACCGGTACTGCACTGGGAGCAGGATTCGAGGCTGCACTTTCGAGTGACTATATCGTCGCCGAAGCAGGCAGCATGTTTAAATTTCCTGAAGTTGTTTTCAATATGTTTCCTGGGATGGGGGCATATTCATTCTTGGCTCGGCGTATCTCACCGGCATTGGTGGAACGGATGATTGTTAATGCTGAAGGATATACCGCTGAGGATCTATACGAGATGGGTATAGTCGATGTCATTGCAGATCCTGGTGAGGGTGAAATGGCACTAAGGTCATTCATAAGGCGCCTCAAAAAATCAAGTATTACTAGGCGATCAGTACTGAAGATGCGCAATCGTGTCCTACCCTTGGAGAAACAGGAGTTGTTGGATATTGCTAATGATTGGGTCGATGCGGCATTCTCACTCAGTGACCGTGATATTTCGGCTATGTCACGCCTGGTTAGAGCGCAGTCGAAGATGATGAGCCAGAATGCTTCAAATGAAAAACAGTCCAATCAACTGGCGATGCAGAGTCACGGTTAATGCTAACTTCTAATAATAAAACTATCGTGCAATGGAGTCAGGTAATTATTGAATAATTAAATGTAATACGTGCTTTTTATAACGAGTGTGGTGTTACAGGTTCTGGTGAAGCTCCTGTCCTCTATCTATGGGGGGAGGAGCTATGTTACCCAGCAGTTTGAGTTTCACCATATAGTCTGTTTAGGTCTTCAATCTCCACTGAAACCGTTGGCTGACACTGAACGTATCAATAGCTAGGAGGGTCTTAAATATCGAGATCTGCAGGTTTAATTGATGGGTTGTTAACCATTACGTGAGCGATAAAGTCTAAAAAATAAATATTGCAGCAACTAAATGGCAATGATTGTATTTGTGTATTTAGGTTTAATTTTTATTGTGGTATAGACAGCGTACTGCTCGATGGTCGACAACTCGTGAGGAGAATGCCGATGCCTCTCGAGAGTATAAGCCAAGGTATACAAAATGAGCAGCATAGTGAGGTAGGCCAACCACAGGTGCTTGTCGAGCTACTTGGACAGGCAGATGTTCGTTTTAATGGTGATCGACCTTGGGACATTCAAGTTCATGATGAAATGCTGTTTAAGCGCGTTCTCACACACGGCTCGCTAGGTTTTGGCGAAGCCTATATGGATGGATTCTGGGACTGTTCAGCTCTGGATGAATTATTCTCTCGACTGATGGCAGTTGATATCGATGAACAACTGGCTGGCTGGTTCAAGTTTCGCTTGATAAGTGAGCTGATACGTCAATATCTGTTTAATCTGCAATCGACCCGACGGGCATTTCAAGTAGGCGAGAAACACTACGATATAGGCAACGATGTTTTTGAGGCCATGCTCGATAGTGGCATGTGTTACTCCTGTGGATATTGGGAGCGCACTGATGATCTGGAGCGAGCGCAACGACAAAAGCTTGAGATGATTTGTCGCAAACTACAATTAAAACCGGGTGAGCGTTTGTTGGAGATTGGTTGTGGCTGGGGTTCTTTGATGCACTATGCAGCCAAACACTATGGGGTCAAGGTGGTTGGTGTAACAGTTTCGAAGGCGCAGCAGAAGTTAGCCCAGAAACGCTGTAAAGATCTCCCTGTAACCGTAGAACTGATGGACTACCGAGAGATTACAGGTAGCTTCGACAAGGTTGTATCAGTAGGGATGTTTGAACATGTGGGACAAAAAAACTACCAGACATTTTTTAGGACTGTAAATCGCCTGCTATCTGACGACGGACTGTTTTTGTTACATACAATCGGTAGTCATAAACGTGTAAAAACGCTTGATCCATGGACTGAAAAATATATATTCCCTAACGGAAAAATACCCTCTGCCAGTGAAATCACTGTCTCATTGGAGGGCCTCTTCCTGATAGAAGATTGGCATAATTTTGGTCGTGATTATGATCGTACACTGATGAACTGGTGGCTGAATTTTAATCAAGCATGGCCTGATTTGAAGCGGCACTATGATGATCGCTTCTACCGGATGTGGAAATATTACTTACACTCCTGTGCAGGCTTCTTTCGCTGTCGCAAGGGACAATTGTGGCAACTTGTTTTGAATAAGCAGCACTATTCAGGGGTCTACCGTTCAGTACGCTGAGAAAAAAAATAAGCGCCGCATATAGCGGCGCTCAATATGCCTGTTTTAAGCAATATGGTTATGCATGTTGACTTGCTGTCAGTTGCCTTTGAACGTTGGCTGGGACTGCTTCATAGTGGCTGAACTCGATAGCGTAGTTACCTTCACCCCCCGTGATCGCTTTGAGATGAGTTGCATAGCCCTCCAATTCAGCTAAAGGTGCATGGCCTTTGATAATCAACATATTGTTATGTCCCGATTCTGTACCGCTGATCTGACCACGTCGTCCGGCCAAGTCACCCGTCAAGTCTCCCATAAAGCTGTCCGGGGTTGTGATCGATATTTCCACGATAGGCTCCAGAATCACCGGACCGGCATTATCAACGGCTTCCAGAAAGGCCTTTTTACCCGCAGTGACAAAGGCGATCTCCTTGGAATCAACTGCATGGTACTTTCCATCATAGATGGTGACCCGGATATCCTGCATGGCAAAGCCGCCGATCGCTCCTTCCTCCATGGCATGTCGAATACCCTTTTCAATGGCAGGTATAAACTGTCCCGGGATAGCGCCACCGACTACCTGATTGACATACTCAAAACCTTCTCCTCGGTCGAGCGGTTCAATCCGTAGATAGACCTCGCCGAATTGGCCGGCGCCACCGGTCTGCTTTTTATGTCGATAATGTGCCTCTGCCTTACGCGTGATGGTCTCACGGTAGGCGATGCTGGGTGGGTGGGTTTCCACATCCACACTGTATTTGTTTTTTATCTGTTGCAGTAACACATCAAGATGCAGTTCACCAAGACCACGCATCACTGTTTCATTCAGGCTGACATTGTGTTCAACATGGAAACAGGGATCTTCATCTTCCAGCTTATGTAAAGCATCACTCAACTTCTGCTCATCGCCTCGCTTGGCCGTGGTGATAGCAAGCCCAAACAGCGGTAGGGGGCACTCGATAGAGCGCAAGTGGTGGTGATCCTCATCATGGGAGTCGTGTAGGACTGCGTCAAAATGGATATCTTCAATCCTTGCAACAGCACATATATCACCGGGAACAGCCTGCCTCATCTCATCCTGCTCTTTTCCCTGCAGTCTGAACAGGTGATTAACCTTGAAGGGTTTGCGTGCATCACCAATGAAGAGTTGAGCATTGGTTTCCAACGTCCCCTGGTGAACACGGAATATACCCAGCTTGCCACGGTAGGGGTCGTTCATCACCTTAAAGACATGACCAATAACATGCTTTTGGGGGTCAGGTGATACCTCGACCGGTTTCATGTTGGCACCTTCTCCCTTCATGAAGGGGGGAGGATTGCCTTCCGTAGGATCCGGCATCAGCCGAGCACAAAGTGTCAACAATTCATCGATTCCAGCACCATTTTCCACGGATGTAAAACAGACAGGTATCAAGTGTCCTTCACGTAATGCCTTTTCAAAGGGGTCGTGTAGTTGTTCAGGTTGTAGAGCTTCCCCTTGTTCCAGATAGAGTTCCATAAGTGTTTCATCAACCTCAACCACCTGATCGATCATATTGTCGTGCGCTTGCGTGACCGAGGAGAAATCTGTCGGATCCCCACCTGGCTGAAAAAAACAGTCGATGACTTTTTTTCCATTCTCTGCAGGCAGATTGATGGGTAAACACTCCTTGCCAAAGGTCTCTTGCAGGTTTTTGAGCAATTTGGCGTAATCGACACCCGGCATATCGATTTTATTGATGATGATGAGACGGCAGAGATTTCTTCGCTTAGCTGCATCCATCATATTATGGGTAACTGGCTCGATACCCGTGGTGGCATTGACGATGACTGCAGCTGTTTCCACCGCCGGGAGGATGCTGATGCCACGTCCCAGAAAATCGGCGTACCCGGGGGTATCGATCAGATTCACCTGCTTACCTTCACGGCTTAGGTGGGTAATGGCAATATCCAAAGAGTGCTGAAGCTCTTTCTCCAGATCATCGTAATCACAGATAGTATCGCCTCGATCGATACTACCCGTGCTACCGATCATGCCACTGTGATGTAGTAGCGATTCGATCAGGCTGGTCTTACCAGCGCCGGCATGCCCTACTAGGGCGATATTTCGAATGTCGTGGGTTGAATAACTGGCCATTTTGACTCCTATCAGCAGAAAACGCAGGCAAGCTACGCGTATTGATGGAAGGTATCGGCAAAAGGATATTTATTTTCTTTTGGTTAAGCCAGTATATCAATCAGAGCAGGGCAGTTGTTGAGTTTAAGCAGGAAAATGGCATAAAAGTGGTTTTTGTAAGCTGCAGGCAGATTAAATGGAGGTTGGTTTTCTCAAATTAAGAACTGAGATTCAGCTACCCGTTTCAACTTCCTGATATTCCGGCTTGAGCCGGAATATCAGGATTGCAGGCATGTTGTGAAATTCTATATGCTGTTATGGATGGACCGAGTTAATGACAACCCGAACGGTCTCTGATTGGCCTGGACTGACTGGTTTAATCTCACCTTCAAGATCGCCACTCTGAGCAGAGGGATTACCCGATAGGGATACACGCGCTCCCACGACCACTTCGGGAAAGCCGGATAGTTTCATCTGCGGCATCATCGCCATACTGTCATCCAACTTAATGGAGAGTGGTAGATCACTCACTTTTTTTCTTACTGCGGCAAGGGGCATGGGGGGACCGCTAAGGGCTTTGGCATAGACAAATACCAGATCACCAGGTTTTGCCTTCGCCTGTAATTCGGGGGAGAGAGAGATCTCTACCTGTAGGGATTTTGAGCTGTTCGCAACAGCTTTGCTGGAAGCAGGTTTTTTTGCTTGAACAATATTAGGCAGTGGGGCTTCATCCGGGGCTAGACCCAGTTTCGAACGGACATCGTCAAGTGCGTCGTTGACCGACTCTAGCTCAGCGCTCTGGGGTTGAAGCATGACTTTTAATGCCTCCCAGCGTTCAATAGCTGACTTGAATTCCGACCGTTGGTAGGCGAGGATGCCTGAAATCCATAGGACATTGGGGTTGTTCGGCTCTAGCTGGTAGGCCTTATCGATCATGGGTGCCGCTCGACCGCTGAAATCATTGCCGTTTGTCGAAGCAATTGCTTCAGAATAAGCAAGCAGTAGGGCAACATTTTGATCATTCAACTGTATGGCACGCTGGTAGGCATTGATTGCAGCAGATGGATTATTCATTGCCATGTAGCTACGACCCAGCATCACCCAACCTTCCTGATTTTCAGGCTGCTCCTGCAGCTTAGCTGCCAGACGTTTTACCAATTCCTCCATCGGAGGTAAATTTTGGGTATTTCCAGGCTGCGACTGTGTGGGAGAAGCCTTGGTGGGCATACCACTTGGTTGTTCGGCCAAGCGCTGGATGATTTCCGGGGAACCAATAGTCTGGTAGAGAAAAAAAGCGACTAATGGAATCAGCAGAGCGGAAAGTGCCATGTTACGGCCCGATACGGCTGTCTCTGTTGTCTTTTGTTCACTGGATATATCAGTGAGCAACTCTTTTTCCAGGTCTTTACGCGCAGCGTCATAGCGGTTCTGTTCCAGGATGCCGGCTTCCAGGTCACTATCCAATTCTGCGAGTTGTTGCTTGAAAACAGAAAGATTAAGTTCGTTGGTTGTGACACCTGTTTCAACATGCTTTCGCAATAATGGCAACGCAACAAAGGCCATGGCCAGGACAATCAGCCCGGCAATAATTATCCAAAATAGGGTCATTGATTAACGTCTCTGTTGTCGGTCGACTGCTTCAAAAGGTTGTTGAGTCGTTGTTGTTCTTCTGCCGATAGTTCAGTCTCTTGGGTGCGGCTCTTACGTTTTAGGATACGAAAAAGAACTACGCTGCCAATGAGAAAGACGATCAGTGGGCCGAACCAGATGGCATAAGTGGTTGGCTTGAGCGGTGGATTATATAAAACAAAATCACCGTAACGGGATACCATGAATTCAATAATCTCATCCTTGTTTTGACCCTGCTTCATCATGTCGTAAATTTCGTTTCTCAGATCAACGGCAAGTTCTGCATTTGAGCCTGCCAAGGATTCATTCTGGCATACCAGACAACGCATCTCTTCGATGATGGCACGGAAATCTTCACCCTGGCTGGGGTTTTCGAAGGAGTATTCAGCCAGAGTGGCAGCATTCAGAGATGGCAGGCTGACGATAAGGAGCAGGGTTAGAAAAAAAACACGCACGAGTCTTATCCTTTATGCTTTAAATCTTCAATCATGGGTAGAAGGGTCTCATTGAACAGCGTCATGGTCATCGGACCTGCATGTTTGTAATGAATGATACCCTTGCTGTCCACAAGAAATGTTTCTGGTGCACCGTAGACGCCAAGGTCAATGGCAGTGCGTCCCTTCTTGTCAAAAATATTGATAGTGTAGGGATCCCCAAGTTGGCGCAACCAAGCCTGTGCCTTGTCCCGTTCATCCTTCCAGTTAAGGCCTACAATATCCACCTTGCCGCTACGCGACAGACGCACCAGTGTCTCATGTTCAGCCCGGCAGGAGACACACCAGGTTGCCCAGACATTCAGTAAATAGACTTTGCCGTTCAGGTCTACTTTATTGACGATGGTCTCTGCATTTTCCACGGTTGGTAGGGAAAACTCAGGAATCGGCTTACCGATAAGTGGGGAGGGTATCTCCCGCGGATTCAGACCCAGACCTTTGAACAGAAAGGCTGCGATAATCGCAAAGATAAACAGTGGTATGGAGTAGCGCAGATAGCGGTTCATTACTGGATTATCTCCCAGAAACAGCAGGCGCCACGCCAGCGGTATTGACGGCTTCGGCAGATCGCACACGGGCAGTACGGTATCGTCGATCAGTGATGGCAAGAATACCACCCAGTCCCATTAGCACTCCGCCTAGCCATATCCAGCGGACATAGGGTTTGTAGTAGAGCCGCAAGCTCCAATCGCCACCACCCAAGGGCTCACCGAGCGAGACATAGAGATCGCGGGTGAAACCCCAGTCGATTGCTGCTTCAGTCATCGGTCTGGTCTGGACAAAATAGGTGCGCTTTTCAGGTTCCAGGGTGGCTATGTGTTCACCGTCTTTGGTTACCTGGAAGCGGCCTCGATTGGCGTTGTAGTTGGGACCTGCTATCTGGTTGACACCTTCAAACAGAAACTCATGACCGGCGATTTCACTCACATCGCCCGGACTCATGCGAACATCGTTCTCATAGCCAAAATTGCTGACCATGGTGATACCGACAATAAACACAGCAACGCCCAAATGGGCGAGGAGCATGCCGTAATAGCTGCGTCCGCCTGATTTGAAATCGACCCAGAAACCTGCAAAACCATGCTTGTGCTTCAGGCGATCCCGGAGATTGACCAAATGAGCCGTTGCGACCCACATGGCGAGACCCATACCCAGTCCAACCAGCCAGTTACCACCAGAAAAGACAGGTAGCAAGCTCAGCAAGCCAAACAACAAGCTGATGACAAACGCAACACGTAGCTGTTTTACTAACAGAGATGGCTCTGCATGCTTCCAGCGGGAGAGTGAGCCGATACCCATGAGTAGAGCAAGAAAGGGCGTTGTAAGCAGAAACATCTTATTGAACCAGGGAAATCCTACTGAGATCTTGCCCAGTTCGAGTGCATCGTAGATCAGGGGGGCGAGGGTGCCCAACAGCACCAAAGCGGCAAACACTGACAGCAGCAGATTATTACCCAACAAAAAGGTCTCACGGGAAATCAGATCAAAACGTCCTCCACCTGAGATATAGGGTGCACGCCAGGTATATAGCAGCAGTGACCCGCCGATGACCACCAGAAGGAAGATCAGAATGAAGACGCCCCGTGCTGGATCTGAAGCAAATGAGTGTACTGATGTCAGCACACCTGAACGTACCAGGAATGTTCCTAGCAGGCTCAATGAAAATGCTGAGATGGCCAGCAGTACGGTCCAGCTCTTGAAGGCACCGCGCTTTTCGGTGACCGCCAGGGAGTGAATTAAGGCAGTGCCAACCAACCAGGGCAAGAAGGAGGCATTTTCAACCGGGTCCCAGAACCACCAGCCACCCCAACCCAATTCGTAGTAAGCCCACCAGCTACCGAGGACAATACCTAAGGTCAGAAAGACCCAGGCGACTGTAGTCCAAGGGCGTGACCAACGTGCCCAGGAAGCATCCAGTCGTCCACCCAGCAGCGCGGCAATGGCAAAAGCGAAGGCGACAGAGAAACCGACATAACCCATGTAGAGCATAGGGGGATGGATCGCAAGCCCAAGATCCTGGAGCATCGGATTTAGTTCACCACCTTCGAAGGGTACAGGGAATGTCCGATCAAATGGGTTGGAGGTCAGCAGCATGAAGAGCAGAAAACCGATACTGATCATGCCCATCACTGAGAGTACTCGAGAAACCATTTCCAGTGGCAGGTTGCGACTGAAGCTGGCAATGGCGACACTCCAGGCAGCAAGCAGGAACGCCCACAGAAGCAGGGAGCCTTCATGGGCACCCCATACCGCTGAGATCTTATACATGTCGGGCAGTTTGGTATTGCCGTGCTGAGCGACATAGATAACGGAAAAGTCATTTGCCAAAAAGGCATTGGTCAGAATAATCAGAGAGATGCTGAGAAATACAAACTGACCCCACGCCAGGGTGCGTGATGCAGCCATCCAGGAGGTCGTACGGGTATAGGAGCCAACAAGGGGAACCACTGCCTGAGTAACCGCCAGGCAGAGTGACAGGATGAGTGCAAAGTGCCCTAGTTCAGGAATCATTGAACGCTTACCTGTGACTGCATCTTGTTTACCCCGTCGTCATGGGCGGTTTTCAGGGATGCGGCGACTTCCGGTGGCATGTAGTTCTCGTCATGCTTAGCCAACACTTCACTGGCAACGAAAATGCCATCCTGATTCAGTTGCCCCATGGCAACAATGCCCTGACCTTCACGGAATAGGTCAGGCAGAATGCCCGTGTATTCCACTGTCACTGCTTCGGCGTTATCTGTAACAGAGAATGCAGTGGTGAGGCCATCGGGTTTACGTTTGACACTATCTGTCTCTACCAGGCCACCTATACGAAAGGGGTGTGCGGTCGGGGCCTTACCTTCAGCTACTTCAGAAGGCGAGAAGAAGAACATGAGGTTTTCATCAAATGCATTGAGGGCCAGCCAGGTGGCAACGCCAATACCTGCAACCATCAGGCCGATGAGAGTCAGTCGTTTCTTACGGATAGGGTTCATTTTGGCTCTTTCCTGGCCCGGCGTATTTTCCGGGCAATATCAGTTAAAACGCGTTTACGTTGACGCATAGGCGCTATGATGTTGGCCACTAAGATGACCAATGCCAACAGAAAGGAGGGCCAGACATAGACGGCATAACCGCCCATCGCGAAGAATTCGCTCATTTGACCTCCTGTTCAACCATTTCCTGCACCCAACGGGTATTGCGCTCGCGCTCGACAATTTCCGCCCGCGCGCGCATTAAGACCACGGCACCATAGTAAAGTTTAAAAGAGATGGCCATGATTAACAGTGGCATCAGCATGCTCATATCCATCGAAGGTTTATCGAATTTGGTGATCGAAGCGGGTTGGTGCAAGGTGTTCCACCATTCGACCGAATAATGAATGATGGGGATGTTGACAACACCTACAAGTGCCAGGATGGAGACCGCGCGTGCTGCGACACGTTTGTCTTCGATCGCGCTATGCAGGGCGATAATCCCAAGATAGAGAAACAGCAGCAGCAATTCAGCGGTGAGACGTGCATCCCAAACCCACCATGCCCCCCACATGGGCTTGCCCCATAGCGATCCCGTAGCCAGGGCCAGAAAGGTGAATGATGCCCCGACAGTGGCGCTACTGATCACCACAACCTCAGTCATCTTGATACGCCAGACCAGGCTGATCAGACCGGAGACAGCCATTACAACGTAGATAAACATCGACATCCAAGCCGCAGGTACATGGATGTACATAATGCGATAGCTTTCACCCTGCTGATAGTCAGCCGGAGCGACAAACAGGCCGTAGTAGAGGCCTACCAACAGCGTGATCAAGAAGCTGGTCATGAACCAGGGAATCATTTTGCCCGCCACGCTGTAGAAGTAGCGTGGAGAACCCATTTGATGAAAGAAACGTATGATCATATCAACTCAGACTGATTCTCAATGAAGCGGCAGTGGCCATTGGTGCCAATACCAGGGAGCCCACCAGCATGGCGGATAATATCGACAGTTGCGCTGTCGTCGGTATGCCGACAATAGCAGTTTTGACTGCATCGGTGGCAAAGATCAAGACCGGCACATAGAGGGGCAGGACCAGGATTGAAAGAATCACTCCGCCTCGACGTAGACCAACCGTCAGAGCCACCCCCACAGAGCCTATTAGGCTGAGTACCGGCGTACCCAGTATCAGGGTCAGCATCAGCGTGGGAATGGCGGACGCTGGAATATTCAGCAGTACCGCTAACAAGGGGGCCACAATAAAAAGTGGTAGTCCAGTGACCAGCCAGTGGGCCAATATCTTGGCGAGCACAAGGATAGAAACCGGGTGGGCGCTCAACATAAACTGTTCCAGGGAGCCGTCGTCATAGTCAGAGCGAAACATGCTGTCCAGAGAGAGCAGGGCGGCAAGTAGAGCCGCCACCCAGATTACACCCGGCCCAACCGCTTCGATCAGTTTTGCATCATTGCCGATGCCTAAAGGAAACATGGCGGTGACCAATACAAAAAACAGCATCGGATTGACTAATTCCGCACGACGACGGTATGCCAGGACAAGATCCCGTTTCAGGAGCAGGCTAAAGGCGCTGGTGAGGGAGAGGGTGCTCATCGTTCTGATAGATTGATACGTACCAGTTGAACCTCATCCCTGAAGCCAATCCGATGATGGGTCGTCATGGCAGCCATGCCTCCCCGGTTGAGGTGTCCCTCGAACAGGCGTTCCATATGTTCAATGCCTTTTCTATCGAGGGAGGTAAACGGTTCGTCCAGAATCCAGAGTTTTGCGTCTGTCACCAGCAGCCTGGCAATCGCCAGTCGGCGTTGCTGGCCGGCTGAAAGGTTACGGGTCGGTACGTCTTCAAAACCATACAGACCCACCTGGTCCAATGCTTCTTCCAGGTCTATGCCGTCGCTTGCCTTGCCAAGTCCTTGAGCGATACGAAGATTCTCCAACGGAGTTAAGTCGAGTTTGGAGCCGTCCTTGTGACCCAGATAGGCGATATGCTCATGAAATTCCGGTCCAAGACGAAAAATATCTTCGCCTTCCCATAGCAACTTTCCCGACTCTGGGAGCCGAATGCCACAGAGTATGCGTAACAGGGAGGTTTTACCGCTGCCATTACGCCCTTCCAGTACCAGTGCCTGCCCCGGATTAATACCGAAGCTCAGATCCTCGAAGAGTACCCGATCATCTCGGATACACTCTAATGACTGGGCCTCGTAGGTACCTGCTGTGTTGGTTGCTGCTGCTGTCACAAGTTTTCTGTCGTTTTATCGTTATCTACTGTACTGCAGAGCAGAAACAGCATTTTGGCAAAGTGGACAACCATACCCGATCTCACTCCGAGGCCTCAACAAAAAATAGAGCGCGTAGTGGATATAGTCATCGAATTCGTGCGCTATGTCTGGGTTAATATTCCCAAATAGAGACATTCAGCAACAATATTGATTCCAAAGAGGGTGCTTGATTCTTTGGTAAAAACGGTACTCTGTCACGGAATAAGCGAAGATTGATACTTAACGTACAGAAATAGTGGATTTCTGTGTGGAGCCGAGCTGGATGTCATGTAAAGAGTGCTTGTTTGTATCAGGTTGCTTGCGGGGTCCTGATAATCACCTGTTCCTGCTCGAAACTCTGCAAATTGGGGGTCCGTTCAGCAATATCAGACGTCTGCCAAACTAATGTTAAGCAAAATGCAATAGCCAACACAAACAGGTATTTCACCCAGTATCCCCCCGGAAATATGTGTGGTGGTGAAATGGAATGCCCTTAAGGGTCACTTTTTTGTTAGGGGGGAAATATATAGTAATTACCCTGGGCACGCTAGTGTAGGAATGAACTGATTTTGATCTAGGTCACCAAAACCGCTGCTTATAGTCAGTTTTTTGGTCGAATAAAAATTAGATCCTGGGTGATCTTGACGGAATAAGCACCGATTGGCTCGGTTGCAGGCTCTTCCAGAGCCGTGCCATTTTTCAGGCTAAAGCGGCTGCCGTGCAAAGAGCATTTAATATTTTCCCCTTCGATGCAGCCTAGATAGAGAGAGACCTCTTCGTGACTACATAGATCGTCTACAGCGTAGATTTCACCCTCAGCATTGGCGATCAGATAGCGATGGCCTTTGATATCGACCCGTTTCATCTTTCCGACCGGCAGCTCAGCGCAACTAGCTACCTTTATCCACTTTTCAGCCACTATCCCTATCTCATCCGGTGATGTACAGCACCGGAATCAAGTACCTGGCGTACCTGATCGGCTGCTACAGTTACTGAATGAAAACGGCCCGCATGCCAAAGGATCAGGGCACAGCTATAGAGTAGGGAATCATATGCAGGGCCTTTTTCTCCTTGCAATGCGCGTAAGCCCGTCTCAGCTGCAGCCATTGCGGCACCAGAAACATTTCCAATGCGGGCAATTTCATCACCATTCGTGTTGATTGTTGTATCGTCTGGAAGAGGAACGGCTCTCAATGGCTGTTCAATTCCAAGGGCATCGGGCGAAATATCGATGGCCTCTTCCTGTCCCATATCCTGGTAGCGGTAGATCATGCCTGACTGTCTGAGCGAAGGGATAACTCCACCTTCGGTACCACGCACCAGTAAACATCCTTCAAACCTGGCGAATCGGGCCAGTGAGGCATATTTCGCAGGATAGGGCTTATGTACATAACCAGTGACTAGATGGGTCTTTATTCGGCCGGTAATAGGTTTCGCCAGTACCTCGACAGTCGTTAGAACCTGACGTTTGATGATCTGTTGTCTTAATCCGGTCAGATTGTGTAATCCAGGACAAAAAGTACGCTGGTCGACATAGGCCCATCCCAGTTCCGGGTCTTCCACGCGGGAGATGGCGGTATCCAGGCTCATATCCACATCAATACCGACAGCTTGAAGTACATGGCGATGGGTAATACCGAATTTTGGTCCCACTGAATCGAGGCCATGGCTCACGCAGGGGAGGCCGCAAGCCGCTAGAACGGGGGGGATCAACGGTGCGATAGGTAGATTGCGATTGACGCCGCTGTAAGGATCAGCCAGCGAGATCAGTTCATCAACATTGGCCTGACGGCTCTCCGAGACCTTGAGAATCGCATCCAGGGCACCTTTATTCTCATCATCGGTTTCCCTTTTCATACGTAGTGCAATAAGAAAAATAGCAGCCTGCACATCATCAATCTCACCACGAAGGATGGCGGATACACCACCGCTGGCCTCATCCAAAGAGATGTCTTTGCTCAGTTCAGGTCCGGTAGCGATGCGTTGAATAATTGAGTGCATCAGCTCTTGAGATGACATGCTGTCAGTCATGAAGTACTACCTGTGCGATTGACATTATGCAGTGCAGTATAAAAAACTTAGTAAAATAGTCAACTATTATCGCATCTGTACAATTAATACTTCCATCAGTTACTTGAGAGGGATGATTTACGAACAGATCGATAGTTTAGACATTCCTGACCTTGAGGGAATGTCGACTTTATTTTGGGATAGGTAATAAACAGCCTGCATGATACAGGCCGTTATTCTTTAAATGATACAGAGTTATCGGTGGAGAACGGATGTCAGTACGTGCTTGTATTCAAAAAACACAGAGTAGTTACCATAGTCCCAACGGGTTATTGGTGGTTCACCGACACTGGGATAAGCGTTCATCGGTTGTCCAAATCGTCGGGTAACTTGGTCCATGGTCATACTGCGAGACGGGCGTGATACACCCTCTTCACTGTTGATAGGTGCTGCCTCTATTGAGTCAATGAGGAGCACCTCGGCCGAAACCGGTTGTGCAAGCAAGTACAGTAATGCAGCGGACAGGGTGGTGAAACGAAATGTCATCTGAGCAACTCCGAATTTGTCTCTTCAGGTAGAAATATAGCACTCTTGTCTAACTATAGAAAACCATGAGATTTTCTTTCGCCTGAATCAGACGATTAATGAAGTTGATTTTCGCAAGTCATTGATTCATCAGGCTATACAAAAATGTTCGGGAAATGGGGCCGCTATTCCCTCTTATTTTTGATACGCTATCCGATCCAAGCACTCATACACTCCATCTGCTATGAACCTACGGATTCAGGCGCCACTTTTAATGATTTAATGGCCACACATGTTCAAACCGATCGAATTATATATCGGCCTGCGGTATACACGCGCCAAGCGGCGTAATCACTTTATCTCCTTTATCTCCATGATCTCCATGGTTGGCATCATGCTGGGTGTGGTGGCTTTAATCGTGGTGTTATCAGTTATGAACGGGTTTCATAAAGAAGTCCGTGAACGAATTCTCGGAATGGCATCTCATGCAACCATTTCTGGGGTTAGTGGTGAGTTGAACAACTGGCAAGAGGTCCAGGCTGAAGCATCGAAATTCCCCCATGTCATCGGGGAGGCCCCTTATGTAGAGGGGCAGGGAATGCTGATCAGTGGACAAAAGGTCAGCGGGGTACTGTTACGAGGGATTTCACCGGAGCAGGAGGGGCAAGTCTCTGATGTCATCTCTGCTATTACTCAAGGTTCCATAGAGGCTCTACAACCTGGTAAGTATGGGATTATCCTTGGACGTGAACTGGCCCTGGTGTTGGGCGTTGGAGTGGGAGACCGGGTGACCCTTGTGACACCACAGGTCAACGTGACACCTGCGGGCATCATGCCGCGCCTTAAACGATTTACTGTGGCGGCCACTTTCCAGGTGGGTATGGGGGAGTATGATCGTGGTGTTGCGATTTTGCATATGAAGGATGCAGCAAAACTGATGCGGCTTGAGGATGGGGTGACCGGTGTCCGCCTCAAATTGGATGATCTCTATCTGGCACCTCAGGTTTCCCGTGAGTTAGCACTTAAAATGGGAGGCAACTATCGAATCAGTGATTGGACGATGCAACACCGCAACTTTTTCGCAGCTTTGCAGACAGAGAAGCGCATGATGACCATTATTCTCTCACTGATTGTTGCTGTTGCTGCGTTCAATATCGTCTCTACCATGGTTATGGTCGTGACCGACAAACAGTCAGATATCGCCATTTTACGTACCTTGGGAGCTTCTCCCCTCTCCATCATGGGCATCTTTATGGTGCAGGGAGCAACGATAGGTATTGTCGGCAACATCCTCGGTATCATTGGCGGTGTGCTATTGGCCCTTAATGTTGAAGAGATTGTCAGCTGGATCGAATCGGCGTTTGGTTTTGATTTTCTTGATCCCAGCATCTATTACATCACCAAACTTCCCTCTGATCCGCATCTCTCGGATGTCATGTTTATTGGCATTGCAGCATTCATCATCACCCTGGCGGCGACACTCTATCCAGCTTGGAAAGCCTCACGTACCCAGCCTGCTGAGGCATTGCGTTATGAGTGACCCGAAGATCGTACTGCAGGCCAGTAATTTGGTCAGAACATTTACTCAGGGCAATCTTCATGTAGAGGTATTGCAAGGAGTTGATCTTCAAATTAGACAGGGAGAACGGGTTGCAATCATTGGTGCATCCGGTTCCGGTAAAAGCACTTTACTGCACTGTCTGGGTGGACTCGATCGGCCTGATGCAGGCCAGGTCATGTTAAATGGAAAGGATCTGCTCAGTCTTAACGAACGGGATAAAGGAAGACTCAGAAACCGACATATGGGTTTTGTCTACCAATTCCACCATTTGCTACCTGAATTCACTGCGTTAGAGAATGTCGCCATGCCGCTACTGATCGGTGGTGAATCTGTAATAAAGGCAAGAGCATTGGCAGGGGAGATGTTGCGACAGGTTGGATTGGCTGAGCGGACAGAACATAAACCGAATGAACTCTCAGGTGGTGAGCGACAACGTGCTGCCCTGGCTAGAGCGATGGTTCATCACCCGGCATGCGTGTTGGCGGATGAACCAACAGGCAATCTTGATAGAAAGAGTGCTGATCAGGTCTATGAGTTGATGTTGCAGCTAAATATGGAGAGTCATACCAGCTTTGTGGTGGTCACCCATGATACTGAATTGGCTGCCCGTATGGATCAAACCTGGCAATTGGTGGATGGTAAGCTGTCCAGGCCTTAGCTATTTAAGTGGAAGGCGTGGTAGGCGTGCGTTGTGTTTTTTTTCTCAAACGACGGGCCTTCCATTTCTCGACCACACGCCACCGCCAAATCCAGAGAATCAGGCTATAACCCAAAAGTGAAGCAAGGCTGGCACAAACCAGGCTACCGATGAGTAGGGGGACCCAGATTCCATCCAGTCCACCATTTTGAAACCATTCCAGGCTGAACTGGAAGGGCTCCACCTCAGCTGGTGAGCCTGTTATCCAAGTTCCGACCAAGTAGGCAAAGAAGAATAATGGTGGGATAGTGATAGGATTGGAAATCCACACAAGGCATACAGAAAGGGGCAGGTTGACTCGAAACAATATCGCTGCAGCGGCGGCTAAAACCATCTGGAAGGGAAGGGGTATAAAGGCCATAAACAGGCCGACGGCGAAGGCTCCGGATGCCGAGTGTCGATTTAAATGCCACAGATTTGCATCATGCAGCAGCGTTCCAAAGACTCGTAAATGTTTATGATTGCGCACCTTATCATGATGAGGTAATAGGCTTTTGATGAGTCTTTTAGGCATCAGTCAGGTGAGTAGTCTCTAATTGTAAAGTCGCCAACTAGCGCTTTATTGAAGCATGTTTAAGCATAGTACAACAAGGATTAAACGGAGTAGTACTTAAAGAAATTCTGTGCAAGTCATGGACAGCCGTCTTGCGACCAGACACTTCCACCTTGCAAAGATTTATTCTGAGCTTCCGAAATGAAAAGGAATTAATGAAGACAGGGACTTGTCATGAATGGGATTCTTATCTGTTTTGTTGTTGGTGCAACACTCTTTCACTTTTTTAGAGATCTGCCGGGACTTGGGTGGCTGACGCTTTTGGTGCCAATGATTGTCCTCTGGCGATATAAATGGTCTCGCCCCTTGAGTGCACTCCTGGCTGGTGCAGGATGGAGTCTCCTGTTCGCTACCTATATGCTTCAGCAGCAACTGCCGGCTGACATGGAACGCGAAGATTTAGTGCTGAAAGGGGTTGTCGAATCGCTACCAGCCCAACAGGGGAGGTTGAGCCGTTTCAAGGTGCGGGTAAATGAACTGCTCGATGCCAGGGGGATACCGCTGGACCTGTCGCATCTGCAACTTAGTTGGTTTGGTACCAAGGAAACCGTCCGGGTCGGGGATACCTGGCAGTTAAAAGTTAGGCTGAAACGACCCAGGGGAATGCAGAATCCGGCTAGATTCGATTATGAGCGCTGGTTGTTTAGCCAGGGAGTACAAGCCAAAGGGTATGTCAGAGCATGGTCTGGCAATAGGGTTCTGAGTACAGAGCCAGGCACTGCCTGGATGGACCGACTGCGTCAAACCATTGCCAGGTTGATCGATCAGCATACCGCACAACCAGTAGCAGCTGCCTTGCTGAAGGCATTGTCAGTAGGCGATAAACGGGGTATCGGACCTGCCGAGTGGCGGGTCTTTTCTTTAACCGGTACCAATCATCTGATTGCGATATCTGGACTGCATGTGGGCATTGTGGCTGGATGGTTGCTGTTACTGGGTCAATGGGGCTGGTGTCGCAGTGAACGACTCACCCTTAAATTACCAGCGCTAAAAGCCGGGGCAATCATGGCACTGATTGGCGCGTTGATCTACGCAGGGCTTGCAGGTTTTTCCCTGCCGACACAACGAGCACTAATCATGCTGCTGACAACCCTGGGAAGTGTTGTCCTTGGACGTCGAATTCAACCTGCCAGAAGTCTGGTGTTGGCACTGTTTCTGGTTGTGCTACTGGACCCTGTCGCCACCCTGTCCGCCGGATTTTGGCTCTCTTTTGGGGCAGTTGCAGTCATTATGTGGAGTGTAGGCGGTCGCATAATGCCTTGGCAGGGATGGCGGCAAGGGGTACGAGTGCAATGGTTCGTTACGCTTGGCTTGTTGCCGATACTGCTACTGTTTTTCGGTCGGGCGTCGCTGGTGTCCCCTGTGGTTAACTTGATTATGGTGCCTTGGTTTACCCTGGTATTGGTGCCGTTGGTATTGGCTGGCCTTCCATTACTCTTGATACCGGCTGCGGCTGGTTGGTGGTTTTGGTTGCTGGGCCTGATTAGCGGATATACCTATCAGTTTTTGGTTTGGTTTTCCTCTTTACCCTTTGCTTTGATGGAATTGCCCGACGTCACCAACTGGCTGTGGGGGGCGGCAATTGTAGGGAGTCTGCTATGGATGATGCCCGCTGGCATGCCTGGACGTGCATTGGGTGTTTGGTTGTTTGTACCGATATTTCTTTCGCCTCCAGAGCATCCGCATGAGGGTGATTTATGGTTCACACTGTTGGATGTAGGTCAAGGGTTGGCCTGTGTGATTGAAACCAGCGACCATCTTTTGATCTACGATACCGGGCCGGCCAATGACTCAGGATTCAGTACCGCCGAAACGGTGCTGCTTCCCTTCCTTCGCGCTCAAGGCTACGATAAAATTGATCGTTTGTTGCTCAGTAATGGTGATAGGGATCATGCTGGTGGCTATAGCTGGCTGAAAGAAGCACTCCCTATTGGGGATGTTCTGGCTGGAGAGCCTGAGCGTGCACAATATGCAGATGCCTGCCTTGCCGGTGAGAGCTGGAGCTGGGACGGTGTGACATTCAAACTACTGCATCCACAGGCGAAAGATAGCTTTCAGCGATCCAATGATCAATCCTGTGTTCTTCTGATTACCCTTGGTGATTGGCGCATACTGTTACCGGGGGATATAGAGAAGGTAGGTGAAAAACACTTACTGGAGCGCTATCCAGACGCGCTGAAATCACAGATTCTTGTTGCGCCACACCATGGCTCTGCCACATCATCTACAGCACCGTTCGTGACTGCAATCGATCCTGAGTGGGTGCTATTCTCTACCGGCTATAAAAATAGCTACGGCTTTCCAAAAGATGAAGTGGTTCAGCGTTGGCAGGCTAGGGGTGCGGTTATACTGAATACAGCTGAAACAGGTGCCATTCAGCTCCGTCTGTCACCTTACCAGACTGAGCTTAAGCCTCGTCTCTATCGTGAACTCAATAAGCGCTATTGGAGTGATCGGAATAGCGAGAAGGAAACTGGGGGGTGAGAAATGAGAATGACGACTCACTGAGATGTCAATTTGAAACCGTTACTTTCAGAGAGATGCTTGCATAAAGTATGATTGCCGCACGGGAATGTTTCTTCACTAATGAATAAAGGACGCATATAAGGTGTTTGAACTGGTAAAGTCTGGCGGATGGCTCATGTTGCCCATCATCGCCTGCTCCATTGTTGCCCTTGGGATAGTTTTTGAGAGGCTTTGGTCGCTACAGCGAAAAAAGGTCATGCCTGACTACCTCATGAGGCAGATCCTGCAACTGCACAGAGAGAAGAAGCTGGATCTGGCTGATCTTAACAAGTTGAGAACCAGCTCACCGCTGGGTAGGATTTTGGCGGCAGGGCTGATCAACAGAGATCACAACAAAGAGGTAATGAAGGAAGCGATCGAAGAGGTTGGTCGCCAAGTGGTCCATGAGCTTGAACGCTATCTCAATACCTTGGGGACCATCGCATCGATCTCTCCATTGCTTGGGCTTCTGGGTACCGTTATCGGTATGATCAAAGTCTTCAGTGTCATTGTAACTGCCGGAGTCGGTGACCCCGGTGTGTTGGCCGGTGGTATTTCGGAAGCGCTGATTACCACAGCAGCAGGACTCTCCGTCGCAATACCAAGTCTGATGTTTCATCGCTATTTCAGTGGGCTGATAGACAGACTGGTGATGGGGATGGAAGAGCAGGCACTGAAGCTCGTCGAAGTCATTCATGGGGAAAGAGAGTTGAGATGAATCTCCGGCCGAACCCACGTAAATCACCCGAAGTGGATATTACACCGCTTATCGATGTGGTCTTTCTGCTGTTGATTTTTTTTATGGTCTCCACCACTTTCGAGCGGGAGAGTCAGATCATGATCGAATTACCGGAAGCCACCGGTGAAGAGATCGAGCCTGAAAAACATAAGCTGGATATCACTATCAATATATCAGGTACTTTTTTCGTTAATCAGCTTGAGGTTGTTAATACAGAGGTTGATACCCTAAAACAGGCCATCAGCAATGCAGTGGGTGATAAGAGGGATTTACCTGTTGTTATCAATGCGGATGCTCGAACACCCCATCAATCTGTGATGACGGCAATGGATGCGGCAAGCCAGTTAGGATTAACGAAGATGACTTTCTCTGCGCATCGTCCAGTGGCTGAGTGAGGGCTTTTCCCCTTTGAAGTCGATCGAAGCATCCTGGAATGATTGGCATTTATTGACCCTGTTACTGTTACCCCTGTCGGGTCTATTCTGTCTGCTGAGCACAATCCGCCATCTGTTCTATCGTATCGGTTGGTTGCCGGTGCGAACAGTTGATGTGCCTGTCATCGTTGTGGGTAATATCTCTGTGGGTGGCACTGGAAAGACACCACTGGTTATCTGGCTGGTCAACAGGCTGGTGGATTGGGGTTTCAAGCCCGGCATTATAACCCGGGGGTACGGCGGAAAATCTGACCACTGGCCACGTGAAGTGACGACGGAGAGTCTGGCGGAAGAGGTAGGTGATGAGGCGATCTTACTCAAACGTCGTACCGGCTGCCCTGTTTATGCGGGCGCTGATCGGCCGGCAGTTGCATCACAACTGTTATCTGAACATGCGTGTAATATTATCATTTCCGATGACGGCTTGCAGCATTACGGGCTTAATAGGGAGTTGGAGATTGCAGTAGTAGATGGCGTAAGGCGTTTTGGGAATGGTCTCTGTCTACCGGCTGGGCCACTGCGTGAAACCCCCAAGCGTCTTGCTAAAGTCGATCTTGTCATCATCAATGGAAAACCAAAGCAGGGAGAGCACAGCATGTATGTGGCGGGTGTTGATGCACACTCCCTGGATGGTCGAAGCGAGTCTAGAAAGCTAACAACTTTTAGTGATGCAAAGGTGCATGCAATTGCCGGTATTGGTTATCCAGAACGTTTTTTTTCCATGTTAGAAGCCAATGGACTAAAGCTGGAACGACATGCTTTTCCTGATCATTACCGCTACTCAACGAGTGATTTAATCGCTTTTTCATCTCAGACTGTTCTCATGACCGAGAAAGATGCGGTAAAGTGCGAATTGTTTGCACAACCCGGCCATTGGTACGTGCCTGCCACAGCTGTAGTAGATGCCGGATTTGAACGACAACTTATGGCACTCACAAAAAGGCTGACTGATGGACAGAAAACTGCTTGATATTCTGGTTTGCCCTCTCTGCAAGGGGAAGCTCAATTATATTAAAAAAGAGAGTGAACTCATTTGCCGGGTTGACCGTCTGGCCTTTCCCATTCGTGATGATATACCCGTGATGCTCGAGGAAGAGGCCAGAAAACTTGCTGCGGATGAAGAGATTACAGAAGGCAAGAGCTGATGCAATTCAAAGTGGTCATACCCGCCCGCTACGCATCTGTGCGTCTCCCTGGGAAACCTCTATTGGAGTTGGCTGGAAAGCCTATGATACAGCATGTCTTCGAGCGCGCTGTTGAGAGTGGCGCCATTGAAGTCGTGGTTGCCACCGACAGTCAGCAAATTGCAGATGCCTGTCGTCAATTTTCAGCCGATGTCTGCATGACATCCGATCAGCATCGTAGTGGCTCTGACAGAATCGCCGAAGTGGTTTCAATCAGAGACTGGGATGAGGATGAGATCATAGTCAATCTACAAGGAGATGAACCCTGTATGCCAGCAGAACTGCTCAGCCAGGTTGCAGAGGATATGAACAGGCATGAGATTGCTGCAGTCACAACCCTTGCTGCAAAAATAACCGACCGTACAACCCTTTTCGACCCCCATGTGGTTAAAGTGGTGACTGATGCACAAGGTTATGCGCTCTACTTCAGTCGGGCGCCTATCCCCTGGCATCGGGATGAGTTCATCAGTGCTGACACACCGCTTCCCAGTGACACAGGTTTTTCCCGGCATATAGGACTCTACGCCTATCGAGCAGGGTATTTGTCCCGTTTCGTGGCGTGGAATCATGCCCCTATAGAGCGAGCAGAATCGTTAGAACAATTAAGGGTTTTATGGCATGGTGGTAAGATTCATGTCAGCCGTGCACAGATGGAGCCTGGTCGTGGGGTTGATACACGTGATGATTTGCAAAGAGTATCCAAACTGCTTGGCTAGCTGATAACTGAAAATAAAGAACTAAGGGAACACCACCCCAATTCATGCTGATTACTAGTGGCAGGGGCGGCATGTCCATCTCTGTTTGTCAAGGGGATCCATCAGTTGGAAGAATGTTGAATTGTAAACTATCCCGACACATTCTCATAAAATTAGGGTATATCACCCATTTATTTTGGGAATTAATCGTATAAATGTCGGAATTCCTTACACTGAGGAATTATATACAATAATAATATACATTATAAAAATAGCTTAACTATATGTTAAATAATGCAAATATTTTGCATGGCATGAACGATGCATGTATGCGCCGTATAAATTAAAAGATGTGAACCGAGTTACACATTTTCTGAAGTTTTTTATTTGTAAATCATTGTTGAGTTTTTTAGTTCCACAAAATTCAGGGGCACTGTTGATGACATTGGTTAAAGGTAAAACGAATAAGCTGAATATAACGGGTCAATCCTTGTTAACACTATCTGCTTCTTCAATCTCGCCAAATGCCAAACCATCCAATAAGTCAACCTCCTTGAAAGACAGGATGCCTTTAATGAATCCTCAAGTCTCCACCGATTTCACCGATCTTATTGGGCATGAGCAGTTGCCTTCACAGAGAATGAACTCTGAGGAGCAGGAGAAGAAGAGGATCTCACGGGAACTACATGACGGATTAGGTCAGCTGTTGACTACAATGGGTTTGCATGTACAGCATTGTCTGGACGGTAGTTCTAGTGACGTTCCATTATCAGGAAATCACAGGGAGTCTCTTGAAGCGCTCTCTTCCATGGTTAAACAGGCGATCACTGAAGTAAGAACAATTTGCAGCGCCATCCGTCCTGCTATTTTGGATGACCTGGGGGTACTGGCGGCTGTCTCATGGCAATGTCGTCAGATATCAAGAATCTGTTCCAAGGTGGATGTCGTTACTGATTTTGATATTGATGAATCCCAAATACCTGAAGCGCATAAGACTGTCATCTATCGGATTGTTCAGGAGTCACTGAACAATGCTGTGAAATATTCCCAGGCAAATGTGATTCGGGTTTCCATGGTCCACTCTCAGGATGCTATCCACCTTACAATTTTGGATAATGGTATCGGTTTCGACCTTGCTGATATTAAGGATAAGTTAGGGTTGGGCTTGATGAGTATGTGTGAACGGGCCGAGTCAGTAAACGGCAAAATGGATATGCATGCAGGTGTTGATCAGGGTGTAGAGATTCGCGTTGTTTTTCCCGTGCAAAAAATTGCACTCAACGGTTAATAATTCCCTTCTCTAGCGCATAGGTCGTTAGTGCCGAAACACTGTGTAGATCAAGCTTCTTCATCAGATTGGCGCGGTGTTTTTCCACCGTTTTTACACTGATACAGAGATATTCCGCCATACTCTTATTGGTGTGCCCCTCAGCAATTAACTTAAGAATTTGCCGCTCTCTTTGAGTAACCGTATCCCAACGGGTAACAGGTTCTTGGTTGACATTGTTTGTATTCAGATAACTGTTGACTACTTTTTCAGTGATCTCCGCACTCAAGTAGGTCTTTCCATTCAAGACCCGTTCGGCGGCTGTCATCAATTCATTTTGGGTAGCATCCTTCAATACATAGCCGTTAGCTCCAGCTTTAAGACTGGCAAGTACATACTCTTCCTCATTGTGTACCGTTAGAACCAGTGTCTTGACATCGGGCATGCGCTCTTTGATTTCACGTATTGCATCCATGCCGTTCAATCCAGGCATACTCAAGTCCATGATAACCAAGTCGGGTTTAAGATCGATGACACGGCGAATAGCTTCGCGACCATTGTCAGCCTCACCGATTACTTCAAACTGCGGATTAGAGGTCAACAATGCCTTGAGCCCGGCGCGTAAAATGTTGTGATCTTCGGCGATGATGATTTTCTTCTTGTCCACGTCCATTGCCATCCAAATAGTGTGTTAGATCTTAGTTGTTTCTTTTCTAAGATTAGGATCGTTTTACGTATGTCTATAACCAGCTAAGTTTAGATATGAATGGGGGCTATGCAAATCATGAATTATTATTATTTACAGTCTTGATTTTGCTTGTAGGGCACAATGACACAAATCCAACCTTGAATAAACCCCCCTAAATTATCGTGTGTGCCATGCTACTGCGTTTTATAATGATTGGCTAATCGCACAGCCACTGACAAAGCGATTTTATCGGGTGATTATTTTACCTGTTTTTTGACATTGGCTACTGCCAATTTTGTAGAAAAATCACTCGATTATTGAATAAATAAACCCGACTCTAAATCCTATCTGTCAACCCTACCTTTTTCAGTAGGGTTTTTACTCCCGCCTAAATACTCAATTTACTCATTCCCGGGTAGGAAACTTGATGGGTAAATAGCGTAGTAACACGCAAAGACTCTTTATATAAAGAAACGTAAACTTTGGCTCAAGCACTGGTAAAGGGGCTGGTGTGTCTGGATAGCTTGGCATGCAAGTCCCAGTAAAGTTTGTTGACCAATTAGGGTCTGGAGAAAAAACCATGATAAACGAGAATCAGGGTTACAAAAACAGAGGTGTGATGGTTTTTATCGCACTAACTCTGCTTTTTCTGACTACAACTGTAAATGCAGCTCAATTTAATTTGAATGTTGTGGATAAGAATGGCAATGCGGTGGACGGTTTCCGCTGGCTGTTGCAGGAGGATAAGACTTTTGCAGTTGATCCTGCCAATCCATCGATCATTCCCGATGAACTGCTCTCCATGGGTTTTCATGCCAGTAACCACCCACCCGCATTAGCGCAACTTACTGGTGCTGGCTTGAGTGGAAATGTAGAGACAGATGCGGTCAACATCACAAGTGTACCACCAGGCCGTTACTATGTTTCTGTGCTGCCTTATGCAGGTTATAGCATCAGTGGTAACCAAGCGGTGGTACTACCTAATGCAGAAGACCCGAATCAAACGCTGGATAATGTCACAGTTGTGGTGCAGAAACAGCCGATTCCTACAGCCCAGATCGCGATTTATCTGTTCCATGACAATGCACCGATCAATGGCACACCTGATCTACCGGAAGAGACTGACCCTGGTGTAGGCCAACCCGGCCATGTGGACTGGACTCAGTTCGAACTGTTTCTTGAAGAGCCGGCAGGCCGCTATGGCCAGAATGGCGGCCAGGTCATCCAGGATGTATTCGGCAACCCATTGGGTACCGTATATCAGCATGGTTGTGATGCTGACGGACAACCCGATGCGGATCCCAATACTTTTTACGGCTGTTTTGATGCGAATGGTGATCCGATCGTCAGCAGTCTTGGTAACGGTACGCTGCAACCTGATGAGAATGGCTTCCTGACGGTCAAGAACATTGCACCAGGCAAATACGGTGTGAT
Organism: Candidatus Thiodiazotropha sp.; assembly: GCA_023838465.1. Taxonomy (GTDB): domain Bacteria; phylum Pseudomonadota; class Gammaproteobacteria; order Chromatiales; family Chromatiaceae; genus Thiodiazotropha. Next base: position 31,561 of record JAIVEQ010000019.1, read on the forward strand.
CATCATTCCTCCAACACCTTCGACTGACCCAGGTTGGGTACAGACCAGCACCATTGAAGGCAGCAAGGTTATCGATGCCTGGGTTAAAGCGAATGAGCCCCCCTTGTTTGTTGAATTCGGTCTTCCAGGGCCCCACGTCTTTGTAGGTTTCGTTAAATCCACAGCTGATGGCGGATTTCCTCCCTTGTCTGCCGGTCCAGGTCAACAAGTGGCGAGCATCAGCGGAACTATCACTGACATGCATATGTCCCGCTCCCCGAACTTTCAGTTCTTTAGTGGTCGTCCGTTTCCTCAATGCTGGATTGGTCTGAACGAATCCACACCAGGCGGTTTAGGAAGAGGGCTTTATGCCGCACCTTGTGATGGCGACAGTAATTTCTCTATCCCGAATGTGCCTCCTGGCAGTTATCAGTTGGTTATCTGGGATAAACCTTTGGATGCGGTTATTGCTGCCCAACCTTTTACCGTTGATGAAACCGGTGGTACCTGTAATGGCGGTTCAACCTGTAACTTTGGTGATGTTCCCGTATTCAACTGGTTTGCCCGTCTGAATACCGCTGTCTTCAATGATGTTGACCAGGATGGTTTCTGGGAGCCGGATGGTGCTGATGGCATAGCAGGTAATTCAGACGATGAGAACGGCATTGGTCCAGAGAGTCAGGATGTCAGTGTCCGCTGGCGTGATGGCACGATCTATCAGAACTTCGCTATGGATGGTGCAGGTGAAGCACCTTTTGATCAGGTTTTCCCCTTCTTTCATTGGCTGGTGGCTGAAGTCAGCTTTGCCAACAAGAAGGCAACAGGCGCCACATTTGTTGTGGATGCTGGTGGTGAAATCCTTGCCGATAATGGTTGGGACATGCCCTCGCTTGACGAGTTGACACCACAGGTACAGGTTTGTACACCGGCTCAATCACTGAATCCTGATGATCCAGATGCTGGCTGTGTCGTTGGTGATCCTCTCGTCAATGTAAACACGGGCAATAACCTTTCCAGGACTGAGACCGGTCAAGTGCTGACCACGGCCTTCCAGGGATTCCTGGGACAGACCAGTGTCATGCAATTCGGTAAGACCGACTATGTAAATTTCACTGCGCCAGATTTCACAACCGTTCCACCTACCTTGCCTCAGTTCGTTGGTGAGAATGGCGGTGTCTCAGGTATCGTTTACTATGCCACCGTACGTGCTGAGGATGAGCCTCAGTTTGCGGCTGCAGAGACTTGGGAGCCAGGTATTCCCCGCGTACAGATTAACCTGTATGCCGACGGTGACATCGACTGTTTTCCTCAAGGAAACTTTGGTGCCGATGACTGTGACATCGACTGGAATCAGAACGGTGGTCTGCCTGAACCAGACGATGGTGTCATTGATGATATCAATGGTAATAACGTTATCGACTTGGCTGACGTAGATAATTATCCTCTAGGATGGGCCGATGGCGGTGCACCTGGTGTCGAAGACGTCGACCGTAATGGTAATGGTGCCTTCGACCGCGGCGATGCCCTTGCTGTCACTTGGACCGACAGCTGGGATGACAGTCTGCCTACCGGTTGTCAGGGTCAAAACCTGATCGACTTCGATCAAGATGCCACCATCACAGATGAAGAGAACAGCCGCTGTTTTGACGGTCTGCGTAACTTCAATCAAGTCCGCCCTGGCGTATTTGACGGTGGTTTTGCTTTCAACAACTACGATACATCAACACTACCTGTAGCTATTCAATCCAGTCTGAATGCTTTCTATGCAAGCAGACGTGGTGTAGATAATCCTCTTCATCTGCCTGAAGAGTGGATGTTACCCTCCGACTATATCGTCGAAGCAGCAACGCCAGGTGGTTACAAACTGGTGAAGGAAGAGCACAAGAACGTCGATTTTGGCGATCAGTACATCCCCTCCACTCAAGCAATTGCAGCCACTTGTGTCGGCGACATGCGCCCGGTTCCTGCTTTGCTTGCGATGGCGACTAAGGATGGCAGCGGTGATCTTGCGCAGATTCTCCCAGGCTTGGATCCGGCTGATGTAGCAGCGCCTTTTACGGGTGTTAGTCGTCCGCTCTGTGATCGTAAAGAGGTCCCTCTCTCCGGTGCGCAAAATGCGGGTGTTGAGTTCTTTCTGATGACAGATGTGCCCTTAGTCGGCAATGCCTCAGGCGTAATCCTCAATGACCTGGCCAATGAGTTCAACCCGAATTCTCCGGCCTTTGGTGAGAAGTTTGCGCCACCGAATGCACCAGTTGCATTCTATGACGCGGAAGGCAATCAGGTGAGCCGTGTCTATGCAGATACCTACGGTCGTTACAATGCTGTTGTGCCTTCGACCTTTACGGCCAATCTGCCTCAGCCTTCGGGTCAGTCGCCTAACATGCTGGTCTCATGCATGAACGACGCCGGTCCTGTACCTAACCCGAATTATGATCCTGCACTGGATCCAGACGGCGACAACATTGATGACAATGGCAATCCATCGACCATGCTTGATCCGTACTTCAACAAGCAGTTCAGTCAGTTCTCCTACACCTTTCAGTACATGCCGGGTGCCACAACCTATCTGGATACCCCGGTTGAGCCCATTGCGGCCTTTGCCGGACCCGGTAATTTCCCAGTGGATTGTGAACGTCCGACGATTACCCCGATGATCAGTTATGTGAAGCGTCGTGGCGCAAGAATCGGTCCTTTCGCTCTGCCAGGACAGCAGATCCGTATCCAGGCAATGGGTAACAATGTACAGGTACCAAACCCTGAGTGGGATGGAGTAGATCTGGCCAACAAGTTTGTTGTGCGCAATTACAATTTTGGAAATGATGCACTAGCTAAATTGGTAGCAGCAGATGGTACAGAAACAGCTATGGTTGTACTGGGTGCTAGTGATGGCAATCGGATATTTGCAACTGTACCAGTCGTTGATCCTGGTGATTATCAGGTAATTGTGACCCGGACCCGTGCAAATGGAGCTCCGCTTGCGAACCCGGTAGATTCACCTCTTGGTGTAACCCTGACAGTGGGTACACTGGTTGGTACTACAGAGATGGGTGTGCGTCCTAACGGTGCAAACTATAATGTTTGGAGCGTACCAGGTGACTTCGCCACTATCCAGGAAGCGATCGGTGATCCGACCAAGTTAGGTCAGCCCGGTGTTGCAGCAGGTGACATGATTCTGGTTGAGCCTGGCGTCTATGATGAAATGGTCATCATGTGGAAGCCGGTGAAACTGCAAGGGTGGGGTGCCGGTGCTGTGACCCTTAACGCCCGTCAGTCTCCGACTGAAAAGATTGTTCAGTGGCGTGCCCTGGCAAGAAAACTGGACGACGATGCCTCCATCGACCGTCTGATTGGCCAGACATTGGGGGCGCTGGGCTTTCCAGCGCTGGCGGAAGCACTCTTTCCGACTGAGCAGGGTGCCGGTATCTTCGTCACAGGCAAGCGTACTGGTACCAACCGTTTCGGTGCCCTCGCTAACCGGGGCGCCCGCATCGATGGTTTTACCATTGTCGGCGCCAGCCAGGGTGGTGGCATCGTGGCCAATGGTTTTAACCAGTTCCTGAATATCAGTAACAACATTGTAACTTCCAACGCAGGTATCTTCGGCGGGGGTATCCGTATTGGACATCCCAACATCAGCCATGAAATAGCAGCTGAGACCGATTACAACCTCAATGGTGTGGATGAGAATGAAGTCGGTGACCTGGTCTACGATGATGCAATAAATGACAGAATTCGCATTCATCACAACCATATCACTCAGAATGGCAATTCCAATGGCACGGGTGGTGGTATCTCCCTGAATGTCGGCGCTGATGCTTATCGGGTCCAACAGAACTGGGTCTGCGGTAACTTCGGCAAAGGCAACGGTGGTGGTATTTCACACTTCGGCCGTTCCAACGGCGGTGTGATCGAAGATAACCACATCATCTTCAATGAGGTCTTTAACCAGCAAGTGGGTACAGCACCTTCCGGTGGCGGTATCTTCATCGGTGGACAGCCTCCTTTGATGGCTGCCGAAGAGACCGGTCTTATGCTCTCTTCGGGTACAGGCCATGTCACTGTTGATTCCAATATCATCCGTGGCAATGCAGCCGGTGCTGGCGATGGTAGTGCTATCCGCATCGATACGGCCAATGGTCTTGATGTTGATCGCAGTCTGGGTGCCCGTGGCCCCTGGTACGATGTGTTTGTTTTCAACAATATGATCGACAACAATGTTGCCGGTGTTGCTGGGGCTATCTCGGTATCCGACTCATTGCAGGCAATTATCCGTAACAATACGGTCGCCAACAACGACAGTACTGCAACGGGTTCTCAGGCGTTTGAGATCACCAATCCCAACCTCTCTCTTCCACAGCCAGCAGGTATTATCTCCAGGCTGCATGGACCAGCGATGTCGCAGTTGGTGAATATCGATGATGCTGCCGGTGATGTCCTTATCGATCCAGACACGCTACGTGATCCCGATGGCGCATTGTTCTCCGATCTGTTACTGCGTGACAACATCGTCTATCACAATCGGTCGTTTTTCTGGCTGAACTTTGACAACCCAGCTACAGCGATTAGTGAAACAGGGCTTTTCCCTGCGACTGCTACCTGTCTGGCCAGCGTGCCTGTCGACCTGACGACGTTCGATCCAGCAGTATGTAATGGAGATCTGGTGAACATCGAAGGCTATACCAACGATCTGGCAGTCATGAACGGAAAAATTGAGACAGCTGATGTGCTGGATGCACGCTTCTCACTCCTGCAAACCGGCGAGCTGGTACAGGTTCCGGGCAGTAATACCTTTATTACAGGTGATGCTGGATTCGTGAACGAGTACTTCAACGAAAGTCGTGACGGCTTCCTGTTCCCTGAGTTCAAGACACTGGCTACAGCGGGTGCTTTTGACGAGGGTGGCAACTTCATCCAGGTGGCTTTCGGTCCTTTGTCCCTGGTCGAGTTGGATGATGTAACAGGCAATGTTGAAGGTCCTCTGTTTGACTATCACCTGACGACAGCACCTGTTTCAGCGGCCATCAATAATGGGGGCAATGTTGGGGCAGCAAGTCGTATTGGTGTAGATATTGACAATGAAGCACGTCCTAACGGTGGTCTGAACGACATCGGTGCCGATGAGGCAATGTAAAACGAGCGATGTGGATTGATCTCATGAGGGTGGAACCCTTGCTCATCGAGGGTAAGGGTTCCAACCAAAGGGATCAGCAAACAGCAAAATTTGTTTTTAGGCAGTTACAAAAAATGATGAGGAGTAACGCCAGATGAAATTTTTTACAAAAAAAGCTCTTAGCGGAGCAATAGCAATCACATTGCTCGGGATGATCGGAAGCGCCGGTGCTGTTGTGAATATTCAGTGTCCTGGTGATACCAATGGTGATGCGGTGATCGATACACCAGATCCTAATCATCCGAATGCAAAATGTATGTCACTCATCGCAGGTGACAGTTTTGCCATCATGTCAGATGACAATCCCCTATACATCTTCGGTTTTGGCGATCAGACAGGTACTCCTGAAGGTGATGTCATCTCAAATGGTATTCTGGATGCAGAATGGTCCGGTCCGACTATCGAACTGGATGAGGGAGATGAGCTTTGGCTTAACCTGTCAAACGTGGGTACCGTTATCCGTCCTGATCTGTTCGATCCTCATACAATTCACTGGCATGGATTCCCCAATGCTGCCACTGTTTTTGATGGTGTGCCTGAGGTTTCAGTCAGTATCAATATGGGCGCGACCCTGAGTTATTACTACAACGTGGTTGAGCCAGGCACCTACATCTACCATTGCCATGTGGAAGCTACTGAGCATATGGAGATGGGCATGTTGGCCAATCTCTATGTACACCCTGCACAAGATGCGACGGGTTGTGCGAGTGCGATACCTGGTTGTCCCGTAGCCACACGTAAAGGTGGTTCGGCTGCTGGTGCGCCGTTGGGTTATGCCTACAATGACGATGATGGCACAACGGCTTTTGATCAGGAGAAGGCCCTGCAGCTAGCCAGTTTCGATTCAGACTTTCATGATGCCAGCCTGTTTGTACAGCCACTGCCATTTGCCTTGTTGGAAGGTGATTATCCGCAAATCAACGGTCGTGGCTATCCCGATACCATTGTGTCTGGAAGCCTCCCGGCACCAGTGGATGACGTGAACGGAAAAGTGACAGGTAATCCTGGTGAACTACTGAATAACGGAACCCCAACCCAGACTCTGGATTCAGTGATCAGTGTTGCCCAAGGTGAGCGGCTCTTGCTTAGGCTCTCCAATGTGGGCCTGGATCGGTTCTGGACAGTCACTGTACCCGGTCTGAAGATGCAAATTGTCGGTACCGGCGCCCGCCACATGCGTGGTACTGACGGAAAGAATCTCTACCGCACTACCTCTTCTGTAAATTTCGGCGGTGGTGAAACACACGATGTGATCATTGATACCACGGATGTTGCAGCAGGGACTTACTTCCTGCATGCCACTGAATTGCACCAAATGAGCAACAGAACGCAGTTCGACGGCGGCATGATCACCGAGATCGTTGTGAACTAAGACCAAGCCGAGCTAGGAGATAATGATGATGAGAAAACTACTCAAACAACCTGGACGGCTGATGGGCGTCCTGATGTTGGGTGTGGCGAGCCTGCTCCCTTGGGCGCAATCTCAAGCTGCCCACGACATTCGTGGGATCACACCGCAACCAGGGGGCGAGTTCAATCTGTACGCCTTCCCTTTCAATATGAACCTGCCGGAAGGCACCAGTCTTCGTATGTGGGGTTTTGGTGATATGAATGCGGGAACAGGCGCATCCCACCCACAAGGGCAGGGATACGCACTACCCCAGTATCCGGCGCCGACTCTGATTGTCACTGAAGGCGAATCGATCACGATCAACATGACCAACTACGGTGTACCGAATCCGGTTTCCATTATCGTTACCGGTCACCAGGTGACTGCGACCGGTGGTTTAGCGGGTCTTTTGACCAACACTTCGGATCCTTCGGGTACACAAACAGTGACCTACAGCTTCACGGCAGGTAGCCCGGGCACCTATATCTATCACAGCCTGGATGGTACGAATCCAGGACTGCATGCAGAAATGGGTCTACAGGGCGTCATGGTGGTCCGACCAGCCGATGGCAGTCGTTCAGCCTATGGCACCGGGACAGGGACGGACTATGATCAGGAAAATCTCTACCTGATGACAGAAGTGGACCCCGATATCCATATTCAGATGGAAAAGGGTCACTACGAACATTTCACACACTCGGACCGATATGCCTCGGTCTGGTTTTTGAACGGCCGGGTCTTTCCTGATCTCTTTCAGGGAGACTACAACAACCTGTTCCCAAACCAGCCCTATGAGTCCCTGGTTATGGCCCATCCCGGCGACACCGTTCTGGTACGCAATGTGAACGCCGGCCATGACTCCCACCCCATGCACTACCATGGTGAAAACCTGAGGTTCATTGGACGGGATGGCAAGATGCTCAGCTCTGATGGTGTTGTGGCTGATCTAGGTCGTTCGGACAACACCATCAACTCAGCACCCAAGCAGACAGTCGATGCCCTTTGGACCTGGACTGGTAAGGGTCTCAACTGGGATATCTATGGTCACGATACCGGCCATGTCTGTGTCGATGGTGATGGCGATGGATTCGGTGATACGGCGAATGGAACGACCTACGAACATGAGTATTGTGCTGATCACGGCAAGGCACTTTCCGATCTGGTCACCTTGCCGGGTGTCGGTGAATTGAGTCTCGGTGGTTGGTGGAGTGGTAGTCCCTTCCTGGGCGATACAGGCGACTTGCCTCCGGGTGAGGGCGGTCTGAATCCCTTCGGCGGTTACTTCCTGGTATGGCACTCCCATGCTGAGAAAGAACTCACCACCTTCGATATCTTCCCTGGTGGATCACTGGGTGCAGTTGTCGTCCTTCCGCCGTACATCGGCATTGATGAATAAGTGGGGAGGGAAAGACAATGAAAAGGTCCAAAACCATGAATGTTAAGATCAAACCAATTGTAATTGCATGCGCCTTGGCTCTGGCAACCAGCCCCGCCATGGCATTGACAGATAAATATCTGATTGCCAAAGAGTTTGTCAAGACTTTGCCTGATGGTACTACTGTCACGATGTGGGGTTATGCGGAAGATGTGGGAGGCGCTTGTTATAGTACAACGCCGATAGCCGACCGATTGGCTAGCGCTGCCTGTCAGGATCCAATAGCCACCGCTCCGGGTCCTGAACTGGTGATACCTGTAGGCGAGCCAGATTTCAGAATTTTTCTGACCAATCTGCTGACTGTTCCCAGTTCTATCATTATGACCGGACAGGAACGTCCTCATTCCAATAATGTCAGCAATGGTCCTACCTGGAATTTTGGCCCGGTTGGTAATCGTACCAGTGCAACCCAAAAAGTACGCTCCTATGGTCGTGAAGCGGGGGCCAACGGTGGCCGCAGGGCTTATGTTTGGAATACCTTCCGAGGTACCCCCATCGCAAACCCAGGTGGTACTTTCACCTACTACTCCGGTACAGAACCTCAAAAGCAGGTCTACATGGGGCTGTATGGTGCTGTTACAAAGAATGCGGCTGCCGGAGAGATTTATCCGGGTGTAGCATTTACGAATGAACAAATACTGTTCTACAGTGAAATCGATCCGGACCACAATGCTGCGGTTGCAGCGGGTGATCCGAATTATACGCCTATTGCGTACCACCCAAAGTGGTTCCTGATCAATGGTGAACCCTATGAGGATGGAACAACTCCGGATATAGCTATAGGCAACGCCGGTGTGCCGACACTGCTGCGTTTTCTGAGTGCAGCCAGTGAAAATCATGTGCCTGTCTTTCAAGGCCTGCACGGCATGATCCATGCGGAAGACGGTATTCAGTACAACTGGCAGGATGGAGTGACGGGGGTTACAACAACGGCACCTCGTCAACAATACTCAGTCGGCTTACCCCCACTGATGACCAAGGATGTGATTGTCACGCCAGCTTTGGAAGGACGCTATGCGGTCTATGATGGCAACGGCTATATGACCAACCCCAGTGACCCGGAAGTGATCACCGCCGGTGATACCGTGGGTGGTATGTTGCGCTTCCTGAATTTTGGACCAAGTGTTGCGAATGCACCACCGGTTGCTTTGCCTGACACACTGACCATTGAATTCCCAGAAGGCACTATGACCGGTGTGAGTGGCGTGGTGGATGTCCTGGCCAATGACACTGATCCTGAATTAATGCCACTCACAATCACACAATTTGATGCCACAACACCCGAAATCGGTGGTACCGTCTCATGTCTGGGATCGGAGTGTACCTTTACTCCAGCAGGGGGAGATCCCAACCCTTATACAACTGGAACAGGTACATTTACCTATACCGTTTCAGATGGTCCTAACGCTGTGGCAGGTGTTGTGGTGACCGTTGATGTGATTGAGAATATGGCACCGACGCCTGTGACTGATGACGTCGCGACTGATACCGGTGTGGTGCTAGATTTCAACGTGCTGACCAACGATACAGATCCAGAAACAGATACGCTCTCAATAGTCACTCTGGATACTGCAGGTATCGTTGAAGGTTCATTGAGCTGTGACAATGGAACAGGTGCCTGTACCTATACACCACCTGCTGTGCCAACACTACTGCCATTGGTTGAGACATTCACCTACACTGTCGAAGATGGTATCAACCTGGAAAGTGCAGCGACTACCGTAACCATTACGGTCACTGATCCCATACCTGCAGCGCCCGTCGGCGTTAACGATACCTATAACATGGTTGAAGACGGTGTCTTGGATGTAGCGGCTCCTGGTGTATTGGAGAACGACACGGATGCCAATGGTGATGCATTAACTGCGGTGATGGTGAGTGGGCCGACTAATGTGCGTCCGGATCCAAACAACCCAGGCCTTTTCCTGTTCAACCTGAGCCCCGACGGTTCGTTCCATTATGAGCCTGATGTTGACTTCAATGGTGTGGACAGCTTTACCTACGTGGTGGATGACGGTACGTCAATCAGTGGTCTAACAACAGTCACGATTACGGTTGATCCACAGAATGGCACACCAATCGCCAATAACGATATGCTGTTTCTACAGGATGCCTCGTTGACCACCTTGAATGCGGATGGAGAAGTCATCGAGACCATCTTTAACATAGCGGCACCTGGCGTGCTTGATAACGATGTTGATGTGGATGCAGCTGATACGCTAACAGCAGCGGAGGTCAATGACCCGGATAATGTCACCCCTGAACTGGTAGGAACGGATGGTGCGGCTACTATCACGGTTGACCATGCTGCAAGCGGTATAGTGGGCAGCCTGACCTATGAGGCGACCGACACAGCCGCGGCAGTCAGCAATGTGGCCCAGGCCGATTTCATGAGGCTGGTATCCGTGAGACGCTCTGAGTACAACATGCGTCAAAATGCCAATCCGGCCAATGATGACTGGCGTATCAGGGGTAGTGTGGATGCCAGTATCGCACCAGGAACCCAGGTGCATGTCTTCCTGGTCAGGGGGGGTGCTGATGTCGCAGAGATTCTACCGACTGTGACTGGGAATAATAACGGTCTGGTTCGGAACAATCGCAACTGGGGCATCAATGCCAACAATGTCGGCAATGCTGGACTTCTCGCTCTACCCGGGGATACTCTGCGGGTTGAGGTGGAAGGGAATGCAGATGTGATCTACCTGAACTATCCTGTGTTTATCCAGCCTTAATGTAAATGGCAATCAACCCCTGGTTATTCCAGGGGTTGATTTGTCAAATCACAGGAAAGTAGTAACAGTATGAGCTTAAAGGGTAGGTGTTAATGAAAAACCCTGACTATTCCGATAGGCCAAGTATGGATGACCAGAAAAGTCATCCTAAAGGTCATCCACTGTTGATTATCATGGTAGTGGTTATCTGTATGACGGTGTTGATGGCTTTTGCCTCCTCCGTTGCCAAAAGCGCCGAAAGCCCGGCGACTGTCACCCAATCTCAGCAATCTATTTTCAAGGACTGGAAACCTCCGGTAGCTCAGCCTGTCAAACTGCCATCTCCGGTTTCCCCTCAAACGGCCAAGGAGATTGCGGAAAAGTGGGGCGTTGAACTGATCAGCCTGCGTTTAACCGCTGCCGGCTATATGATCGATTTCCGTTTTCGCGTGCTGGATGAAAAAAAGGCTAACAGCTTCTTTGATCACCGCATCAAACCGTTGCTGGTGGTTGAGAAATCTAATGCTAAACTACCTGTACCCATGGCCGCTAAGGTGGGCGCTTTTCGTCCAACGAATCGCGGCAAGAGTATTCGGCCAAATAAGATCTATTATATGGTTTTCGGCAATCCTGATGCCCATGTGAAGTCGGGAGAGAAGGTCACGATGGTGATCGGTGATTTCAAGGCTGAACACTTAACCGTTAACTAATATTTATTAAATGACAGGACAGTTTTATGTGCACTAGGATTTCCATATTAAGATTATTGTCTCTGTTAGCCATTGCGTTACCCTTCGAAAGTCAATCAGCAGTTACTGTTTATTGTTGTGATGCAACCGCGGAAGCTCAATACATACAGGATTTGGCCTCATTACCATCCATCACGGTCGACCTGACATCAGAAAGCTTTGAGGGTGATGCCTGGGTTGGTACACGTTCCTTACCGGAAGCCACAGTCACATCGCAGGGCATTACATGGGCACCGAGTTCGAGTGGTGTTGCCGGTATGAGCACCAGTATTGGCGGTGGGGATGTGCATGATGGCAGCTATTTGATGTTTCCTGTCGATGACAGAAATAATCATCTGATTCCTGATCAATATAACTTGACCGCCAATGGCATAACCTTATACGGCGTCGGAGGTTGGTTTCGTAGCGCGTCAAGCACAAAATTAGCATTCACCAGCAACGGCTCTGAGGCCATTGATTTCACGGGTGAACAATCGACTGTTTTCGACTGGACATTTCTTGGTTTTATCGACGATGCTGGATTCAGCAACCTCATGATTCAAACATCAGATGAGATAGGAAATGAAGCGAATACTTTCTTTTCTGATGATTTTACCTTGGGTGCGCAATCGGGGGCATTTCCCGGCCAGAAGTTACAATTCAGCAGCGCCACTTATTCAACCAATGAAAGTTCCTCCAGCACACAGATTACAGTACAAAGATCAGGTGGTACATCGGGAGCGCTTTCGATCGACTATGCCTCCACCTCTGATGGCACAGCCAGCGCAGGACAAGATTTTACCGCGGTATCAGGCACTTTGGACTTTGCTGATGGAGAGAGTAGTAAACAGTTCACCATCAACCTTCTTGATGATGGCGTATTTGAAGGTGATGAGACGGTCACATTGTCCTTGAGTGGTAGTGCCGTCGGGGTTATAAACACAGCAACATTGACAATCTTGGAGAATGACGCTCAACCTGTCGGAAGCGTAGAGTTTAGTGGTAGCAGTTATCGGGTTGATGAGGGGATAGGAAGCATTATAGTTACGGTTCAAAGAAGTAACGGAAGTGTCGGCAGTGGCTCTGTTGACTATGCCGTGAGCGATGGTACTGCGACTGCCGGCAGTGATTACACGTCTGCTGCTGGCAGTTTATCCTTCATTGATGGCGAAACAAGCAAAAGCTTCACTGTGGATATTACCGACGACAGTACACAAGAAGGTGCCGAATCGGTTGTACTGAGTTTGAGTAATCCAGTCTCTGTTTCCCTGGGAGAGAGAGATTTTGCTGATATAACCATCCTTGATAATGAACCGATACCTGCAGCCGGTAGTATTCAATTTAGCGGTTCTGCATACAGCGTGACTGAGGGCTTATCTGAGGTTGTGATACCGGTGACCCGCGTCGGTGGAAGTAGTGGGGCTGTCAGTGTTGTCTGCAGCACTGCGGATTCGAGCGCCCTGGCTGGGAGTGACTATTCAGCCACTCAAAGTAGTATCAGTTTTACTGAGGGTGAAACCTTGCAGCATTGCAGAGTCCCCCTCCTGAACGACAGCAGCTATGAAAACGATGAGTTGTTTATGGCTAATCTGGGAGCACTCACTGGCGGTGCTATCCTGGCTACACCTGCTATGGCTGTTGTTACCATTCAAAATGATGATCCAGTCCCTGTTGCAGGCAGCCTGCAGTTCAGTTTGGTTGAGTTTCAACAAACAGAGAATGGAGGCAGTGCAACCATTTCAGTGACTCGCTCAGGTGGTTCAAGCGGTGCCGTCAGTGTCAATTATGCAACTTCAGATAACAGTGCTGCGGCAGGTGAGGATTATAGCGCGACCAATGGTAGCTTGAGTTTTGCCGATGGCGTTACTACCGCATCATTTCAAGTCACAATACTAGACGATAGTGCCTATGAGGGCGACGAGCGAGTCAATCTCAGCCTTAGCAATCCATCTGGCGGTGCTGTAATTGGTGCTAATTCAGCAGCTGATTTGATTATCACTGAGGATGATCAGGCACCAGCTTCAGGTCAAATTGAATTCAGTGTGAATACCTATGCTGCAGATGAGTTTAATGGAAGCGTGACAATCGAAGTGGTACGCCAAAACGGTAGTACCGGTGTTGCGATGGTCAATTACACAACCAGCGATGGAACAGCCACTGCAGGCAATGATTATATTGTCAACAGCGGTACCCTTATCTTTGCCAATGGTGAAATCTCGAAGAGTTTCGATGTGACCCTGAATGATGATGCAAATTTCGAGGGCATTGAAACGTTCAATCTGACCTTGAGTAATGTGTTTGGTGCTTTACTGGGGGATATTACCTCAGCATCTGTCAGTCTCAGCGATGACGATGACCCACCAGCCGCCGGGGCTGTGGTGTTTACCGAATCAATCCAATCAGTCTCAGAAGATGGTAATAGCGCAACCATCTCGGTATCACGTGAGGGTGGTTCCGCTGGGGCCATATCTGTTGATTATACTACAATGGACGGCTCTGCAATCGCTTCCTCAGACTATACGTTTAGTACCGGTAGAATCAGTTTTGCTGCAGGTGAGGCAGTCAGTAAATCCTTCGATGTAGCAATAGTCAATGACACACAATTGGAAGGTGATGAGCAGTTAGCACTACAGCTGGTTAATCCTCAAGGTGGTGCTGTACTGGGAACGCAAAGCTTATCACAGCTGACCATCAATGATGATGAAGCACAGTCGAGCTCTGCCATTCTTGCCTTCACAGTGAATAGCCTCTCTGTCGATGAATCATCTGCGGTCGCAAACATATCTATCAGCCGTGCAAATGTGCTGACGGGTAGCGTAACGGTTGATCTTAGCGTTGAATCCACAACGGCTGTTTCTGGCACTGATTTCAACGTCACAACCGGAACTTTACAGTTTGTCGATGGGGAATCACAAAAGAATATCAGTGTAGAGATCATCGACAACACCCTAGAAGATGGAAATAAGACGATTACATTTACGATAGGCAATGCAACTGGAGTAGCGGTTATAGATACTGCCAATAGTACAGTAACACTCACCATACTGGATGATGATGGAACCACAAATCCAGGTAATGATGATAGTGGTGGAGGCGGCGGCGGTGGCGGCAGTATTGATCTGCTACTGCTGGCTTTTCTCCTGTCTTTAACCCTGTTTTTGTACAAATTCAGGCTGAATTTGTCACCTAAGTGTTAACTGTTAAAGGAATTCGGAGAAGTTTGATGATGTCTTTAGTTTCAAGGAACATGCGTGCTGGCTTATTTATTTTGCCTGCTATGGTTTTTTCGCTAGCCGCATACTCTTCTGAAGGCGAACTTAGTGATGCACCCGGCATAAAAACCGGGACGTTTCAACCGCCTTTTAAGATGGACTGTATCACCAGACCCTCCAATGACATGACTACCGCCAAAAGATTTATGGTCTCTACGAATATGAGCGACCATTCGAATCATGATCAGCATGCTCATCACAGGATGATGATGGAGCAAAATGACTATAAAATCGATAAAGTCGTTTATTCAATTCCCGATGTTTTTTTAACATCTCATAAAGGCGAAAAGACTCATCTCCCTCAACTTCTAAATAGTGACAAGCCGGTGATGCTTAATTTTATATTCACCACCTGTACGACTATCTGTCCGGTACTATCTGCAAGCTTTCATCAAGTTCAGGAGATTTTGGGGAAAGAAGAGTCTGTCTCTATGATATCAATCACCATTGACCCGGAATATGACACACCACAGCAGTTGATGAAATACGCCAAGCGTTTTAAAGCTCAGGACAATTGGCAGTTCTTTACCGGCAGTTACAAAGATGTAGTGTCGGTCGAAAAGGCATTTGATATTTTTCGAGGTTCAAAACTGAACCATGAGCCCATTACTTTGATTCGAGGTGATGCTGAGGCATCTTGGATAAGGATTAACGGTTTGGCCAGTGCAGAGGATATAGTAAAGGAGTATCACAGTATTATGGATAATGAGGAATAATGAAAAAAAAAACGAATTGGTTTTTTCAGCTTTGTCTGATAACTAGCTTAGTTGGGTATTCATCTGCATCGGTAAACTGTGCTGAGATCGATACTAATAAATATCAGATCGGCAAGCAGCTCTATACTGATGGTTTACTTCCGTCCGGTGAGCCAGTAAAAGCAGTTGTTCAGGGTGATATCCAGGTTGAAGGCAACCAATTGATTTGTGAGACATGCCATAGAAGAAGTGGTATGGGCTCGACGGAAGGCCAGCAAGTCGTCCCGGCAATCGCGGGTCATATCCTCTTTAAACCACTCAAATTACCTACTAGTCGACCACCTGAGCCCCCCATCTATCGAGATGGCTATACAAAACAGTCCCTAATGAGGGCAATCAGAGATGGGGTCGATGTAAATGGTGAGCCTTTGGATCCATTTATGCCCAGGTATAATATTGATGAGGCGACTCTTGATGGTTTGACAACCTATCTCGATACACTTTCGCAAGCAGCATCCCCAGGTGTTACGGAAACAACCATTCACTTTGCCACTGTGGTACTCGCATCCAATAAGGAAGAAGATAACAGAGCGCTTCTGGATGTGATGAGCTTGTATGAAGAACAAAAAAATACTGAAACGCGGCACGAATCTAAGAGAGCAGAAAATGCACCGTGGCATAAGGAGTGGATGTTTAAGCCCTATAGGAAATGGCAAATTCATACTTGGGAGTTAACGGGTGATGAAGAGAGCTGGCCATCACAATTAGAAGCGCTTTATGCAAAACAACCTGTTTTTGCTCTTTTAAACGGTCTTGTGCCTACAGGCTGGGAGAAAATCCACAACTTTTGTGAAAGTCAGAGCCTACCGTGTCTATTCCCTACCACCCAGTCGCCTGTTGTGGCAGAAAAATATTTTTACTCCATCTATTTGAATAAAGGTGCTGCGCATGAGGGTGAAGCAATAGCATCCTATCTTTCGAATAGTGAAAAGAGTGTCAATGTTATTCAGTATATCGATACATCTGATCAACTGAGCATGATGGCAGCAAATTCACTCCGTGATAGGTTACAGGAGAGAGATATTGCAGTTACTGATGTCATGTATAGTGATGTGATCGAGTCTAGTCAGCAGTTAGAAGTGTCACAGCCCAATCAGGTTACCGTATTGTGGCTGGGGCCGGGTAAAACAGATGAGTTATTGACAAGGCTGGGTAAAATCACCCCAACATCTATACCCGATGTTGTTCTTTCTACAAGGTTTTATGGAACCACAACAGATTCAATACCCTCTCGATTTCATGACTCAGTAAAGTTTATACATACCTCGGAAATGCCTCAGCGCCTGAAACGCTTATTGATGAGGTCCACAGGTTGGTTTAAATCGAAGAGGATTTATAATTCTGATGCGCTGGAGATTCAGGCTAACGCATTCTTTTCACTAAAGGTAGCCGGTGATGCGCTTAAAAGTATCAGGGGTTATTTTTTTCGGGACTATTTTATCGAGAAAGTTGAACACATGATCGATGATATACCCTATACTTCGATCTACCCAAGGGTCAGCTTAGCGCCTGATCAACGGTTTATCTCGCGAGGTTTCTATGTGGCGGGAATAGACAATAGTGGCAAGCTCGTTAACTTCACAGATTGGAAGGCTCCGTAGATCTATGCATATTTGTCGCAATAACTATGATGGATATCAACAATAACAAAGTCCAGGTTTCTTCAAAATCTAACTATCAACTTGCAAGAAGATATGGCGTAATCAGTTTTATAGCGATTATCCTGACTGCCTTTGTCATACTGCTTTTCTTTAGATACGAAACCAGCCAGATCATTCAAGACTCCAGTAAGCAGAGTAACGAGTCGCTAACAATAGCAACCGAGTATGCGCTCAATGATCACTTTGTGATGTTTCTTAATCTCACAAAGGTCAATAAAGATAAAATAATATCAAAAATGCCGTTTGAGCCTATGCTTGAGCGCGCCATCAAGAAAATGATAGCCGATACAGATGTCGATAGAATCAAGCTATATGATACATCTGGGATGGTGATGTACTCATCGAAGGCAAGTGCCTATAACGATGATGAAGACAATGATAGCTTCAAGTCTGCGTTAGCGGGTAACCCGAAAACAGTATTGAATTATCAGGATAGTTTCAGTTTTTTTAATACAAATACCAAGGATGTCAACCTGGTCCAGACTTATGTTCCAATACGTGCGAACAATTCATCACCGATCCTAGGTGTGATGGAGGTTTACTACGATATTAGTGGCTATGTGAGTCAATCAGATAAAACACTTTTTGTTCTGGTGTTAGTGACACTTGCATTGATGCTTTTTCTTTACTTTTTTCTACTCATGCATATCAAAAGGTCTGAACGAATTATCGATGATCAGAACCGTATCACAAGAGAAAAAAAGATCATGCTTGAGTTTCTTACTGCCAAGATGATTCATGCCCAGGAAGATGAGAAAAAACGAATTGCCTTTGAACTGCATGAGGATGTTGTACAGACCCTGTCCGGGGTTAAGATGCAGCTCGAGAAGTACATATTAACTGTGGGAACAATGGATGATGATAGCAGTGCAAAGCGACTCTCCCAAGATATCGTACCCGTGTTGCAGAATGCTGCCCATAAGATAAGAGCCGTAGCGATAGATTTACGCCCTCCAAGTCTTGATGATTTTGGCTTGAAGGCGGCCATCAATTCATTGGTCTCCGAGTGTCATACAGTAACAACAGGGCTGGAAGTTGAAGTCGATTTATCACTCAATGAGGACGAAATCACCGCTGATCGAAAATCGATTCTTTATCGAATTGTCAAAGACACACTCAAGGCGATCTGTTTTGAGGAGAAGTTTGCAGGCAGGGTGCAATTTATTTTTAAACATATTGACGAAGGGCTAATGATAAAGGCGGTGATCATTACTGGTCAAATCGGGGATAAGTATGGTGAAGATTTACCCGCTTTTTTTGACTCTATGAAAGAGAGGACGATCCTTTCAGGTGGCGACTTCTTTGTTGTAAATCAAGCTGAAGAAAGGGTTGAGGTAATCTCCTCTTGGTCCTATTAGTGGGGTAACAGGGATGTAGGGTGCGGCAGGCCGCACCGTACTAAAGTTTAGGACAATGTCATCCCGTCGGAGGCAACAGGAGTTGTGCATGGATGCAGCGTATATAAATCTTAAGTCTAGATCCATAGACTACTTATTCACTTTCTGCAGGGACAGGTTTTGCTATTTTACCGGTTTCGTCATTGAGTGCTTCAACCCCTGTTCTTAAACGACTTGTGTCGGTTCGGCTTTCACTCTGAGAATTGTTTTTATCCTGTGTCTCAGTACACGCTTCAGGAGATTTACCACCTTCACTCCCGCTGTTTTGGCCACAGGCTGATTTTGATTGATTGATACCGGTCTCTTGCTCACTCTCAAGCTGTAATTCACTGTTTAGGCTATCTTCCGGGGCCAGTGAATCCCCAGCACTGTATGTCTTACCTGGAGCGTAATCCCGAAGCGTAAGATCAAACACTTTTAGGCCTGAAGGTGCATTTGATGTGTTGTCAGCCTCAGTACTGCCTCCGCCATGACTCACGCCGCCAGTAGCTGAGCCCGTTTGATTGCTCCGGCTTGGACTTGTTGCGGTGTGGAAGGAGACAAAGGGCAGTGCATCATCATCCAAGATTCTGACAATAGCAGCGGATGGTTGCGAAACAACAGCGCCATCACTGGCATTGGAGAGCTGTAGGGTGAAACTGTTTTCCTTTTTGTAAACACCATCATTGATGATTTTAACAGTCAGTGACTGTCGTGTGGAACCTGGCAGAAAGGTCAGTTTTCCACTACTTTCCCGGTACTCCTGGTCATGTCTTGCTGAGCCATCCAGGGTAGTGTATTCGATAGAGACGATGCCCTCTGTATTGCCTGTACGAACAACTTCTATCGTTACCACTGAGCTATTTTCGCTGATATCGTAACTGACGGCATCGAAGTGAATTGAGGCGATACGGTTATCCGGATCATCGTCCAGAATGGTGACAGTGGTTGATGCAGGTTCCCCTATTTCGGCATCATCGTCGCTGTTGGATAGCAATAACTGGAAGCGTTCGTTGCCTTCAAAATCATTATCATCCACCAGTTCAATACGGATCTGCTTCTCTGACTCTCCATGAGAAAAGTGAATTTTGCCATCGCCAGCAATATAGTCTACATCTGCGGTGGCTGTATCGCTGACTATCCTGTATTCAACTTCAGCTGTGCCTGATGTGCCACCTGTACGTGTCACGTTGACGAATGCCTCCCGCCTGGACTCGTTCACGGCATACGAAATAGCACCAAAACTAAAGGTGCCGACCCCATCATTATCAAGTATGGTCACTTCGACTTCAGTTTGATTACCAAGAGAGACAGTGCCTCGTGGGTTGGACAGGGTGAGATAAAATGACTCGTTTTCCTCATCCAGTTGGTCATCAAGTATTGCAACTTCAAAACTACGCAGGGTCTCTCCATCAGCAAATGTCAGGGTGCCGGAGGTGCCTGAATAGTCATGCCTCTCTCGAGCGTCGTCATCGCTGGTATGATAGTCGACAGACACTTCTCCGGCACTACCCCCCAGTCGCCTCACTGTGATGACAAGTCGGTTTGTCTCTTCATCGATTGAATAGGAGGGCTCACTGAACACAAGAAGAGTAGATTCACTCGAGCCAAAGCTGGCAAGTAGGCGTTCATAGGCAGCCGCAACATTCAACAGACCGTAGCCGAAGTGGCCATCCGCACCCGGCTCACCCAGATCGGTGGCGGAATCGTACATGGCTGTCTCGATTTGGGACGGGGTGGCTTCCGGAAACGCACTTTTCAATAGGGCCATCGCACCCGTGATATGGGGAGCAGCAAATGAGGTACCAGAGACCACGTTATAGGCTACCGGCAGGATGTCGGTGGTGAAAACCTGACCACCAGGTGCCACCAGTTTGGGAAACACGCCACCGTCACAAGCCCCCGGTCCACGGCTGCTGAGCAGTTCGATAGCATTGAATTGATCCACCGATCCCACTGAAAGAGCGCCTGGATTGTTGGCAGGGCTGATACTGCTTTCATCGAGTGGGCCGAAGTTACCAGCGGCAAA
Organism: Candidatus Thiodiazotropha sp.; assembly: GCA_023838465.1. GTDB lineage: Bacteria > Pseudomonadota > Gammaproteobacteria > Chromatiales > Chromatiaceae > Thiodiazotropha. The sequence continues at coordinate 52,070 of JAIVEQ010000019.1, forward strand.
AATGACTCCGATGCCAGCTTCACGCAGCAGTTGAATATCATCACTGTACTCCTGGTAGCACTGGTTGATGGTTGTGGCGAATCCCCAGGAGTTGTTAACCAGGTCGGGAGCATCGTCAGTGAGTGGGTCTCCATCAGGATCAAGCAACCATTGGAAGGCCTCATGGATGGCGCTGAGGGTAGTCTGATTGGCATCATCAAAAATCCTGGCGGCGATCCATTTTGCCTCGGGAGCCATACCGATCTGGTAGCCGCTTTCATCGCCTGCCAAAATCAAGCCTAATGCTTGAGTACCATGTCCTACTTGGTCGACTGGGATTTCATGCTCTCCATAAGGATCAAACCAATCGCCGATCCCGCCCCGCCATTTCTCAGAGAGATCCGGGTGATTCAGATCGACGCCGGAGTCCATGATGGCCACTACCACACCTTCGCCAGTGACGCCCTGTTGCCATAGTTGCTGCGTATTGACATTGTTGAGGTTCCAAAGAGGCTCAGCGGAGATTGATTCAACCTCTGTGGTGCTCATGGTCAAGCGTAAGTCCACAGTTATTCGTTCTACCTCCGGTAAGGCGGCGATTTCATCGGCTAGATGGGTGGGCAAGTCGAGGGCGATCGCATTGATGCTCCATAGGGATTTCAGACGGGTTTTTACACCGTGCTTGCGCAGGGTTTTGGCTAATACGGCTTTGGGATGCTCAATCTGTTCCTTGAGTCCACGCAGTAGCCGTTTACGGAACAGCTTCTTTTGCTTGAGTGGTTGGGAGCGGGTGTTAGGTTCATACTGATGTTTTTTACGAAGAATATCTCGAAACTGACTGATATCTATTTGTTTTTTGAATTTTACAATGACAGGGATATGTGACGTACTATTCACTTGTGTAACAAGTTTCTCCACCTCAGCAGTTAACGCTGCCGCACCATAGAGGGTGGGAATATAGAATACAATCCCCCATATAGCGGCGAAAATGAGTCGTTTTGGCATTGTTTCTGTCACCAAATGAGGCGATTTAGTCCTAAAGTGAGGAGATAATGGTAAAAACTGAATGGATTCATCTAATTATCAACTATATTCTGTAAACCTTTATACCGTAATGCGTGTTACTACTACCTGATGATGAGGTATGTTACTACCTTGATCGCCCAAGACACCGCTTCATCCAAACCGGGCTTTGTATCCTGTTGTGATGATAATGAGCTATCAAATAGTTTACTTCTGCAGTATCTATAGGATTGATTTTCCTAAATATTCACTATTGAAGTGTGTTGACATTTGTGCGATGAACAAGCCTATGTCGACAACAGTAGAAGTCATGGTAGGGTTTTTATGCATCAAAGGTAAGGAATTACCCCACAAGCAAATACACCGTCCTATCAATCTCCTAAACTCGGAAAATCTGCTGTGATTAAGAGAGCCAATCCGCAACCCGCGGAGTTTTACGGTGTGATGTTATGAGAGTGACTGGAAAACCGATGAGAAAGAGACAATTCAATCTGTTGAGCATACTTCTGTCGATGGGGCTCACGCTGCTATTGGCCTCGTGCGCTCAGCAACCTGAGGTCAATCAGACAGCCGCTAGTAGAGTGATTACTCCTTACCCGGCAGAGAGGCCACCTGTCTCTATGCCAGGCAATAGTGAGCAGGAAGAGTTGGTGCTTTCTCAGCAAGTAGAGCAGGAACCTGAATTCTTTGTTCGACAGGGAAGTGGAAAATTTCTCAAACAGAGCGGGTCATCCGCTTCTAAATCGAGCCAACCGGCACGTGGGGATATCACCCTCAATTTCGAGGGCGTTGACCTACGCGAGGTTGTAAAGGTCATTTTTGAGGAGATCTTGCGAGAAAACTATCTCATTGACGACAAAGTGCAGGGCAAAGTGACTATTCACACGACCTATCCGGTAAGCACTGATGCCGTGTTACCGATTCTGGAGAATATTCTGCAGATGAATGGCGCTGTCATGGTAAGAAATGGCTCCCATTATAAAATTCTGCCTGCCGGGGAGATGAAAGGTATAGCGTTAAATCCAGAAGTCGGGCAGGGCAAGGCAAAAATGAGTGCGGGTCAGGGCGTACAGATTGTCCCTTTGAGATATATCTCTGCTGTTGAGATGAAAAAGATCTTGGAGAGCTTTACCTCATCGACTGAGCAGATACGTATTGATCCGGGTAGGAACTTGATGATCCTGACCGGCTCGTTTCAGAAGATCAATAATCTGCTGCAGACTGTCGAGATGTTCGATGTGGATTGGCTAAGCGGTATGTCGTTTGGCCTGATACCACTTAAATCCACAGATGCCAAAACCATCACCGATGAACTCAAACATATCATTGGTGATGGAGACTCATCACCACTGGCCGGCATGATCAAGTTGATACCTGTAGAACGATTGAATGCGGTGATGGTGATCAGTCAACAACCGAAATATATCAACGAAACACGCAAACTGATCAGCCAGTTTGACCAGGGTAGTGATAAATCGCCCGATCGCCGTCTCTATGTCTATCATCTGAAAAACGGTAAAGCGGAAAATATTGCCACTATTTTGCAGAATATTTTCGGCAATGAAGTTTCTACACCAGCTTCTTCGACTGGCTTAAGCAGCAGTGATCCACTGTTACGCTCAAACGTACGTCCTCCCACCGCCAGTGGCATTGATCTTAAAAGCAGCAATGCCGACAGTCAGGGAGGCCTGACCAAGGATCAACCGTCAGCTGCTGCAGCAGTAGTTTCAAAAACCAGCCAGACAAGTTCAGCACCACAGGCCACCTCTGGTTCCACAGCGACTATCATTGCCGACCCGGACAATAATGCTATTCTGGTGATGGCCAGCCCCAGGGATTACCAAAAGATCAAGGCGACCATTAACCGATTGGATATATCGCCCAAGCAGGTACTTATTGAGGCAACCATTGCCGAAGTGCAGTTGAGCGACAACCTGAGTTATGGGGTGCGCTGGTTTTTTAACGGTTCGACCGGTGGTGGACGACCCTATAAAGGAAGGTTTGGTAGTGTGCCCAGTGATGTGGCTGGCGGCGAGGGATTTGCTCTCGGGTTATTTAACAATACTGGTGATCTAAAAGTCTTCTTCGATATTCTGGAGAGCGAATCTTCAGTGAAATTCCTCTCTGCGCCACAGATCATGGTGATCGACAATCAGACAGCCAGTTTCCGGGTGGGTGATCAGATACCTATTGTCACTCGCGCCTCACAGAGTACTTCTGATCCCAATGCGCCGATCGTTTCCGAAGTACAGTTTCGTGATACAGGTACGCTGCTGCAGGTTACCCCGCGGATCAATGAAGGGGGCATGGTGACCCTTGAGGTCAGTCAAGAGGTGAGTACCCCTGGTACCTCTCCGGCGATTGGTGGTGGTGGTAATGTTTCGATATCCCAGCGTACCATTGAAAGCACCGTTATTGTGCACGATGGCCAGACCGTCGTACTTGGTGGATTGATCCGGGAAAACACCACCGGCGGCAAGACAGGTATTCCGGGTTTAATGCATATTCCTCTTCTCGGCAATCTGTTCGGCAGCACTACAAAGGACGTCAGTCGTACCGAATTGATCGTAACATTGACGCCAAAGGTGGTACGCAACCCACAAGAGGCCTACGATATATCTCAGGAGCTACGGGAAAAGATACGCGACGCCACCTTGTTTCATGATGACTTTCAAAGGCGTCGGGCATCCAGTCAGTAAATGACTTGAAGCGGGTATGTCATCGCGTGATGTTGCCTGCCAGGTCTAAGCGGTAACCGTCAGTCACATCGGCATAGATCGCCCAGATACCTGAGAGGCAATTGTTGTGAGACAGGAGATTAGTCAGATAGCCAGGGATATCCCATCCACTGAGGATGATAAAGGCGCGCTCGTTTATACTGAACATCCACTTTGTGTAGCGCTTGTGGAGACAGGTAGACTCCGTACTGCAGATGCGGAGCGTGCGGTTCGTTTGAAGGAGAGCCAACAGAGCGACCAGTCGATAGGTACCATCCTATTACAGCTGGGTTTGATCTCTGATCGTGATCTGGCCCAGGCGCTGGCCGATATTTGTGGTGTGCCGGTCATCGAGAAAAAGGCCTATCCCGATTTTTCCCAGCTCAGCGAGAATATCTCTTCCAACTTCCTTAAACAGCACCGCCTGGTAGTCTTTGACGAGCAGGAAGATCACCTGCTGGCCATCATGGTCGACCCGACAGATCGTTATGTCATCGAAGCGCTGGAGTTGATCAGCGGTAAGCAGGTACGGTTGTTGATCGGTATCGCGTCCGAGATTGACGAGGCGATACAGGCCTACTTCAGTGAGTTGCTGAAGAGTGAAAAAGGGGGAGATGCAGACGGTGTAGAGCATCAATTGCTTCTTGACGATGTCGAGCAACTCAAAGAGCTGGCTAGTGAAGCGCCGGTTATTAAAATGGTCAACCAGATCATTCAGCGAGCGGTCTCTTCGAAAGCATCGGATATTCATATAGAACCCTTTGAAAATGTCCTCAAGATTCGCTACAGGGTGGATGGACTGTTACGTGAAACAGAACACCCGTCCATTAATTTGGCTCCAGCGCTTATCTCCCGTATTAAGATCATGGCCAACCTCAATATTGCGGAACGGCGTCTGCCCCAGGATGGACGTTTTAAAGTGAGAGTGCATGGCAATACCCTCGATATGCGTGTCTCAACTGTACCGACCCTACACGGTGAGAGCATGGTGCTCAGGCTGCTGCAGCGTGATGAGGTATCACTCGATTTCGCAAGTTTGGGATTTGAGAGCAACACAGAAAAACGGCTATTGGAGATACTCGATCGTCCACATGGCATTGTGGTAGTAACCGGTCCAACCGGCAGTGGTAAGACAACGACCCTGTATGCGGCACTGAACTACCTCAACCGGCCGGAGAGGAAAATTCTCACAGTGGAGGATCCGGTCGAATACAATATCGAAGGGGTCAATCAGATTCAGGTTAAACCGGGTATCGGATTGAACTTTAGCATGGCCTTACGCTCAATCGTTCGTCAGGACCCGGATATCATCATGATTGGTGAGATTCGTGATCAGGAGACTGCTCAAATAGCTGTCCAATCAGCACTGACCGGACATCTGGTACTCTCCTCTCTGCATACCAATGACGCGGCCGGCAGTATCACCCGGTTTCTCGATATGGGTATAGAGGCCTTTCTGCTTACTTCCACTGTGAATGCGGTGGTAGCCCAGCGCTTGGTACGAAATCTCTGTTCTCATTGTAAAGAGCCCTATAGTCCACCGGCAGAAATCTCAGCTCGCTTTGCCGGCTATTCCGGACCAGCCACACTCTATAAAGCTGTTGGCTGTGACCATTGCAGCGGTAGCGGTTATCGCGGTCGTAGCGCCATCATTGAAATGATCGAGCTTTCCGAGGCCATGCGATCACTGATCCTGCAAGGCAAGGATAAGAATGCCCTGGCAGACTGTGCAAAGCGTGAGGGGGCACAATCCATGTATGAGGATGGTCTCTATAAGGTGATGCGTGGTATCACTACCCTGGAAGAGGTGTTGCGAGTTACACAGGAGAGCTGAGCATGGCCTCATTCCTCTATAAAGCAGTCGGTGCTGATGGTGAGATTGTGGAGGGTGAGCTGCAAGCGGTCAGCCGGGATCATGCGGTCAACCAAATCCATCTCAAAGGCCAGGTGCCCATTCGTGTCATAGAGAGTCAACAGAAGGGCAATCGTGCACCGCGTCGTCGATTGAGACGCAGTAAGGTACCTACTGAGCAGATCGCTTCATTTACACGGGAACTGTCTACCTTGCTGAAATCGGGCCAACCCCTCGATGGCGCACTCTCAATTCTAACAACAATTGCCGGCGAATCATCGCTTTTCAGTCAACATCTGACCAGTATTCGCGATAGTTTGAAAAGTGGAAACTCTTTCGCAGATGCGTTGGGTAAAGAGGGTGGGTTGTTCAGTAATTTCTATGTACAGATGGTGAGAGCAGGGGAGTCGGGTGGTGCGCTGGAGAGTGTCCTCGCACGGCTCTCAATGCATCTGGAAAGATCCAAGGAGGTACGTAGCTCATTGATATCGGCGCTGATCTATCCGGCCATCTTGCTGTTTGTTGCCATTACCTCAATCCTGATCCTATTGACCTACGTGATTCCCCAGTTCAGTGAGTTGTTTAGTGATATGGGGGAGGCGTTACCCTTATCAACACGTATCACCATGGGTATGGCCGCACTGCTTCAGGATTATGGATGGGTGCTGGCACTGTTTGTCATAGCACTCATATTCTTTTTCAAGTGGCAGATGGGCCAAAGAGTGAGTGCCAAACGTTGGCATGCCAGATTTCTCGGATTACCGGTGATCGGTCCGATCATCAAACAGGTTGAGGCAGCGCGTTTCTGCCGAACCTTGGGAACCCTATTGGAAAACGGAGTGCCCTTGCTTAAATCGGTTGCGATTGTCAAAGGCACCATCAGCAACCATGTCATTGCCGACGGTATGGACCAGGTGGTTAGTAATCTGAAGTCGGGACAGCGGCTTGCCGATCCCCTGACCGAACATGCCCAATTTCCACTTTTTGCGTTGCAGATGATACGCGTAGGAGAGGAGTCGGGGCAGTTGGAACCGATGTTGATGCAGACGGCTGAGATCCTCGATCAAGAGACACAGACCTTGATCAAACGCGCACTGAGTCTGGTCGAGCCAATCATGATTCTGTTTCTCGGCCTGATCATTGCGGGGGTCGTAATGTCGATCCTGGTGGCTATCCTGGGTGTTAACTCCCTGGTTGCGCTATGAGGCGGGTGAAGGTTGAAAATGTGGTCGAGATGAGTAACTGCTCTCAATTTCAACGTGGGTTTACCCTGATTGAGTTGATGCTGGTACTGGTCGTACTGGCACTCCTTGTCAGCTTGACTCCGCCGCTCTTTCAAAAGGCCTTCCCTACCCTAAAACTAAAGGCAGCCACCCGGGATCTGGCACAGGAGATTCGTTATATACAGCAAACAGCTATCCTGACTGGCAGCCCCTCAAAAGTGCAATTCAATCTGCTTACAAATGAGTATCAAAGCGATCTGGTCAACAGCGGTGAAATAAGACGTCTACCTGATGGTCTCCAATTTGCCACACGGGAAGGATCATCGTTGGCGATAGATCAGCAGACGCTGATCTTCGTCTTTTATCCAGATGGTAGCTCGAGCGGAGGGCTGTTATTGCTTGATAATGGAGGACGGCGCTTTGCCATTGCTGTGGATTGGTTGACAAGTCGGGTACAGGTTATCAACCCCGACACGCTGAGCGAAGATGAAAAATTCCAAGTCTGAGGGCATGACCCTGATCGAGGTATTGGTCGCATTTGTCATTCTCAGCATGACCATGACCGTGATATTAAGGATTAACTCGACCACTCTGCGTAATCATCAGGTATCAGCACGCTATCTCAAGGCAGTGCAGATAGCCCAATCAAGACTCGAACAGATGGCAGCGGAGGTACAAGAGAGCAACTACAGCCAGCAAGGCACCGATGAGGAAACTTATCGGTGGAGTTATCTGCGTCAGCCCTATAGTGCATGGACTGAGGAGAAGCTGTTTGCTGTTCCCCTGTCACCGATAGAGGAGACGATCACGCTTGCATGGGATGCCCCTGGCGGCGAACGACAGGTGACATTCACACGAATAGGTGTTGTCCGTGTTAAACCCTGATCGAACCATAACTGCTCCTCTCCATGCACCGAACCCCTTAGCTTTTGAAGCTATTAAATGTGTCTCTCCGCATTGTAGAGAAGATGGCTTCACACTCTTGGAAGTGATGGTGGCAATGGTGCTATTGGCTGTCATTATGACGACCTCTGTATCGATGCTGTTTCTTAATATCAAGGGGTGGGAAGGGCTGACAGAGAGTAGTGACAGAATTCTTGAGAATCATTTGATCCTGGCTAGAGTGACAACCCTGGTTCAGCATCTCACGCCCTTAGTATGGAGAAATCAGCGACGACAGCGTGGATTGGCATTTTCCGGGAATGCCCAACAGCTACATTTTATATCACCTGCCCCCCAACAGCATGCTGCTGGAGGGTTGTTCGAATATTTGCTGACACAGGAGAACGACCCTGAACAGGGTATGAGCCTGGTGCTTTATTATGCACCGCTGCATCCGGATAGTGAGGCACTCTCTTTACCGGAGAGTGGATCTCGTCGAGTCATGATAACGGGACTGGATGAGGTGCAGTTTTCTTTCTATGGCAGGAAACGAGATCGTACCAAACCAGAATGGACAGATAGCTGGGAATCTGCATCGCATCTCTATCCCATGCTGATCAGAATGACGCAACGACACAGTGGTGAGCAGGCACTGATTCAGGACCGCTTTATCCGTATTCGCCATCAATCAACTCTGATGGTGAGGTAGCAGGGATGAGTGGAATGGTAAAGCCGATCTATCGTCAACAGGGTGTCGCTCTGGTGTTAGTACTTTGGCTGGTTGCCCTATTGACCATTATAGCCGCCAGCTTTTCCACCCATTCCAAAGTTGAGAGTAGACTCACGGGTAATGCGATCGATGCACTCCGAGCTAAGCTAATGGCTGAAAGTGGCTTCAATCGCGCTATCATGGAATTGTTGGTCAACAATCCGCAACAGCGTTGGAATGTCAACGGTCAGGTCTACCCGTTGGAAAGTGAACAGGGTATCATCCACATAGCCATTCGTAGTTCGTCAGGCTTGCTGGACCTCAACAAGGCATCCCGGGAGCAGTTGCAAAAACTGTTTATACTGGTCACCGAAGAGATTCAAGAACAGGAAGCATTGGCCGATCGACTGAGTGATTGGCGTGACAGCGATGATTTGCGACGTCTGAATGGAGCAGAGGATAAGGATTACCGCAATCTGGGATATCCCTACGTCACCGCAGGGCGAGATCTGATCAGCATCGATGAGCTTGCCTATGTCATGGGATTTGATGCGGTACGTGTTAACAAGTTACGTCCCTATGTCACACTCTATTCTGATTCGGCTAATTTAGATTACCGATTTGCGGCTGAGGAACTGACACTCCTGCTCAAGGGCCAGCTGGAAGTCAGCGAAGAGCTTACTGATGCCCTTGATCATATCGATAGCGATCTGGTAGATCTTGATGAACTCGAAGAGGGTGGAGGGGCCACAAGTAAGGTCTATCGGATCCAGGTAGAGGCTGTTACAACTCAGGGGGCGAGGGCACTTCTGCTGGTGGATGTGGATCTGAGAGGCCAGGGTGATAAACCCTATTCTATTCGTTCCTGGCATGATTCGTTATGAATATGAAAACCCGTTAGAATCAATCGATGGCTGTACAATCCCTGAGATATCAACTGAGAGGCTTCTGGCTTTGGTGGAGTAGCGAAATGGCTGCACTCATGCCGGAGAGGATGCGTGCCCTTTTCCGCAGTGGAAAGCCTGCCCAACTGCTCTATCAAGACGAATCATTGAGGATCGTCAACCAAGGATTGAGTGGAGAAGAGGTGGTAGAGAACTATCTTCGGGTCATCGATTTCAATGATCCGGAGCATAAACGCGTGCTCACCTCTGCGAGTGAAATACGGTTGTGCCTGGAGAGGAAAAAATATCTGTTTAAAAAGGTCACTCTTCCAATCGAAACTGAAGAGAACCTGCGTGAAGTGCTCGCTTTCGAAATGGATCGGCAGACCCCCTTCAGTCCCGACCAGGTCTACTACGACTATGTCATTAACGCGCGTGACAGGCAGAATCGCTCCCTGGACATCACATTGATTCTTGCGCCAGTCGATAAAATCTCGATGGCTTTGCAGCAATTAGAAGAGAATAACATCCAGATCAATGCCATCTCCCCCTGTGAAGAGATCGACCCAAACCTGAATGAGGTAAACCTTCTGCCTCCTGAAAAGCGGGAGAAGCCCCATAAACGATACCGCCTCGTGAATATGGCCCTTTTTCTGTTTGTATCATTATTACTGATCGGCAATTTGGTACTTCCTGTATGGCAAAAGTCACAATTGGTAAAGCAATTGGATGGTGAGCTCGAACAGCATAAAGCACAGGCCTCTGAAGTCGTGGCCTTAAGAGATAAGGTCAACAGTGCTAAACAGCAAAACCGTTTTCTTGATGAGAAAAAACAAACATCTCTTCAAGTGCTCGACATACTTCTCGAATTGACCCTGCTGCTTCCTGATGATACCTGGGTCAGCAATTTTGAAATCAGAGACAAGACCGTTCATCTGCATGGCCAATCAGTGGCTTCCGCAACACTGATTCCAATACTTGAGACTTCCAAACTGTTTGAGAACGTCACCTTCAGGTCACCCGTTACTCAGAACAAAAAGAATAATACCGAGCGATTTCATATATCGGCCGATCTGGTTGTCAGCCAGGAGGAAAAGGGATAGATGGTCTCCTCTCTGACACCCATTCAAAGCCGAATAGTGGCTGGGGCCATACTGCTTCTGTTGTTTCTGGTCATACTTGTAGCAGCGATCTATCCGATTTGGTCATTGAACTCAACCTATGATGAGCAGATCAGTGATGATCAACATCAGATACAGATCTATCAGCGTATTGCGTCCCAGGATAATCAATACCAACAGGAATTCAGTAATCTCAAACGAAATCAACAGACTGATCGGCGCTATCTACAAAGCAATACTGATTCGTTGGCAAAGGCCGAATTACAACGAAGGATGAAACAGGTAGCAGCTAAGAAAAATGGTGAAATAATAAGTACTCAAGCTGTGCAGGTAACTCAGGAGGAGGATCTGAATCGCGTTGCTATTCGTGTAAGGATGAAGAGTACCCTCGAAAATATGAAGGCCATATTACATCAGTTAGAGACAGAGAAACCCTATCTTTTCGTAGAAAATATAACGGTTCGAAGCCGGCATGTAACAAGACGAAGACTACCAAAAACCAAAGAGATCACTAAAGCCATCAGTATGTTGGATGTGGAGTTTCTGCTTAGCGGTTATCTAAAGCGTGGAGAATCATGAGCCACTGGAAGTCAAGCTTTAATATGCTGAGCCTCTTATTGATAGTGTCCCTGCTGGCGCTGTCCGGTTATCTCTACTATCAGTGGATAACACCCTTCAGCTCAATAGCCTCTACACCCGACCAGACCCGCAACAATTCGATTGAGGTATCGGGTGGTGAACGCGAGGTAGTACTTTTCAGCCCAACTGCGATCAGTAGTTACACCGAGATCACAGAACGACCATTGTTTGTGGAAGGGCGACTACCACCGGCTGAACCCGAACCGAAAAAAGCAGCAGCACGTTCTCCCAGCAAACCCTTACGCTTAAAACTGGAAGGTGTCGCCATAACGCCGAAAAATAAAGTGGCGATTATTCGTGATCTGAACTCCAATGAACTGCTACGCGTTTCCCAGGGGATGAACAAGAATGACTGGAAGGTGGAGTCGGTCGACAGTTCAAGTGCAACCATAGTAAGAAAAGATGTAAAACTGGTTCTCAAGCTTGAAATTGATAGCAACCGTAAAAAGAAGAGAAAATCCCCTACTATGAAACTACCATTTAAACCATCTAAAGGATAATCAATCGCAGTAGCAATTGGAATTTATAAGCTTCGTGAAGTTTAGCGTGTAGCCATAGATTTTAAATGATTTTAATCCGTATATCTGACAGAATCAGCTTTGGGTGTTATATTAGATGCAACTATTAATATCATTGCAAACAATTACTTATGAATAAAGATGGACAAATAAACGTACTCTTTGTCTGCATGGGCAATAAGAGTAAATTTCAATAAAAACAATAACTAATACTGATATGTGTACAAAACTGTGTACAAAATGAACTCAGTCCGAGTCCATCGTTATCTCCCTAGAACCTAAATTCTACCTACTTTTCCGCCTACCTTACTCACTTTAGCTTATGGTATTGAGAATCAATGCCGTTGCTTTCTCGGTTTTCTTGTTTATACCCCAATTTTCCCATATTCTCTCATCTAGTCTGATGATTGGTGAAGCTATGACTGACGAAATCCTGACCCTGAAAGAAGTTGCTGACTACCTCAAATTGGCCGAGAAAACGGCTTACAGGCTGGCTGCCGATGGCAAGCTGCCTGGTTTCAAGGTGGGTGGGGGCTGGCGATTCAAGCGTGAAGATGTCTCCACGTGGATAGAAGAACAAAAAGTGAAAAATGAAGAATAGATTTCGTTGGCTGTCGCAGAGATTGAAGGGGCATTTGGTCAAATAGTTGAGGCCCATATCGCCCCTGGACTTCGGAAACAACAATTAATCAACATCACGATGTGCCGAGAACTTAGAGAATGGACCACTCAACCCATAACAAAATCGCCTCCTTTATCTGGTCAATCGCCGACGACTGCCTGCGCGATGTATACGTGCGCGGAAAATACCGTGATGTCATCCTGCCCATGTTCGTACTTCGGCGACTGGACTGCCTGCTTGAAGGCTCCAAGGATGCAGTCATGGAGGAGGTCAAGTTCCAGCATGACAACGGCTTCACCGATCTCGATCCCATGGGTTTGAAGGATGCCTCCGGCTACGTGTTCTACAACACCTCGCCATTCACCCTTCAGAAGATCGTCGATACCGCTTCAAACAATCGCCAGCAGCTCGAAGCCAACTTCAAGCTGTATCTAGATGGTTTCAGCCCGAACGTCAAAGAAATCGTCGACAAATTCAAGCTGCGTAGTCAGGCGCAGCACATGGCGGCTAAGAACGTGCTCTACGATGTGCTGGATAAATTCACCTCCAAGCACATCAACCTGTCTCCAGCAGAGGCAACTGACCCTGAAGGGCGCAAGCTTCCACCGCTGACCAACCTGGGCATGGGTTACGTCTTCGAAGAACTCATCCGCAAGTTTAATGAAGAAAATAACGAAGAGGCCGGTGAGCACTTCACCCCGCGTGAGGTGATTCACCTGATGACACACCTTCTCTTCGACCCAGTACAAAGCCAGCTCCCACCTACCATGCTGGTCTATGACCCGGCGTGTGGTTCTGGTGGGATGCTGACGGAGTCCCAGAATTATCTGGTGGACCCGGAAGGGCCATTCCAGGTTGGGGTTGATGCGATTGACCTGTATGGCAAAGAGATCAACGATGAGACCTACGCCATTTGTAAGTCCGACATGATGATCAAAGGGAATAACCCTGAGTACATCAAGAACGGATCAACCCTGGCGACCAATGACTTTGCAGGCACGCGATTTGACTTCATGCTCTCGAATCCGCCCTATGGAAAATCCTGGAAGAGTGACCACAAGGCCATTGTCGAGGGCAAAGAGATTCTCGACAGCCGCTTCGAAGTGGTACTCACGGATTTTCGGGGTAACGAAGAAACTGTACCCGCCACACCGCGTTCCTCGGATGGCCAGCTGCTGTTCCTGATGGAAATGGTGGACAAGATGAAGTCCACCAGCGACAGCCCGCTGGGTTCCCGGATTGCTTCGGTTCACAACGGCAGCTCATTGTTTACCGGTGATGCCGGTGGTGGCGAGAGCAATATCCGCCGCTATATCATCGAAAATGACCTACTCGAAGCCATCATCCAGCTGCCCAACAACCTGTTCTATAACACCGGGATCACCACCTATATCTGGGTGCTTGCCAGTAACAAGGCCGTCAACCGCAGAGGCAAGGTGCAGCTGATCGATGCCTCGCAGTTGTACCAGAAACTGCGCAAGAATCTGGGTGACAAGAACTGCGAGTTCGCGCCGGAACACATCCAGCAGATCGTCGGCCTGCATACCATGATGTTGGATGATGCCGGGCAGGACGCCCCAGTGTCGCGGGAGGCAGGGATGCCCGAAGCGACCGGCATCTCGAAAATCTTCGATAACGACGATTTCGGTTACTACAAGGTCACGGTCGAGCGCCCAAGCCGCAAAGCAGCGCAGTTCACCCCGGAACGTATCGCCACACTGCGCTTTATCCCCGCCGTTTCAGAATTAATGGAATGGGCCTACGAGCGTTGGGGGGACGCCATTTATGCAGAACTGAAGCAGCACAAAGACGCCATCGAGGATCACCTCGACAAGGAAGACATCAGCCTCACCGCGAAGAACAAGAAGCTCTTGCTCGACCCGAAAGCCTGGAAGAAGCAGTGCCAACTGATGCAGACCGCAGAGCAGCTTATGGCATCCGTCGGCCAGGAACTGCACATGGACTTCAACATCTTTCGCTCGCAGGTTGAAGAAACGCTCAAAGAACAGGGCATCAAGCTCAACGCTTCGGAAAAGAACCTAATCTACAATGCCGTTAGCTGGCGTGAGGACGAGGCCGAAAAGGTCATCAAGAAGGTCCACAAGCTCAAGGGCGACAAGCGCGACAAAGTCCTGGAGGGGCTGTCATTTGGTGATTTTGAAAGCACCGAGGATATGCTCAGTGATTTCGGTTTCTGGCATACGGGTATCCCAGGCGAATACATCGAATACGAAACCGACTCCGGTTTGCGCGATACCGAGAATGTCCCCCTGAAAAAGGATATCCACGCCTACTTCCTGCGTGAGGTCCGCCCGCATGTGGATGAAGCCTGGATCAATCTCGGGGCCACCAAGATCGGTTATGAGATCAGCTTCAACAAGTACTTCTACCAGCACAAGCCGCTACGCTCGCTGGAAGAGGTCACCCGCGATATCCTGGCGCTGGAGTCAGAAACCGAGGGGCTGCTCAAGAAACTGGTGAGTTTTGGCACCACCACATCGGGAGAAGCCTGATGGAGGCAACGGCCTTTCCTCGACATGAGCAGTACAAGCCAGCCCTGAGTGCTTGGCTTGGTGAAGTGCCGAGTCATTGGTCGCTTCTGCCTGGATTGGCTGTCCTGAGAGAAAATAAAAAAAAGAACATTGGAATGGTCGAAGAGACTGTTCTATCCCTGAGTTATGGGACGGTGATCATAAAGCCACCTGAAAAGCTCACTGGATTGGTGCCTGAATCGTTCGAGACATATCAGGTGATCAAGCCGAACGACATCATCATACGGCCCACCGATCTTCAGAACGATCATACAAGTCTGCGTACAGGGTTGGCGAAAGACCACGGAATTATTACCTCAGCGTACATCTGCCTGCGTCCATCGCCCGAACATAACCCAGTGTTCATGCATTACCTCCTACATGCATATGACCTGATGAAGGTTTTCTACGGCATGGGGTCAGGTTTGCGTCAGAATCTGGATTACCGAGACTTCAAACGCCTCGAACTGTGCTTTCCCCATCGCGAAGAGCAGGACCGCATCGCCAACTTCCTCGACCAGAAAACCGCCGAAATCGACGAGGCCATCGCCAAGAAACAGCGCCTCATTGAGCTGCTGAAAGAGCAGAAGGCCATCCTGATCAATCAGGCCGTAACCAAGGGGCTGAATCCTGATGTGGCCATGCGGGATAGCGGGGTGGAGTGGATTGGGGAGGTGCCGGAGCATTGGAACGTATCTAAGCTTTCGCACTATGCACGAATAACTAATGGTTCAACACCAAGCAGAGATGTCCCTGGATACTGGCTGGACGGAACAATACCGTGGCTGTCTTCAGGGAAAGTCAATGAATATGAAATCTATACACCTTCTGAATTAGTTACGAAAAGGGCGCTGAAGGAAACATCTATACGAATTTATCCCAAGGGAACGGTCGTCATTGGAATAGTGGGACAAGGAAAGACACGCGGGACTTCCGCAATCATGCGGTTAGATGCCTGTATAAATCAGAACATGGCTGCAATCGAAACAGAACGCTGTGTTGATGAAGAATATGTGCACCGCTACCTCGTGCAGGCTTATGATCACGTTCGAAACTATGGAAAAGGGTCTAATCAGGAAGCATTAAATTGTGAATTGGTTGGCGCTATAAAAATGACCTTCCCACCTTTGGAAGAGCAACAAACAATCGTCATCCACATCAAAAGTATTGAAGATAAAATTGACAAAATCATTCGGGCTACTGCGAAAGAAAATGAATTGCTCTCTGAATTGAAGATCAATCTGATTTCTGAAGCCGTCACCGGAAAGGTCAAACTATAAGGACATAGCCCCATGGTCAGCCAAACCAACGAACAGGCCCTGGAAGCCGCCATCGAAAAAGCCCTTTCCGGTATCAGCCGCGAAGCGATGAAGGATCAGGTCGGCAGTGGTGATGCCGTGGCTTTGACCCAAGCGGCCCAATACCGTACCGAAACCGGCCATGGCTATCAGCTGGGCTGGTCATCCGACTACGACCGCGAATTTTCTATTGATCAGGATAAGTTCTGGGGCTTTCTGAATGCCACCCAGGCTAAGGAACTGGCCAAACTGAAGGATCAGCCGAATTGGCAGCGTCTGGTGCTAGAGCATCTGAACAAGCGCATCAAGAAGCACGGCATTCTCAAGGTGCTGAAAAATGGCCTGTCGATCAACGATTCCCATTTCACCTTGCTCTACAGTGCGCCCTATAACGACATCAACCCCGAGGTGGCAGCGAACTTTGAGCGCAATGTGTTCTCGGTAACACGCCAGCTCTATTACTCGCAGGCGAATCCAAATCTATCCATCGACATGGCCCTGTTCATCAATGGCTTGGCCATTGCGACGCTAGAGCTGAAGAACGCCTGGACCGGCCAGACCACCTACCACGCGATGAAACAATATCGCGAGGATCGTGACCCTAACGAAACGTTGTTGCAGTTCGGGCGCTGTCTGGTGCATTTCGCCGTCGATACCGACGAGGTCTACATGACCACCCATTTGGCTGGCAAAAAGACCGTCTTTTTGCCGTTCAACAAGGGTCACAACCACGGAAAGGGTAACCCTCCTGGCAATGCCGCATCTGGAGGACACCGCACGGCCTATCTGTGGCAGGAAATCCTTACATGCCTCAGCCTGACCAATATCATCGAGCACTTCGCCAAGCTGGTCGGGGAAAAGGACAATGATCCTCTGCACAAGCGTACCCTCTATTTCCCCCGTTACCACCAGCTGGAAGTGGTGCGAAACCTGCTGAATCATGCCGGTGAGCATGGGGTAGGGCATACCTACCTGATTCAGCACTCGGCAGGTTCCGGCAAGTCCAACTCCATCACCTGGGCGAGCTACCAGCTGATCGAGCAATACAAGCCGGGGAGCCATCAGCCGATCTTTGATTCCGTGGTAGTGGTCACCGACCGCCGCGTGCTCGACAAGCAGCTGAAAAACAACATTAAGCTGTTCTCCGAGGTGAAGAACATCGTCGCCCATGCCGAGAGTTCGCAAGACCTCAAGGATTCGCTGCAAGGCGGAAAGAAAATCATCATCACCACCATCCAGAAGTTCCCCTTCATCGTAGATGGCATCGACGACCTCTCGGACAAGCACTTTGCCGTCATCATCGACGAGGCTCACAGTTCCCAGTCAGGCTCGGCAGCGGACAACCTCAACAA
>JAIVEQ010000020.1 GCA_023838465.1 Candidatus Thiodiazotropha sp.
TTTCTTGCCGGATAGAGAAAGCTTTGATGCTACCGCAGCTTACCCTCTATTCGTCAAACTAGAGTTGCACTTACAAGTTGAATTCACGCAATATTGATCAGGATAAATTCAATTTTAGTGTGTACAGTAGCTCCAGCTGATTTCGCACAAATTCATGTAGCATTCTACAACTCACCCAATAGGTGTGGGAAATATCCATTTTTTGATTCTGCATTTTATTACCTTACGTCAGATATCAGTGGTCAATTACGGAATCTTGGTTAAAGTAATCTGATAACATCAAACATGCTGACTGTACAGTGATTATAGAGGCTGCCCAATGTATAAAATCCTAGTGGTTATACTGCTTAGTCTGATACTCACAGCTTGCACTGTGATGGCGCAAGAAGAGCATCAGGTGATGGATGCCATGGAGGAGTATCTCGATTTTGTTGACTATGGGGGGGGTGCGATCTTCCCTGAGCAGATACCGGAGAAAGATTGGGAAAATATTTTCATTGTTGATGCCCGCAATGGCACGCAATATGAAAAAGAGCATATTCCCGGTGCTGTGAATATCGAGTGGCGCCAGCTGCTTGCGCGTCGTTCAGAACTTCCGCGTGATAAGACAATTCTTGTTTACTGCAATACCGGGACATTGTCAGCTCAGGCGGGATTCGCACTGCGTCTTGCTGGATTCGATAACTTAAACATCCTTCAGGGTGGAATACGCGAATGGCGGGAGAAGGGTGGTTTTAAAGCTTATGAGCGTGCCATACAGGCACCGCAACATTGAGGTGCATAAACCGTCTTCGATGATTTGCTCTATGGCTTCCCGAATATTGATTAGTGTATCGCCAAATAGTGGGGAAGTAGGTTGTCAATTAGCTACCAACTAGACGGTTGGATGAGCCTCACCATTGCGTAGACAATTTATTGAGGGATGGATTGCTCCACCCTTCAAAGGACTCACGCAAGGTATTTTAAATGATCTAATCGATCAGATCTCTTTTTTATGGGGACACAAGTCGCCAACATTATTTTACGTGTTATGTAAAAAAATCATTCGACTTCAGACGCAAATATTTTTTGCTTACCCGCTACAGTGAGTTTTTTTAGCCATATAAATAGTGGGTAGTTTTCCTCAAGTCTAGTCGGGCAAAAAAGGGGGCGGTATGCCCGCCCCCAATTGTTTATATTTATTTTATATTAGAAACCAACCTATATTAGAAGAAGCTGGGGTTCCATGGTTGCCAAGGATCGGCTGGTGCTGTCGCGCCGGACAGGTCGTAGCTGGCCACCAGCGAGACACCGGAGAAGGTGCTGTAACCTTTGACCATGACATGGTAGCGGCCTGTCTGGATGTTGCTGATGATGCAGGTCTCGTTGTTACCTTCAAGATAAGGCCGGCAATCGTAACTGTTGTCCGTAGACTCTGCGTTGAACTTGACATAAAGATCGGCATCACCCGTGCCGCCGCTCATCCTGAAGGAGAGGTTTGTGGCGCCAGCCGGTACATCGAAGATGTACTTGAGCGTTGCACCTGCATTACCTGACAGATTTGTTTTAGCTACCTTGTTTGTCAAGGCGTTGTCACTAGGTGGGTCAACGGGAGGATCAACCGGTGTCGTGTTGCTCAGGTCGTAGCTGGCTTCCAGCGAGACACCGGAGAAGGTGCTGTAACCCTTGATCATGACGTGGTATCGGCCCGTCTGGATGTTACTGATGGTGCAGGTCTCATTGTTGCCTTGGAGATAGGGCCTGCAATCGTAACTGTTGTCCGTAGGCTCGGCGTTGAACTTGACATAAAGATCGGCATCACCCGTACCTCCACTCATTTTGAAGGAGAGGTTTGTGGCACCAGCCGGCACATCGAAGACGTACTTGAGCGTTGCACCTGCATTACCTGACAGGTTTGTTTTGGCCACCTTATTGGTCAAAGCGTTGTCACTGGGTGGGTCAACGGGAGGATCAACCGGGGCGGTTCCGCCAGAGGCCTTGGCCACGGCCGCTGCCGCATCCAGGATGCCACTGCCACAACCCTGGCAACTAGCAGGAAAGGCCCGTGCGCTCTCTTTCAGAAACTGTTCCACCTGATCAGGTGTTATGTCTGATTTGACTGCATACATCAAAGCCGCCACGCCGGCGACGTGAGGGGCGGACATGCTGGTACCCGTCATGGTGCCATAGGTGTCGGATCCTGGTGTTATCTGACCGCTGTTATGGGTGGAGAGAATGCTGTCACCGGGAGCGGCCAGGTCGATCATGCTGCCGTAGTTGGAGCTGGAGGTTCGCCCACCCTGGCGATTGGAGTTTGCGACAGCGATGATGCCTGTGCAGTTGGCGGGGGTGAAACCTGAGACATCTTTGGTTTCGTTACCGGCCGCCACGATAAGGGATGCACCCTTTTGACGAGCGGTATCGATGGCCTGTTGATAGGTCTGCGGGCAAGTTGAAGACTCGCCACCCAGACTAAGATTGATCACCTTTGCCGGATTTTGGTTGGCTGGGACATTGGAGACGTTGCCGCCTGCCGCCCAGATAATGCCATCTGCTATATCTGAGGTATAGCCGCCACATTTAGCCAACACTCTGACCGGGACGACTTTCGCCTTGAAGGCTGTGCCGCTGACACCGATACTGTTGTTGGTCAATGCCGTCACGGTGCCTGCTACGTGGGTGCCGTGCCAGGTACTACGATAAGGCTTGCAACCGGTTGAACCGTCCCCCATGTCGGTAGCGTCTGAATCACGTCCATCTCCGTCACCTGAATTGGTACTATTGTTGACCATATCGTAGCCGGGCAGGATATTGTCCTTGAGGTCGGGATGGGGGCGATAACCGGTATCCACCACGGCCACCACAACACCTTCCCCTTGGGTGGTGTCCCACGCAGCAGGGGCACGAATACCACCTGTTTGGTCATGGTAGCCCCACTGCTCATTGTAACGGGGATCGTTAGGGGTATAGAAAGGATGCATGATCAGATCAGGTTCCGCGTATTCCACGTCACCACTCTGTTCAATTTTATCGATGATCTGCTGCATCTCAGCGGGTGTCTTTTCTACACCCAGTTTCATGACCTGTGCCCCGTGAGAGGTGGTTCTGACATGTGAGAAGCTGACCCCAACGCTATCGGCAAATTGTTGGGCCCTATCTGCCATGGTATTGGCGGATGCAGTAGCAGCAGCGCCGGCTTTATATTTTACGATCACCTGGTCTGTAGTAGTCCCTTCAGTTTGTTGGGCGGAATAAGTTGTGGGATCACTTTGTTGATAGCCATCAATCCATCCGGCCAGTGAACCGGTTGATAGACTGAGGCCAAAAGTCGCCATACAGGCAGTCAGTGAGAAAGAAAGTCCGTTCTTGAATCTCATCACGTAAATATTTCCTTTTTGTCCATATACGAAACGTGTCTATGTCCTATTCCATGACACTCTATGCCTTTCAACCTTTGTCAATTATTTTCTGCCAAGATCCCTTATAAAGGGTCTGGAGTGATATCGTTCAGACTAAGATTGATTCAGCCGGGCCGACTATTTCATAAGAATTTAATGGATTCAATGAGGTAGGTTGCAGAAGGAATTAAATTCACATTTAATATTGCAGCCTTAACAATTTTTTACAGATTAAAAGGAAATCTGTATGGATATAGTTGTGCCGTTTTACCTTTTGAGCCAGAAAGGTGTTACTTGCTCTCTTTGGTGGCGGCAGCACCATATTCAAACGAGTCGGAATAGAGCTCCTCAGCAGATAGTCCGTGATCCAGAAAGGTATCTTTACCGGCCTTGATCATGGGGGGTGGACCACTCATGTAGACTTCATGGTTGCTCAGGTCAGGGTGATCGGCAACAACAGCCTCATGCACCCAGCCGATCTTGCCTTGCCAATCTTCATCCGGCTCTGAAAGTACCGGTGTGTAACTGAAATTGTTATGTTCACTGACCCACTGTTCCGGCAGTTCAGGGAGATAGATATCGGTACGTGAACGCACGCCCCAGTAGAGGTGCATCGGCCGTTGAATGCCTATTTGGAAGGCATGTTCGATGATCCCCTTGAGTGGAGCAAATCCGGTGCCGCCACCCATAAAGATAATCGGTCTTTTTGATGTTTCACGCAGGTAGTAGTTTCCGAGAGGCGCCTCTATGCGCAGAATGGTTTTTTCCTGCATACCATTGAAGAGGATGTCGGTAAAAGCACCCCCCGATATATGACGAATATGTAACTCGATAAAATCATCGTCATGGGGGGCGTTGGCGATCGAGAAGGCACGTTTGCTACCATCCTGAAGTATGAAATTCAGGTATTGACCAGCAAGGAACTGCAGTCGCTCACCCTCGGGAAGCTTGAGATAGAGACGAATGACATCATCATTGAGACGTTCAATGCGGTCTATCTTGCAGGGCATGGTGCGTGTCTGGATATCTTGGGATTGAGCGATTTCAGAGACGCCTATGATCAGGTTGGCACTTGGTGATGCCTGGCAGGTGAAGCAGAAGCCGTTGCTGTTGTCGGACATCACAGCAGGTTCACCCTTTGGGTAGAGGACACTCCCTACTGTCAGGGTGGCGCGACAATCGCCACAAAAACCGTTTCGACAACCATAGGGCAGGTTGATACCTTGTCTGATAGCCGCATCGAGAATGGTTTCATCCCCCTCGACTGAAAACTCATGGCCACTTGGTTCAACCTGCACTTTATAACTCATGGGGTACCTTGTTGTATGGGAGTGTATACAATCGGGTTAACAATACGTTATCCGAGATATATCTTTTCTAATAGTAAATTGGACGGAATTCTCTCCTATTTTGGTAAGGAATTAAACCGGGAGTCCTTTGGGTTATGGGTGTGACAATAGTCGGTTGTGGCGATATTGGTAGTCGGATAGCGATGGAGAGTCTGTCCGAGGGGGATGTTGTAACGGGGTGGGTCCGTTCGGAAGAGAGCATCAAATACTTGCAGGGCCTGGGTATTGGTGCAATGCAAATCGATCTTGATCAGCCTTTGGCCACAATACCGTCAGTTGAAAATGAACAGCTCTTCTACTTAGCGCCACCCCCATCCGTGGGTTGCGAGGATAGTCGGGTGGCAAACCTGATCGATCACCTGTTGGATGGGGGTCAACCGAAGAAGGTAGTCTATCTCAGTACCAGTGGTGTCTATGGGGATTGCAACGGGGCGTGGGTGGATGAGACCAGGAGACCGGCACCGGCTGTGGATCGTGCACGACGGCGTCTCGATGCCGAGCGTCGCTGGCAGGCATGGTGTGAACGTACCGGAGGGGAACTGGTGATCCTGCGGGTTGCCGGTATCTATGGTCCGGGAAAGCTGCCTGTGAAACGTCTGCAGCAAGGACAGCCGATGGTCTCCGAGGCGGATTCCCCATTCACCAACCATATCCACTCCCTAGACTTGGTTAAGGTTTGTCTGGCGGCTATGCAACGAGGACATTCAGGAGCGGTATTTAATGTCTGCGATGGTCATCCGAACAGTATGACCAGTTACTTTAATCAGGTGGCTGATTTTCTCCATCTGCCCAGACCACCACAAATCAGTTTGGACCAAGCTAAACACACGCTCTCGCCAGGAATGCTCTCCTACCTGGGGGAGTCACGTCGCTTGAGTAATAATAAGCTGCTTGATGAGCTATCTGTGGCGCTGAGCTATCCGACCTTGGAGCAGGGTCTGCCAGCTTGTCTTTAGGTTTATGGTGCGGCAGGGCCGCACCCGATCGATTCAGACCTTCAACCATTTGAATAGAGGATCCCACAAGACAACATCTTTATAAACTTGAGCGGGGGCCAGCTCGAACAGTGCCAGGCCCTTCTCAGCAGATCGGATATAGTTCTGACTCTCGCGAAGATGGGTAATAAAGGGGATCTTGAGATGTCCCAGGTAGCTCTCCAGGTCGTGGTAGATGCGGGTGTACTCCTTGGTACGATTGGCGACGATGCCGATACGTGTCTGGTGCTTTAAGACCCGTCCGCTATCCAACAATTCAGAGAGGAAGCGATTACAGGCGCGCATATCGATTGGAGAGGGTAGTACCGGGAGGATCAGCGTGTCGACTCGCAGCAGCATCTTATTGATCGTTTTACCATGTGTGCCAGCGGGAGCATCCATGATCATCAGGTCAGTACCTTTAGCGGGTCTGACTGGACCGGCTACCGCATCTATACCCTGGATTTCTGGGATGCCTTCGTAGTCTTGTCTTGCATCAAGCCAGTCGAGGGTTGATCTTTGCGGGTCTAAATCGACCAGCGCGACTTGCTTGCCTTCATCGGCATACCAGGTGGCAAGGTTGGTGGCGATGGTTGTTTTGCCGCAACCACCCTTGGCATTCATCAACATGATTGTACGCATTATTATATTCCCTATCCTCTTGATGTTTTTCTGCTAGTTTAGTCGATCCCGAGCTGATCCCAAATCTCATCGATACGTTGCTTGATGGTTGAGCTCATAGTGATCGGCCGCCCCCACTCTCTGCTGGTCTCGCCTGGCACCTTATTTGTGGCATCAAAGCCGATCTTGGAACCCAGGCCGGAGACTGGGGAGGCGAAATCAAGATAGTCGATCGGTGTGTTTTCGATCACTGTAGTATCTCGTGCGGGATCCATGCGAGTGGTCATGGCCCAGATCACATCCTGCCAGTCACGGGTATTGACGTCCTGATCAACTACGATGACAAATTTGGTGTACATGAATTGCCGCAGGAAGGACCAGACCCCCATCATTACACGCTTGGCATGGCCGGGGTATTGCTTCTTCATGCTCACTATAGCGAGTCGATAGGAGCAACCCTCCGGAGGCAGATAGAAATCGACAATCTCCGGAAACTGTTTTTGCAGGATCGGCACGAAGACTTCATTGAGCGCAACACCGAGAACCGCCGGTTCATCCGGTGGACGGCCTGTGTAGGTGCTGTGGTAGATCGGATCTTCACGGTGTGTAATCCGTTCAACGGTAAAAACGGGAAAGTGCTCCACTTCGTTGTAGTAACCGGTGTGGTCACCATAGGGTCCTTCAGCAGCCATCTCACCAGGATAGATGTGACCTTCGAGCACGAACTCAGCTGAGGCGGGTACCTGTAGATCGGAGCCGAGGCATTTCACCACCTCAGTACGGCTGCCGCGTAGCAGTCCGGCAAAGGCGTATTCGGAGAGGGTGTCGGGAACTGGTGTCACGGCACCCAGGATAGTGGCCGGGTCTGCGCCGAGCGCGACACTGACAGGGAAGGGCTCTCCGGGGTGTGTTTCTTGCCACTCACGGAAGTCGAGCGCACCACCCCGATGGGCCAGCCAGCGCATAATCAGCCTGTTAGGCCCGAGCAGTTGCATGCGGTAGATGCCGAGGTTCTGTCGTGATTTGGCAGGGCCGCGGGTGATGACCAGTCCCCAAGTGATCAAGGGTGCTGCATCTTCCGGCCAGCAGGTCTGAATGGGCAGCTGGGTCAGGTCGACCGCATCACCCTCTTGGGAAACAGCTTGGCAGGGTGCATTGCGCAACTCTTTGGGTGCCATATCGAGCACTTTGCGGAATACGGGGAGCTTATCCCAGGCGTCCTTCATCCCTTTTGGTGGGTCCGGTTCCTTGAGAAAGGCAAGCAGTTTGCCCACTTCCCGCAGGGATTCCACATGTTCCTCACCCATACCCATCGCAACCCGTTCGGGGGTACCAAACAGATTGCCCAGCAAGGGGTAAGGAGAGCCTTTGACCTTTTCAAACAGTAATGCCGGACCGCCACGTCGCAATGTGCGGTCACAGATCTCTGTGACTTCCAGGTTAGGGTCGACCTCGGTCTGGATGCGTTTAAGTTCACCGCGGGACTCAAGCTGTTGAATGAAATCACGCAGGTCTTTGTACTTCATTTGGGTGTGGTCGTTATTTAGGGATTCCATGAGACATTACCAGAGGGGAGAGCAGGGTCAAGCGGCTAAACGCAGATCCTACCTGACAGCCAGATTGCAGCGAGAAAAAACGAAAAGATTGCAATCAAGCCCAAAGACCGCAATAAATTGTTTAGATCAACAATTCATCGCTGTAATCATTGGGTTATACCGGGCTGCTTCTGGCTGGGTCTGGACCTGGGGTAATCCGTCACAAAACCATTCACCATTGATGTATGTGGTTGAACCTAGAAACGGCAGTTGAACGCTTTGAGTAACGGGCAAGTGATTGGTTTAACAGGGGGTATGGACAATCGCGAAATCACCCGTTAGTTAAATGTCGCTACGACCACCAAGGCACGTCCCGCGCAGTGCCTGGCTGTGTTATAACTCGTTGGAATAGATCGACTATTCCGCCTCGTCATGCCTTGCCAGGCACTACGCGGCACGCACCCTGGCGGCCGTTCAACTGCCGTTTCTAGGTTGAAATATTGGGGAGAGATAGTAATATAAGAGAAATCTAATATACTAATAGGAGTCGACCCATGAAACGCTTTTTGCTGATTTACCTGCTGGGACTGGTGCTGCTGCCTGGTCTGTCGGCAGCTGAAACAAGGGCGCTTGAAACGGCAACAGCTGTAAAACGGGAAGCTGCCAGGGAGTTCTGGTTAGACGGGGTGGTTGAGGCGATTAACCAGACTACACTCTCGGCCCAAACCCAGGGTCAGGTGGAAGAGATCCTGTTCGATGTGGATGATTTTGTCGAAAAGGGTCAGTTGGTGGTGAACCTGAAGAACACTGAACAGAAGGCTGGTCTAAACCAGGCCAGGGCTGATCTGAGAGAGGCGGTTGCCCGCCTACAGGAGGCGGGAGACAATTTTAAGCGGAGTAAGGATCTGTTTGGCCGAAAGCTCACCTCCCAATCCCAGCTGGACAAATCCACCGCTGCTGTGAAATCGGCTCGTGCGCGTAAAGAAGCTGCCGATGCCCGTTTGGCAAAGGCGAGCGAGCAGTTCGAGTATACCCGGGTCAAGGCCCCTTACAGTGGCATAGTCACCCATCGTCATGTACAGGTGGGTGAGATTGCCTCACCCGGTCAGAAGCTGATCAGTGGGATCTCACTTGATCAGTTGCGAGTCACTGTGGAGTTACCCCAGAGCCTGATTCCTGTGATCCGCGAGCAGGGCAAGGCACGGGTTCTTTTGCCTACCGGTGAAGCGATCGAGGGCCGGGGGCTGACCATTTTTCCTTTTGCCGATCAGAGCAGCAATACCTTCAAGGTTCGGGTCGATCTGCCAGAAGGTGTCAGTGACCTGTTTCCGGGTATGTTCGTCAAAACAGCCTTCGCTACCGGCATCAAGCAGGAGTTGGTGGTGCCACGTCAGGCGGTGGTCTACCGTTCTGAGGTGACAGCCGTGTATGTGCTGAGTAAGGATGGTCGGGTGCATTTCCGTCATATCCGAGCCGGCCATCCTGTCGCTGAAGGCCTGTTATCAATCATCGCGGGACTCACCGAGGGGGAACAGGTGGCGATTGATCCAATCGCTGCTGTCACTCTATTGAAACAGCAATTGGCGGAGAGTCATGATGAGTAAGCTGGGACTTTCAGGGAGCGTTGCCAAACGCTTTCTGATAACGGAAATCACGCCACTGCTTGCGTTGGTGGGTCTCCTGCTCGGTGTATTCGCTGTTTTGGTGACGCCCCGGGAAGAGGAGCCGCAGATCAACGTCACCTTTGCCAATGTCTTTATTCCCTTTCCGGGCGCTACGGCAACCGAGATCGAGAACCTGGTTGCGACCCCGGCGGAACAGGTGTTGTCGGAGATCGACGGCATCAAGCATGTCTATTCGACATCACGGCCTGGTATGGCTGTGCTGACAGTCCAGTTCCTGGTGGGTGAGAATCGGGAAGACGCCATCGTGCGCCTCTTCAGTAAGGTTTACGCGAATCAGGACTGGCTACCCCAAGGGTTGGGAGTAGGACAACCCATCGTCAAGCCGAAAGGGATCGATGATGTGCCTATCGTCACCGCTACGCTGTGGTCGGACAATCCGCAGGTGGGCGCCTATGAATTGGGTCAGGTGGCGCACGCCATTGAGTCTGAATTAAAACGGGTACCGGGAACCCGTGATATCTACACCATCGGCAATCCTGACCGGGTAGTGCATGTGTTGCTCGATCCCCAGGCGCTGGCTGGTCATGGTGTCGATTTGAGTGATCTGCGTACTGCCCTGCAGGCAGGCAATCACATTCGGGATAATATCAGTGTCACGGCTGATAACCGCGAGTTGCTGGTGCAGGCGGGTACCTTCCTGACCTCTGCGGAAGAGATCGGCAACCTGGTGGTTGGGGTGCATGAGGGTAAGGCAGTCTATCTTCGCGATGTAGCGGAGGTGACTCATCAACCCGACCAACCAAAACAATATGTATGGATGGGGACGGGTCCTCAAGGTAGTCTCAAGCAGTTGCCCGATGGGGGCAAATTTCCTGCTGTGACGGTGGTCGTGGCAAAGAAGGCCGGTACCAATGCAGTGGATATCGCCCAGTCGGTGATTGAGCGATTCGAGCAATTGGAGGGTATCTTCATCCCTGAAGGGGTACATGTCACCATTACCCGTAACTACGGTGAGACAGCTGAGGCCAAGGCCAATAAGCTGATTACCAAGCTTGCTTTCGCCACCCTCTCAGTGGTTGTGCTGGTGTTGCTGACCATTGGTTGGCGTGAAGCGTTTATTGTCGGTGCGGCGGTGGTTGTCACCCTGGCGATCACCCTGTTCGCCTCCTGGGCCTGGGGATTTACCCTGAATCGGGTCTCCCTGTTTGCGCTGATCTTCTCTATCGGCATCCTGGTGGATGATGCCATTGTGGTGGTGGAGAATATCCATCGGCATCTGCAGATGGGCTCCAAGCATTTGCTGGAGGCGATTCCTGAAGCTGTCGATGAAGTCGGCGGACCCACCATTCTGGCCACCTTCACTGTGATCGCTGCACTGTTGCCGATGGCCTTTGTAACCGGTCTGATGGGACCCTACATGAGCCCGATTCCGATCAATGCCAGTACCGGTATGTTGATTTCATTGATTGTGGCTTTTGTTTTCACACCCTGGTTGACCAATCGGGTATTGGCCAGTCAAGCAGAGCATATCGCCGCCCATGCCAATAGTGATCAAAGCGCCGTGCTGAATCCCTTTTTTACCCGGGTGATGTCACCCTTTCTGTTGGGCAGCCGTGGCAATCTGATACGCTGGGTACTGTTGGGAACGATCATGCTGTTGATTGTCGCCTCTGTCTCATTGGTGATAACAAAGTCAGTGGTGCTGAAGATGCTCCCGTTCGATAACAAGTCAGAATTTCAGGTCGTGCTGGATATGCCGGAAGGTACCAGCCTGGAGCAGACAACCCGGGTGCTGGATGAGTTGGGAGACTATTTGGCCAGCGTCGAAGAGGTAACCGATTATCAGGTCTATTCTGGCACCTCTTCACCCATCGGATTCAATGGATTGGTTCGACAGTACTACTTGCGCGAAGGTGCGCACCTGGGTGACATACAGGTCAATCTGGTGGACAAACACCACCGGGAACGTAAGAGCCACCAGGTGGCCCTGGCTGTACGTGGGCCACTTCAAGCGATCGCACAAGCCTATAAAGGCAATGTAAAAGTGGTCGAAGTGCCACCTGGTCCTCCCGTCATGTCACCCCTGGTGGCTGAGGTCTATGGCCTTGACTATGAGGGGCAGACTGAAGCAGCTTGGGAGATCCGCAGTGTGTTTGAAAATACGGCGGACATCATGGATGTGGATGATAGCGTTGAATATCCATCAGCAAAATTTGTGGTACGGGTCGATCGGGCCAAGGCCTCACGTCTGGGTGTAGCGCAAAGTACAGTTGCCGAAGCGCTGTCGACCGTGCTGGGTGGTGAGGATGCGAGTTTTCTACACGGTGAAAATCTCAAGTATGCGGTACCAATACGGATCGAGTATTCCGAGGCGGATAAAGCGGATCTCGACCAGGTGCTCTCTCTGCGGGTTCGCTCTCAGGCGGGTAAGCTGGTGCCGCTCACTGAAATCGTTCAAGTGATTCCGCGAGTAAGGGAGTACTCTATTCAGCATAAGGACCTTTTGCCCGTGGTCTATGTCACTGGCGACATGGCGGGTGAGACTGACAGTCCTCTGTATGGTCTGTTCGATATTTCTGACCAGTTGGAAGGCGAGGGAGGCATCGAACAGTGGTTCCTTAAACAGCCAGAGAATCCCTATGCCTACAGTCTGAAATGGGATGGTGAGTGGCAGATCACCTACGAGACTTTCCGTGATATGGGTATTGCTTATTCGGTAGGTCTATTGATGATCTACCTGTTGGTTGTGGCCCAGTTTCGTTCCTATCTGGTGCCACTGGTAATCATGGCGCCCATCCCACTAACTGTGATCGGTATCCTGCCGGGTCATGCCTTGCTTGGTGCTCAGTTTACCGCGACTTCGATGATCGGCATGATTGCACTGGCCGGTATCATTGTGCGCAACTCAATTCTGCTGGTGGACTTCATCAATCAGCAGGTACGGGAAGGTATGGATCTGGAGAAAGCGGTGGTCAACTCAGCGGCAGTACGCGCTAAGCCGATCGCGTTGACGGCAGTGGCCGCCATGGCGGGAGGTTTCTTCATTCTTGATGATCCGATCTTCAGTGGACTGGCTGTGTCGTTGATCTTTGGTCTGTTCGTCTCCACTGTGCTGACACTGGTTGTGATTCCGGTGGTCTACTATGCGGCGATGCGTAACCGGGTTGAGTTCATTCGAGCTGGTGAGTAGTAAATGATTATAGACTTTGTACATCCTCCCTCCGGGGAGGCATGCTGTCGTATGTAGCGTTAGCGATTATTATCCTGCCATGTCCTTCTATAGAGACGCATGTGGATTAGGACTGAAAATTTACCATCAGGCAGGCTACGCTGTTCAAGGTCATAGGGCCTAAAGCCGAGTGAGGCATAGAGTAGCAGTGCCGGTGTATTGAAATTGAAAACTGAGATATGCACTTCAGACGCATATCGATTGAAAATAATGTCACACATATGACGAATGAGTCGCTTGCCTATGCCCTGGCTTCGATAGGCATCTGATATGACAACATTGCCAATAAATAACTTATCACCAGATAGGTTTTCATAAAGGTTGGCAAACCCGATGACCCGCTCCTGGTCCAGTACAACCGTGAAGTCACTTCGTTCTTTGCTGAGTTGATTGAGTTGTGCTGTATCGAAGGGCCAGATGCCTGATGGATAGACCAGATATAACTCTTCAGGAGAAGTAATCAACCGCAAGATGCCACTATAGTGAGATACATTAGCTACTACGATTTTATACTGGTTTGTATGGTTCATATTAGCGAATAAATATTGTAAATATATTAGCTATCTCTCTGTGGTTGAGATGATAAGAGGTCAATGACTATGAATCGAACTTTATCTTATTAAGGTGTAAATCCTAATGCTTTAGTTTACGCTCCGAGTATGATGACATCATTATTCAGTACTATCAGTTAGCTGTAGGAATATGGTGCTGGTAGATAGGTGTCTATTTAAGTTTTACATGCTTGAGTTCAATCCACTCCTCAGGTTGCATATTGTTGAGGCGGGCCCATGATTGAAATATTTCATAAACGAACACGTGCAGACCCTTATTATAATGAGCTGTGATCTCCTTGGATTGGGGCGCGCTTTTTGCATTAACTGATAAGGCAGTAATAGTGTAGACCTTAGGAAGCCTTAGCTTGGATTTTCGAAGAACTGATTGTTTACGAGAAGAGTTTGTAAAACCAGATTCATTTGATGCACTCTTTTTGTTTCGTATGCCATTGGGATTAATGCGACAGTTTTTGTCTAATGCGATACAGCCTTTGCCACAAGGTTTGCCCTTAATGCAATTCTTGGCATGGATGGTAGTGGAGGTGACAAAGAAAAGCGAAACAATAGTAGATATTATGAGATAGTCCTTTTTATTCATATATGATTCCATTCACGGTTGAAAATTTGGATGGGTATGGTTATTGGTATTGCTGCTGAAGTTGTCCTTTCTCTCTCTTGGTTAGCTTGCTCACTACCAGTTTATAGGATTCGTTGACCAAATCAATCAGTATGTGATTCGGTAATTCATCTGTCAGTGAAATGGTAATCCAGTGCTTTTTGTTCATGTAATAACCGGGGATGATCGACTTATATTTAGCAACAAGTACTTCAGCATCGGCAGGGCCGCATTTAAGCGTTACTCTCGCTGGATCCTCTTTTTGCGAGACTAGTGCAAACATTTTGTTCATGACCTTAAATACAAGGGCCTCGGGTCCAAATGGATAACTACTTTCAGAGGCTGGTAATTGTGAGAGACTCGTTTCCAGTTCAAGTTTATTCATATCACTAATGGCTTGGTGATGTTCCTGTGATTGAAACAGTGTTTATGGAAAATCCAAAATTTAAGTGTCTTAAGTTTCTATTGCTTGATTGTTGAAATCATTTGCTATTGACCGACCAGAATTATAACTGTTCCAGATCAACTGCCACACTCACAGCTATTGCATAGACGCCGAATGGTGCTTAACTTAAAGTGATATGTAGCATTAATGTACGGGTTTAGGCTTCCATTACATTATGGTGGGATTCTGGGCTCCATCCAGCCAAAAACTAGGGATGTAGGGTGGATAATCAGGAAACTATTTTCAAGTTATCTAGCCAGTGTCACTGTCTGGTTGATTGTGGATGTAAATGAGTGGAAATGTCTTTTGCAAGATGCTGCGACCACATTGTATGTTTAGTACATCTTCCGTGAACATACAATGTGGCCTGTTATGCCTGCAGCTCAATCCTGGTATGCTCAACCTGCTATACGAAACTGCTTGACTAAATTATTTAAAGTGGACATTAGCTGTGATATTTCATTACTGGTGCCAGCAATGTCATTAGCATGATTTGTTGTTTCTTCAGCATCGTCACTGATGTTGTGGATATTGTGGTCAATCTCAGTGGCTACGCTACTCTGTTCCTCAACTGCACTGGCAATTTGTGTATTAAGATCGCTGATAGTGTGTGCCGCTTCTGTAATGGATACCAGTGAGCTGCCTGCAGCTTCAGCTTCATGGACGCTCTTCTCAGCAAGGCTACGGCCGTTCTCCATCGCGCTGACCGCATTCGCTGCGCCTGCTTGTACATGTTCTATCATGCGCTGTATCTCTTCAGTGGATTCCTGGGTTCTCTTTGCCAGGGTTCGTACTTCGTCTGCAACAACGGCAAATCCCCGACCTTGTTCACCTGCCCTTGCGGCTTCAATAGCGGCATTGAGCGCAAGCAGATTGGTCTGATCGGCAATGCCTCTGATGACATCCAATATACCACCAATCTCTTGCGAGTCTGCTGCCAGTTTTTCAATCACATTGGCAACTTGTTGGACTTCTGATGCCAGACTGTTAATCGAGGTGATGGTCTCGGTGACTACCTTCTGACCTTTATTGGCCTCGCCGTCAGAATTCCTTGCTGCTTGTGCAGCACTCTCCACATTTCTTGCAACTTCTCCTACAGATGCGGTCATCTGTGTCATGGCTGTTGCAACCTGACTGGTTTCTCCATTCAGGTGTTGCATATTTTGCAGGCTTTGACTGCTACTTTGAGACATCTGAATGCTGGAAGTTGCCAACCGCTCGCTTGCGGATTTCAACTCTTTAATGACATCATGAATCTTGGTGATAAAAAGGTTGAAGCTCTTGCCAATTTGAGTGATTTCGTCATTGCCGGTAACGTCAAGTTTCTTGGTCAGATCCCCATTACCATGAGCAATATCACGCATTCGAGCGTCAACCGCATCGAGGCGTCTGGTAATCGAGCGCATGATTGCAAGTACTGCAAAGATTAACACGACTGCTAGGATGATGGATGTTGTGGCAATAGTAGCTTTCAGCGTAGTACGAATTGAGGCTATTTCAGTGCTGAGGTAGTTGTGCATCACTTCAATCTTCTTCTCAGCATTGTGTACGGCATTACGTAACTCACCGAGCTTCCCATCCTTAGAAGTGAGTCCTTTTGTTTTCGATGAATCAGCAAATTGGTGGAACGATTTACGGTACAGTTGCATGCTTGTCTGGATGTCTTGTTGAGCTGATTCTCCGATTGATGCGGTCGATAAGGCGTTCAACAACTTGTTGTAGTTATCATCGAACTGAGTCAAATATTTTGGGTTCATGCGTAGCATGAAATCCTTCTCATTTCGTCTCAGCATCAACATATCGACCATCAATCGATTTTCACCGATCTCCTTGATGAGTCCCTCTGCATTGCGAACTGAATCCCTTAGTTTTCCGTATAGACCACTCTTTTCATCAAGGCCGATGATCTCTTGAAGGGCTGATACTTCATTGAACAGTGCAGAATATTGCTTGAGATCCTTGACCAGGTTGTCAACGGTCTCTCTATTAAGGTCAAGCGTCTGCACTTCATCAGTTAATTCAACCAGTCGGATATCGAGGGATTTCGCTCGCTGGTTAAAGGCATCACGATATTTTAAGGTTCGTCTGGAGAGAAAGTCTTTTTCACTGCGCCGTAGTGAGAGCATGTCAATTTCTACCTTGCCAAGCAGGCTACCGGTATCCCTGAGACCTTCTATACGATTCATGGCGTAATTCATCAGTATGATCATCACAACCATGATCGATGCAATGCTGACGGCAAGGATAGTCAGTCTTTTCTTGATAGTCATTCTAGGGCTCGCAGATTGGCGTATATTTGCCAAAAGTTGCTCTTATCTTGCAATGAACTATTTCAAGATAAGACGGGTTGTCTCACTACTCAGACGGAACTGAGGTCGATCCATCGGCAGTTATCCAGGTATGTATATCTTGCAAGGTATTCAAATAGCCATATCGTTAGTG
The DNA here is from genome assembly GCA_023838465.1 of Candidatus Thiodiazotropha sp. Taxonomy (GTDB): domain Bacteria; phylum Pseudomonadota; class Gammaproteobacteria; order Chromatiales; family Chromatiaceae; genus Thiodiazotropha. The sequence continues at coordinate 16,768 of JAIVEQ010000020.1, forward strand.
CAGACCTGTGCAATCATATGTGCTATCGGCACTTTCTAACCGGTCTTTAGGGATATTTCCGTTCTGGATAGATGGAAAATTAGTTGTTCAAGCGACGCCATGGCAAGCGGAAGGGTGCCGGTGACGGACCAGCAGATAGATTCATCTCGATGGCATAGGCTTTTTCAAGATTTTGCGGGGTGAGAACCTGATTGGCATCACCCTCTGCCAGGGTGCGACCTCGATAGAGCAGTTTCAATCTTTTGCAAAAGTGGGCTGCCAGGTTCAGATCATGCAATACAACGATAACCGAGTGGCCCGCCTCGCAGTGTTTGCTGAGCAGTGTCATCACATCGAGTTGATGTGCAGGGTCCAGCGCTGAGACTGGTTCATCGGCGAGAAGAATGTCAGGTTCTGAAACCATTGCGCGGGCCAATACAGCCCGTGCCTGCTCACCGCCGGAAAGGGTGTTGAAAGGACGATCACGATAGGGCAGAAGGTCAGTTTCAGTGATGACTCTATCAATTATTTCTGTGTCATAGGGGCCGGGGTGTTGCCAGGCTTCCAGATGGGGAATACGTCCAAGCGCCACCAGACGCTCAACACTCATAGGCCAGGCGATTTCACTCATTTGTGGCAGATAGGCGATACGCCGTGCCCGCTCGCGGGGTGTAAAGGTTGAGATCGGTCTACCCTCAAGAGTGAGCATTCCTTTGTCAGCTGTGATAGCTCCGGCAAGCAATCGCAACAAGGTACTTTTGCCGGCACCATTCGGACCGATCAGCCCCAACATCTCCCCCCCTGTAAGTGTGATATCAACACCGTCAAGGATCGGTTGGGCATCGCAACTGAAGCAGAGGGCCTGTCCACTCAGTAGATTCATAGACCACTCCTTTTACCCTGTATGATCAGCCACAGAAAGAAGGGGGCACCGATCAATGCGGTGACAACACCGACCTTGATCTCCCCTTGGGCCGGTAACAGACGCACACCGATATCTGCCAGCAACAACAGCAAGCCCCCTCCCATGGCACTGGGAACCAGCAATCTGCTCGGCTGATAGCCCACTAAAGGTCGCAGCAGGTGGGGCACTACCAGTCCAATGAAGCCGATGGCGCCGGTGACCGATATGGCTGAACCTATGGCCAATGCCACGGCAAGAAACAGACGCCTCCTCAGGCGTGGCAGTTCAGCGCCCATAGAGCTGGCGGTCTCCTCTCCAAAGGTCAATAGGTCGAGGGAGCGGCCCTGACGCCCTATCATCATCCACCCTGCCAGGGTGCCAGGGAGCAGGATCCAGAGTTCATTGCTGCTGATATTCGCCAGTGAGCCGAGCATCCACAGTGCAATCTCCTGTACGGCATAAGGGCTGGGAGCCAGATTGAGCAGCAGGGAGACCAGTGCCAGGGTAAATGCGTTGACCGCGACACCCGCCAGGATCAGGGTCAGGGTACCGGCATCCCGGCCCGCCAGGAGATAGACCGTCAGGGTGGCGAGTAACGCACCGATCATGCCACCCAGGGGAAGCGCGTAGGTAAAAAGCGATGCGAGACCGAAATAGAGGGTGATGACCGCGCCGAGGGCAGCACCACTTGCACTGCCAACAAGGCCAGGGCTGGCCAGGGGGTTACGCAGTAGAGATTGCATCACAGCGCCGCAAAGGCCGAGAGAAGCCCCGGCCAGCAAGGCCACCAAGGTTCTGGGAATACGCAGTTCGGTCAGGATCAGACCGTAGATCCCGGTATTGCCAGCAAAGCTCTCATGCAAGGCATCCATCAGGGGTATGGCCTGACTGCCAATCAACAGGGAGAGAAGTGCAGTGAGGATGATTAAACCCCCTAGTGAGAACAGTAGCCTGTGCTGGACCATGGCAGCTATCATCGGTCGGGTGAATCCGGTTTGTGCATTCCCATTGTTTACCTTTCCCGCTCTCTTGCCTCATACAGCATGGATACCGCTTCAGCCAGCATCGGACCGGGGCAGATCCAGTACTTATAGGGAATCTGCAGCATGGGTTTATGCCCCAGCAGGCGTTTGAGTGCCGGGTGCTCGAGTTGACGTTCTGCTAACGAGTCACCGCTTTCACCATAGTTTGAGGTGAACAAGGTATCGGGTTGCCAATGGATAATCTGTTCCAGCGGGACGGGAACATATCCCACAATGCCCTGTTCTGCTGCCGGGTTACGCCATCCGGCCAGCTGCAGGGCTTCATTTTGCAGGGTGTCGATGCCACTGGTATAGCCACGGGGTTGATAGAAGAGTGCCTTGGGACGGTCGACAAGACTGGTTGATTGGTTGAGCTGAAGGCGCTGTTGCATCTCTCTGATGAGCGCCTCACCTCGTGGTGCCTGTCCCAGCCTGGTGGCGAGTTTTCGTATATCGGTAGTGATCGCTTCCACGCTATGGCCGAGTGTCAGTCTATGTGTCTTGAAGCCCAACTTCTCAAGGGTATTGAGCAAGCGCGGGTTGGTGTAGGGTGTGGTCACTACCAGGTCGGGCTGAGAGCTGATGACTTCCTCAATCTGGGCGTGGTTGATTGGGTGGTCCATAGCCAGTTCGACCACGAATGAGCTTTCCTGGTCCCTGGAGAGGTAGCTGACCGATGCCACTTGCTGAGGATCAGCCAGCATGAGCAGCAACTGGTCACTACAGAGGTTGACCGACACCACCCGTTGGGGTGAGCCAGCCATGACTGGAAAGGCAGTCAGTAATAGCAGCAGAAGTGCTGTGATCATTGCGCTCATTGCTCACTCATAGCCGATAGTTGAGGGTGAGCCAAAAGTTTCGTTCTGGTGCCGGGAAGAAGGCAGCCCTTTGAGTGAACGATGCATCGAAACCGGCTGAGGCAGAATTTGCATAGTGTTTGTCCAGCAGGTTATCGATCCGTAGACTGAGGTGCCAGGGCTCGGAACGATAGTGTGAGCCGGCATTTACTACACCATAACCGGGCAGGTGTTGCAGCCTGTTGTTAAAGTCACCACCAATAACACGTTCGCTACTGAACACACTTTCGGCAAACAGACGCCACTGTGAAGCGATCTGCCAATCGCCGTTGAGTTGGGCTGAACGGTTTGCCACCAAGGGGATGTGATTGCCTTTAAAGGCACCATCCGTAATGGTTGGGTCTGTGTAATTAAGGCTCCCACCCAGGCTGAAAGTCTGGTTTACCTGCCAACGTGTCTCCAGGATAACCCCTTCACGGCGAGTCTCATCCAGATTGGTATTGACGAAACCCGAAGCATCGAAACTGATCTCGTTTTCGAGGTTGAGTCGATAGATCACCAGCTTGCTCATCAACCCAGGCTGATGCCACTCGACGCCTGTTTCATAGGAGGTACCGGTCTGGTTTTCTATACCAACAGGCTGACCGAATACGACATTGGTGTGCTCGTCCACGGTTGCGAAGCGGTAATTTTCATCGAGTCGAAGGAAAAGTCGAAACGCCTCCGTGGGCCTGAATGTGATGCCAAGAGAACCCACATTGACGCTGTCGTCCAGTCGATCATGTGAGGTATTGGTCTCGATAACATTGTCGATTCGGGCATGTCGGAAACCGGCGGTGGCTGAGACCCAACTTGTCATAGGTGCAGTAAGTTGAAGGTAGAACGCATCCACCGATTGATCGAGCAGCTGGGGTCCGAAGCTGGTGCGCAGGGCGTAATCTGTACGCTCAAAGTCGGCGCCGGCGGTTAGAGTGGCGTCACCTGTTGAGAGAGGCAGGATGCCGATCAAACGGGGGTTGAAGCCTTTTACCTCTCTGTCCTGGGTAGAGAGTGAGCCAGGAAATGTCCGAAAGCTGCTTTGGAATTCCCGCTCGTTATCACGATAGGTTAGCTCCCCTTCGACAGACCAGTAGAGCCCCAGCGTCTGTTGCAAGCCAAGGCGGCTAATCTTCGACTTGCTGTTGCTAAAATCCCCTTGATAGGCAGTGGCTGATTGGTTGCGATCGACCTCAAGCTCTTCACTAAAAAGAGAACCGGGGGTTTGTTGATCCTCATCCACCCATTGTTGCTCAAAGAACAGGCTGCCGCTTTGATGATCATAATCTAAACGCAGATTGAGGTCATTCCGATCAGTATCATTATTCTCCCGGTAATTGTCACTCTCCCTTTGCTTTGCCGAGAGACGATAGGAGAGGCCGTTATCCAGGTTGTTACTGATATCGGCATAGAGATTATAGCTGCTGTAACTGCCCACCCCAACCGAGGCCTGGGCTGAAAAATCCTCAGGCTCACGGGTAATGATGTTCACCATGCCGCCAACGGCCTGATTGCCATACAGCGTGCCGGCACTGCCCTGTAGAATTTCAATGCGCTCCACCCGGTGCAGATCAATGCTGTTGAGATCCGGGTCGGCACGATCACTGGCATTATTCAGTCGACGTCCATCCACCAACACCAGCGTATTGGCACCTGCGCTGGGACCAAAGCCACGCATGTCGAGGGTTGCCTGGCTACCATCGCCAAACAGGCTGCTGACCTGAATGCCATGTCGCCCACTCAGCAGCTGCAACAGATTTTGTGCAGCGCTTTGTTCAATCTCCGCACGGCTTATGATGCTGATGCTGGCCGGTGTCAGCAGGCTCGGTTGCTCGGTACGTGAGGCACTGACGATAAGAGAGGGGAGTTCGGTATCGGCCGGGACGGTCGAAGGCGTCAAGGCAATCAGACAAGCTGACGCCAACTTGTATCTAGGGTGGATCTTCATAAGTTCTCCAAGGGACGCACACCCGCGTCGTCGCGTAGGATTGAGGTGTGGTATCGAGAGGAGAAGGTGAAAACTATCTGAGCTCAGGTTGGACAGGAACTCATTCAGCCACTGTCGCCCTCCGCAACACCGTGAATTGCCAAGGCCGGTATCCGGACTTGCAGAGGGGTGTCGCCACCCGATACCGGCGCCTTCCCATGCCTCTCGGCACAGTGGACTATTGCGGTATCTCAATCTGCTTACCGTTGCGGGGGCAGTGCAGGTCTTTCACCTGCTTCCCGTTTCACCCCGAATGGCAGTAGATGCCATGTTGGGGCTGACCCACCGAGCAGGGTGGGCACCTTTAGCAGGCGAGAACGCTACAGGTATGGTGGATGCAGGTCAATAGAGGATGAGTATCCAGGTTGCACGGTGCGCGCGTCCGATTAGAAACGCCCTATATTGTCAAGGCACCTGGCTCCACCGCAAGGGTGTATCTGGATACCCACTACGCTGACTGCGATGATCGGCGCCAAAAGTAGTTATAGAGGTTTTTGCGTGATTGTCTATCTCCATGGACTCAATAGCGCAGGTAGTTCTGGAAAGGCAGCAACATTGCGAGAATTGCTTCCATCCATACCGGTCGTCAGTCCGACCTATCCGGCCCATTTAGCTGGACAGGCCATAGCGCAGTTGACTGATGAACTGTCACGTTTGTTACAGCAAGAGTACAATACGGCAGAACCCCGTGTCCTGGTCGGGAGTTCCATGGGAGGGTTCTATGGTGCATGGCTGGCGGGTCGATTAGGTTTCCAGCATCTGGTCATGATCAACCCGGCCCTGCAGCCCTGGCAATTACTAAAACAGGTGGTCGGCTGGCAATTCAATCAGGCATTGGATGAACGCTACTACCTCTCTTCAGAGATGGTTGCTTCAACCCGAACCTACGCAATGAAACCGATGCCAGGCGAACTACCAACCACTTTGTTACTCGATAAGGGTGACGAGTTGATCGACTATCGGATTGCCGCAGAGTGCTATGCAGGGATTGGCGAGGTGCACTGCTTTGAGGGAGGGAGCCATAGATTTGAACATATGGACCAGGCAGCGACAATCATTGATCAATTACATCGGGGGCTAGAATAGGGCACTACTTAGTATTCCATCAAGCTGAATTGAGATTGCTCCAGTGCGGCCTTCCGCACCATTTTCGATCAGCGGTTACAGCGACTACTCCTCGTGAGGTTCACTGAATGAACAATCCTTTTGCGGGCAGACCTTCTCTGTACCCCTTTTCTTGGTGGTCTTGATGGTCAATACCGGCCAGCCACAGTTGGGACAGGGTTCAGCGACCGGTTCATTCCATACAGCATAGTCGCAATCCGGATAGGTGGAGCAGGAGTAGAAGATCTTGTCCTTACGTGATTTTCGTTTCAGCAGGTTGCCTTTATGGCATTTGGGGCAGCTGACACCTGTGTCTTCGGGTTTCTCCAGGGGTTCGATATAACGGCACTTGGGATAGCTCGAACAGCCGATGAATTTTCCGTAGCGGCCACGCTTTATCACTAACTCGGAACTGCATTCAGGACAGCTCCGTCCCTCCACAACCTCCGGCTCCTCTTTTTCGCTGGAATCCGCATTCAGGTCCCGGGTGTAGTCGCAGGTGGGGTAGTTGGTGCAGCCGATAAAACGTCCATGACGACCCAGACGTATGGATAGCTGCTCGCCACAGGTGGGACATTTCTCGTCCAACGCTTCATGGGTGACATCACTTCGCTTGACGTTTTCCTGGGTATGGTCGATCTGCTCCTTGAACGGCCCCCAGAATTTACTCAGCAAGGGAACCCAATCCTCTTCGCCACGAGAGACCGCATCCAGTTCATCTTCCAGGTTGGCGGTGAAATCGTAGTCGACATAGCGGGTGAAGTACTCTGTCAGAAACTTGTTGACCACACGCCCCACGTCGGTGGGTTGGAAGCGCTTTTTATCGAGCACCACATATTCCCGATCCTGCAGGGTCGAGATGATGGAGGCGTAGGTCGAAGGGCGACCAATGCCATACTCTTCCAAGGCCTTTACCAGGCTGGCCTCACTGTAGCGAGGTGGTGGCTCGGTAAAGTGCTGTTCGGGTCGGATGGCAGCCAAGGGTAACACCTCGCCCTCCGCCAAGGGGGGCAACAGCTTCTCGTCACTGTCGCTCTTGGCGCCATCATCCAGTCCCTCCTGGTAGACCGCAATAAATCCAGGTTTGGCAATGACCGAGCCATTGGCGCGGAACAGGTTCCCTTCGCCACATTGCAGATCGGCCGCCACGGTATGAATGGTGGCATGAATCATCTGGCAGGCGACCGAGCGCTTCCAGATCAGCTCATAGAGCTTGGCCTGGTCTTTGGTTAGGTGATCTTTGATCTCGTCCGGGACACGAAATACAGAGGTTGGGCGTACAGCCTCATGGGCTTCCTGGGCATTTTTTGCCTTGGTTTTGAAGTGGCGCACATTGCTTGGGAGCTGTTGGGCGCCATAGCGCTGAGTGATGAGGTCACGGATTTCAGCGGTTGCCTCATCGGCCAGATGAACAGAGTCGGTACGCATATAGGTAATGAGACCCACTGTCCCTTGTCCGACATCCACACCCTCATAGAGTTGTTGGGCAGTACGCATGGTACGCTGGGTTGTAAAGCCTAGCTTGCGGGCCGCTTCCTGCTGCAGGGTAGATGTGGTGAAAGGGGGCGCTGGATTACGTTTTCGTTGCTTCTTCTCGACCTTGACGATCAGTAAACCATCGCTACCCGCTTCCAGTAATATTTTTTCGGCGGCCTGGGCAGTTGTCTGATCGGTGATGCTGAATTTTTCGAGCTTGTTACCCTGGTAGTGAGTGAGTCGGGCCGAGAAACGCTGATTATCTTTGCTTGAATCTGCCTCAATGGTCCAGAATTCTTCTGCCTCGAAAGCCTCGATCTCCATTTCCCGCTCAACAATCATCCGTAGTGCGGGGCTTTGCACGCGCCCTGCTGAGAGGCCTCTACGGACCTTCTTCCAAAGCAGTGGTGAGAGATTGAAACCAACCAGGTAATCGAGGGCGCGGCGTGCCTGCTGAGCATCTACCAAGTGATGAGATAGCTCGCGGGGATTTGCGATGGCGTCATTGACCGCTTTTTTGGTGATTTCGTTGAACACCACCCGGTAGACCGGTTTATCCTTGAGTTTACCCCGTTGCTTAAGCAATTCAGAGAGGTGCCAGGAAATGGCTTCCCCTTCCCGGTCCGGATCAGTAGCGAGATAGAGGGCATCTGATTGTTTCAGGGCCTTGGTGATGGCCTGTACATGACGGTCATTTCGCTCGATGACCTGGTATTTCATGGCGAATCCCTTATCCGGGTCGACTGCCCCCTCTTTGGGTATCAGGTCCCGCACATGGCCATAGGATGCCAGTACCTCAAAGCTGCCGCCGAGGTATTTTTTAATGGTTTTCGCCTTTGCTGGCGATTCTACAATTACCAGGTTCATCAGGTTTTGGTCGTTTCAATAGAAAAACGCGGGACAGTGAAACGTCCCGCGCTAAAGAAATCAAGTGTTTTTAATGTTTACAGCTACTAATGCAGAAATACCGGAACTTCGTTGTAGACCATATCTTCCATGCGAGCAAATGCCGCTTCCTGGCCGGGCTGGTTCATCAGTACCAACAGAATGATCCATTTCAACTCCTCTTCCGTAATGATGGCTGTATCGAGTGCCAATGCCCGGTCAATGACCAGTTCCCGTGCAGTCATTGCGAGAATATCGTTCTGCTCCAGAAACAGCAGCAGGCCACGGGAATCCACATCCAGGCGCGATATCTCTTCATCGGTGAAGATCCGCAGTGAGTGAGATTGATCAGCTTCGCCATGTTGTGTCTGGGCATTGTCGGCGAGCTCATCCAGCCAGTCGAAGGCTTTATTAATCTCCCTTGATGGGAATCCGGCTTGTATCAACTCATCACGAAGTTCGTGTTGATCTGAAGGGGGTGCGTGTTCACCGTCCATGTAGTTTTCATAGAGGTAGATCAGAATGTCGACCACGTTTTCGTTCATGTGCTCTCTCTCCCGCTAGGACGGGATGCCAATGTGTCTGTGCGGCAGTAGTAGCCGCCGGGAGCCGATGATACATGACCTTCAAGCTCGAGCAACAGCAGCATGGACGAAACTGCCTCTGCGGTCAAACCGGTTCGGGTGATTAATTCATCAACTGAGATCGGATCATAGCCCAATGCCTGGTGTAACAGGGCATACTCTGGGTCATTTTTCTCAGTATCCTGATCTACTAATTGTTCAGACGATGTGGTCGGAGATTGTAAGCTACCGAATAGGGCACCCAACTCCTCAATAATATCTTGGGCCGACTCGACCAGTTTTGCGCCCTGTCTGATCAGTGCATGGCAGCCCCGTGCCTGCGGGTTGTGTATGGAACCTGGAATGGCAAATACCTCACGTCCCTGTTCCGAGGAGAGTCTAGCCGTGATCAGAGAACCGCTCTGCAACGTGGCTTCTATGACCAATGTGCCAACAGAGAGGCCGCTGATAATGCGGTTGCGACGTGGGAAATTCTCTGGTCTCGCCTGAGTACCAGGTGGAAATTCACTGATTAAAAGGGCGTTTTCGGCAATTTTATGTGCCAGATCCCTATGACTGCCTGGGTAGATGCGATCAAGCCCGGTACCCATCACCGCTATAGTGGAGCCGCTCTTCAGTGCGCCTGTATGGGCGGCACCGTCGATACCCTGGGCCAATCCGCTGGTAATGCAAAGTCCGGCGCCGGCCAGACAGCAGGCGAATTCGTGTGCGTTGTCGAGGCCAGTGGAAGTCGGGTTGCGACTACCGACAATGGCCAACTGAGGTTGGTGGAGTAGCTCCCTATCCCCGATCAGGAAGAGCAGAGGAGGGGGAGCATCGGTCTGTTGCAGCAGTTGGGGATAGTCTTTGTCCGTTAAGGTGATCAGCTGATGCTTGGGGTGCTCCAGCCATGCCAGAGAGGGTTGAATGGCCTTCTGGTCTTGAGCCAATAGTGCATTGATGGCAGGTTGAGGGATGCCTATTTCTGCAAGTTCCTTGCGACTGGCACTGAGGATCGCTATCGGGTTTTCAAACCGGTTTAGCAGACGCTGGAAATAGCGGCTCCCGATACCGGAAGCCTGGCTGACCAGCAGCCAAGCCTCCTTGTCGGAAGCGGGGGAAGCAGGGGTACCATCCATGATACTTGAGCGAACCGGGTTCGGCTCAGCCTTCGGGTGGGCGCACCCAGTCAAGTACATGCAGGGCCTTTGTGGCATCCATGACGAGTGCAAAACTGACCTTCTCGAAGGTACGAAAGACCATCAGATGGCCGGCTTTTTCCAATGGTAGAGTAACTTTCTCACCCCGTCCTTTGACGATATCGCGTACTTCATAGCCACCCTGCAGTATCTGCAGGACATGTCCTGGTTCAAGACCGGCGTTGGCCCCTTTGTTAAGCACCACTACATTATATTGGCCTATCTGTGTGACGCCGTTGAGTACTGAAATAATACGCCCTTCGATGGGAGTATCCGGTACCCGTGGTTGAAAATCGATCAGCGGCTCATCCTGCTTGACCTTGATCAGGCGGTCACCAATGATAGCCTCCATCTCAGATGAAGCGATCAGCAGCTTAGCCGGGTCACCGGTTCGTTTGAGATCGGACGTGCCTACGTAGAGGGCTTCATAGCCTAGAATCTCGCCGGTATCAGGATCTTTGTAGGGCTTTTCAGGTCTAACGACCGCATATTGAGTTGGGTTCGCGTCCATAATACTACGGGCGTAGTAGCTGATACCTGCTCCACCGACAATGTGGTCATCCAGGAAATGTACGATATAGGGTGCCTTTTTCAACGTTTCTTCATCGACCACATAGGGGCGGGTGAGGAATGGGGCAATGGCATCGATCGGGATAGTCGGTATAGCCTGGTCCAATGGTGTTGCGCGGATACTGGGTGAGAGTCTGTTTTTGCGATCCAGCCTAAGTACCGGTTGACCGTCACGATAGGTCAGTACAATCTCATCACCCGGGTAGATCAGATGTGGGTTTTCGATTTGTGGATTGACATACCAGACTTCCGGCCAAAGCCAGGCATCACGTAAAAACATCGATGAGATGTCCCACAGTGTATCACCCTTCACCACGGTATAGCGTTCCGGGTGGGAGGGATTGAGAGCGACAGGCCCTGCCGCAAGTGTTGCAAAGGAGAGCAGCAGGCCGCTGATGACTCCGATGAGTTTGTTGTTAAGATATGACATGACTATTCCCTTGGGTACGAATCGGAAATTCTTCGGCTTGGCGTAAGATCAATGCCGGAGGTTGTCCCTCGTGAAATGACCGGTTCTTTTCTCAATTTTGACGCTAAAAGAGTATAGGACACTACACTAGTTTCCAGTATGATCATAATGTTAGCGCAATTTCTTGCATTTGTACTATAGATTTTGGAAAAACAGATGGCGATTCTAGACATACTCCATTTTCCCGATCCTCGACTGCGCAACAAGGCTAAGCCAGTGGCGCAGGTCGACGTCTCTATACGTCGGCTGATTGACGATATGCTTGAGACAATGTATCAAGCGCCGGGTATTGGGCTTGCTGCAACCCAGGTTAATGTGGCCAAGCGGGTGGTTGTTATAGACCTTTCCGAAGAGAAAGATCAGCCGCTTTGTCTGATCAATCCGGAGATCCTGGAAAAGGATGGTGAAGAGCAGATGGAAGAGGGATGTCTCTCTGTACCGGGTGTCTATGAGACGGTAAAGCGAGCCAACCACATTCGTCTGAGGGCGTTCGGCCGGGATGGGATCTCCTTTGAGATGGAAGCTGACGATCTGCTGGCTGTCTGCATTCAGCATGAACTGGATCACCTGGAAGGTAAATTATTCGTGGACTATCTCTCCAGCCTGAAGCGTCAGCGCATCCGCAAGAAACTTGAGAAAGAGAGCCGTCAGCAAGATGCACCGCAAGCGAGCGCTCACCAAGTTATCTGATTATCTTGTGGAGTCCTGCCTTGGTCCAATCTTCATCCGTCACTGCGGGTTTGTCTGAGACTCCGTTCCCAAACCGGTCAACTACCTGTCATGACAGCTCCTGGATAATATGTAATGTCTGAACCCCTGAAGATCATCTTTGCCGGTACGCCAGAATTTGCGGCAACCGCCCTCGCAGCCCTAATGACCACTCAGCACACTGTGGTGGCAGTCTACACCCAGCCGGATCGCCCAGCCGGTCGGGGCAGGAAAGTACAATTAAGCCCGGTCAAACAGTTGGCATTGGAAAAGGGTATTGAGGTACGTCAACCTCAGACACTTAAGGAGGAGGAGGCACAACAAGCGCTAGCGGCGCTGAATGCCGATCTGATGGTCGTGGTTGCTTATGGATTGTTACTGCCGCAAGTGGTGCTGGATGCACCGAGATTGGGTTGTATTAATATTCACGCTTCCCTGCTGCCCCGCTGGCGTGGTGCGGCGCCGATCCAACGGGCTATATTAGCCGGTGATAAGATGAGTGGCGTAACCATCATGCAGATGGAAGCGGGCCTTGATACAGGACCCATGCTGTATACACTGAAGACCCCGATTGATGATAACGACACGGGGGGTACCCTGCATGATCGCTTGGCCAGTTTAGGCGCCCAGGCACTGTTGGCCTCACTGCCGGGTCTGGCTGATGGAACGCTACAGGCCGAATCCCAGGATGATAACCTGGCCAACTACGCCTCAAAACTCGATAAGCAAGAGGCGATGATTGACTGGTCGCAGTCAGCCGAGGCTATCGATCGACAGGTACGCGCCTTTAATCCCTGGCCAGTGGCTCAGTGCCGTTATGGTGACAAAGTGATGCGCATCTGGTGTAGTCAGCCTCTGTCAGAAGAGCGTGTCACTAAACCAGGCCAGGTCATGTTGAGTGGGAAATCAGGTATCGATGTGGCAACTGGACAAGGTGCTCTGCGTATCACAAAGCTGCAGATGCCTGGCAAGCGGGCCATGTCTGCGGCGGATTTTCTGAATGCCCACTCATTGGATGGCGTGGTGTTGAACTAATGCCGGATGGGGCACGACACTCCACATCGAGATCTCCACGGCTGATTTCAGCTCGAATAATTCAGAAGGTGCTTGCTGGTCGCTCTCTTTCGGAGCTCATACCTCAATACCTCAACGAGTTAGATGATTCCCGTGATCGAGGTCTGGTACAGGCGATCAGTTATGGCGTGATGCGGACCTATCCACGGCTGTTGCATCTTCAACGCCAGCTGATAGAGAAGCCACTGAAGCCCAAGGATCGGGATATCGAGGCACTGATCCTGATAGGGTTATATCAACTGCTCTATCTGCGGGTGGGCGATCATGCCGCTGTCCATGAAACGGCCGGAACAGCGAAACAGCTCGGCAAACGCTGGGCTGTCGGTCTAGTCAACGGTGTGTTGCGCAGTTTTATTCGGCAACGCAATACACTGCTGGAAGGGCTGCAGCGAGATCTTGAAACCCACTACGCCATGCCCAACTGGTTATTGTCAGCGCTACAATCACAATGGCCCGATAGTTGGCAGCTCCATGCGGAATCCCTCAATAAACACCCGCCATTGAGTATTAGGGTCAATCAACGTTTAAATTCTCGCGAGGCCTATATTGAACAGTTAAAGGCGTGTGGTATTGAGGCGGTTCCAATTCCAGTGGTGGAGACAGGTATCAATCTAATTCAGGCGATGGATGTGACTTCCCTGCCGGGTTTTACAGAGGGACGATTCTCTGTACAGGATGGAGCAGCACAGTTAGCGGCTGAACTACTTGGCTTGGAAGCGGGTCAACAGGTGCTTGATGCCTGTGCGGCGCCTGGAGGTAAAAGCTGCCATATATTAGAGACAGAGTCCGAAGTAAGTTTGACAGCGCTGGATAGTGACTCGGATCGTTTACAACGGGTTGCAGAAAACTTGTTACGATTACAACTCCATGCCCATTTACAGCAGGGGGATGCCGCTAATCTCCATGGGTCTTGGACGAAACAGCGATATGATCGAATCCTGCTGGATGTGCCATGCTCCGCTACTGGGGTGATCCGACGTCACCCGGATATAAAATATCTGCGTCGAGAAACAGATATTCCCAATCTGGTGAAGCAACAAGCAGCCATCTTGGATGCAACCTGGTCGCTGTTGAAACCGGGTGGCGTGATGCTCTACGCCACCTGTTCAATTCTGCCGCAAGAGAACGAACTACAATTGGAGGATTTTATCGCCAGGCAGCGTGATGTGGTGGAAGATGTCATCGATGCGGTCTGGGGGGAGCCTCGGTCGGTAGGGCGTCAGATTGCGCCTGGAGAATGGGATCTGGACGGTTTTTTCTATGCGCGCCTGGTAAAAAAATCAGCATGAACAGGGGTCCAGTCTGGTTATTGTTACTACTGCTGTGGTCGGCAGGGGGCGAGGCTGCCAGTTTTGCTGTCAAGGAGGTACAAATAACTCATACGGGTAACGACTATTTACTGAACGCCCGTATTGATTACCAGCTGAGCGATCAAGCCCATGAAGCACTCAACAATGGTGTGCCTCTGACCTTGAAGGTGCAACTGGTAGTGGAGAAGGTTTGGCGGAGTTTTTGGGAGCAGGGTCCTTTTGAACAGACGTTGAGTTTTCAGATTCGCTACCATGCCTTGACGGAACTCTACCGTGTGGTGGATAAGCAGACTGGAGAGGAACAAAACTTTGTCACCCAGGATGCTGCGCTATATGCATTGGGGGAGATAAACAATTTGCGTTTGGTCAGATTGACGCAACTGACAGCCGGTGAGGCCTACCAGCTTCGATTGCGAGCAGATCTCGATATTGAATCTTTACCCTTGCCGTTGCAACCGTTGGCCTATTTAGGCCAGGGTTGGAAATTGACAACAGGATGGTCCCTATGGCCCCTTCAACCTTGAGTCGATTGCGATTAGGCGGTCTCTCTGTTGGCCTGCTGCTGATTCTATTGTTGGTGAGTCTGCACCTGATGAGCAGTGCGGTGCAGAATTCTGCAGAATTGAGCCGCTTTTTCGTCCCCTTGTTAATTTTCAACCTGGCCGGCATGTTCGTTTTGTTCGTGTTGATCACTTACAACTCGATTCGACTCATTCGTCAATATTTACGGCACAGCGCCGGTTCCCGCCTGACCCTGCGTATGGTCATGATCTTTACCCTCATTGCACTGACCCCGGTCGGGGTCGTCTATTACTACTCTTTCAGCTTCCTGCAGGGGGGTATCGACAGTTGGTTCGATGTGCAGATCGACCAGGCCATGGAGGATGCGCGAGACTTGGCTCAGGCTTCACTTTCACTCAATCAGCGAGTTTGGCTGAAATATACAGAGCAGCAATTGTTGAGTATTGCCGATACATCAGAGTCTGCCCTCTCCCTGACAATAGCAAAACTACGACAGCAGTCGGGGGCATTGGAACTCTCTCTCAGTGATCTGAGTGGACAGATTATCGCCTACTCCAATGCGGTGGCGGACGAACTTGTGCCGGCCAAACCGGATGATTACATCATGCAACGCCTGCGTGAAGGAAACAGCTATGTCGGATTGGCTAGAGAGAAAGATGAACTGATGATTCGGGTGGCAGTGGCCGATCCCTTGGGACGTCCCTTAATCATACAGGGGCTCTATCCTGCATCCGAGCGTGTCAGCGCTCTATCAGAGAAGCTTGAACTGGCCTATAACCGTTATAAAGAGCTCTCTTTTCTACGTCAATCGTTAAAACGTAACTTTTCATTGACGCTCTTTCTGGTATTGATGTTTGCTGTACTCTCTGCCGTCTGGGCCGCTTTCTTTTCCGCCCGGCGTTTGGTGGCGCCAATTGCAAATATTGCGGCTGGTACCAAGGCGGTTGCAGAGGGTGATTATGATCGCCAACTGCCGGTTCCCAGGCGGGCCGATGAACTCGCATTTCTGGTTGCTTCATTCAATACCATGACCCGGCGCATCCGTCAGGCCAGGGATCAGGCCGGACAAAGTCAACGGGAGGTTGAGGGGCAGCGGGCCTACTTGGAAACAGTATTGGCACGGTTATCATCCGGTGTGCTGACATTCGATGCGCAGCATAAAATGCGTACTGCCAACCCAGCATCGGAGAAGATTCTGGGTATTGATCTGAAGCGTTTGGTTGACGTGCCAGTGCAGTCGTTAGCCCTTGAATCGCCTATTCTCAGGCAGTTTGTCGAAGGATTGGAGCTCCCGCTACGCCAGGTCGACGAGGAGTGGAGAGGTGAATTGACCCTGTTTGGTGGCGAAGGGCGTAAGGTATTGATCTGCAGGACTACACCGTTTGCCCAACCTAATGGGCGTAAGGGACATATTGTGCTGATTGATGATGTCACGGCATTGATCCGTGCCCAGCGGGATGCAGCCTGGGGTGAAGTTGCGAGGCGCTTGGCCCATGAAATTAAGAACCCTTTGACCCCGATACAGCTTTCGGCTGAGCGTCTGCGTCATAAATATTTAAAGACCATGGCGGAGCAGGATGCTGAGGTGCTGGATCGTGCAACCCATACAATTGTGCAGCAAGTTGAAGCGATGAAGAGTATGGTCAACGACTTTTCAGAATATGCCCGTCCATCACAAATGGATGCAAAACCGCTCAAGCTGGATAAGCTGATTGGTGAGGTTGCGGATCTCTATCGCGGTAGCCGGAATGTTAAGTTTGATATTGATTTGATGGCCGATAAGGCCAGGGTTGAGGCCGATTCATTGCGTATCCGCCAAGTTGTGCATAACTTGGTAAAGAATGCGATCGAAGCCCTGGAGGGGAGTAAAAAAGGAAAGGTATCACTCATCTCTCGGGTATTGAGCAGAGATGACCACCCCTACTACGAGATTCGTGTACAGGACAATGGTCCGGGCTTCCCTGAGGAAATGATGCAGCAACTATTCGAGCCCTATGTCACCTCCAAGACGAAGGGGACAGGACTGGGCTTGGCAATCGTGAAGAAGATTGTCGAAGAGCATGGCGGTATCATCTGGGCGGAAAACTGTAACAAAGGGGCCTGTATGGTCATGCAATTGCCGATGCTATTGGACCTCGAGGAGAGTGAAGTATGAGTCGCGCCTATATCCTGGTTGTGGATGATGAACCGGATATCCGCAATCTGGTAAAAGAGATTCTGCAGGATGAATCCTATGAGGTGGCGATGGCCGAAGATGGCAAGTCGGCACGTCAAGCACTGCGTGATCGAAAACCTGAGCTGATTCTGCTCGATATCTGGATGCCTGATGTGGACGGTATCACCCTGCTTAAGGAGTGGGGTGAAGATGAAGGCCTACCCTGTCCGGTGATCATGATGTCGGGGCATGGAACGGTGGAGACGGCTGTTGAAGCGACACGGCTGGGCGCCTACGACTTCCTGGAGAAGCCCCTCTCCCTCGCTAAACTGCTATTGACTGTCGATCGAGCCCTTGAGGCTGAACAGCTGAAGCAAGAGAATGTCGGATTGAAGCGTCATGTCCATGCGGTGCATGAGCCTACCGGTAGGAGTCCTGTTATGCAGCGACTGCGTGAACAGGTGAAACGGATTGCGCTACACGACACCTGGGTGCTGGTAACCGGTGAGCCGGGCAGTGGACGCGAGACCCTGGCACGTTATCTCCACTCCCAGAGTGTGCGCCGTGATCGTCCCTTTGTAGAGGTCAATGTCAGTGCTATCGTCAAAGGAAACGCAGCTCAAGAGTTGTTTGGTAGTGAGAGTGATGGACGTATCCACTATGGTCGATTGGAACAGGCTGTGGGTGGCACACTGTTCCTTGACGAGGTTGCCGATATGGACCTGGAGGCCCAGTCTCAACTGGTTGGGGCGCTGGATACCGGGCGCTTTCTGCGTGTTGGTGGCACCGAACCGGTCAGTATCGATGTACGTATCATAGCGGCTACTCAGCACATGCTGGAAGAGGCGGTACAGGAGGAGACTTTCCGTGAAGATCTCTTCTATCACCTCAATGTAGTACCACTACATGTGCCGCCCTTGCGTGAACACGCGGAAGATGTGCCGGAGTTGTTGAATTTCTATATCGACTGGTATGTGACCCATGAAAAGCTGCCCTATAGACACTTTACCGTGGGGGCGCAGAACACACTGCGCAACCACCCGTGGCTTGGCAATGTTCGCGAGTTGAAAAACCTGGTGCAGCGTCTGTTAATCCTGGGTGCTGGCAATGAGATCTCTCAGGAGGAGGTGGATGCTGCATTGGGATCACCGGATATGGGTAGTGCGCTTGGTGGGCTGGAGTCCCTGGTCTCTTTTGACCAGCCGCTGAGACAGGCAAGGGAAGAGTTTGAAAAGGTCTACCTGGAGTATCAATTACGCCAGCATGAAGGGAATATCTCGCGTATGGCCAAAGAGGTCGGCATGGAGCGCACCCATCTGTACCGTAAACTAAAATCCCTGGAGATCGAGTTTAAGGATAAACGCTAAATGAAAATAATTATCCTCGGTGCGGGTCAGGTTGGACGTTCGGTGGCTAACGCGTTGGTCAGTGAAGCCAACGACATTACCGTGGTCGATCAGAATGCCCAGTTATTGACGGAGCTGCAGAATCGACTCGATCTCGGTACAGTCAGGGGGCATGCCGGCCAACCGGATGTGTTGCGTAAGGCAGGTGCCGAGGATGCCGATATGATCCTTGCCGTGACTAACAGTGATGAGACCAATATGGTTGCCTGTCAGGTGGCCTATACACTGTTTCATACGCCCACCAAGATCGCCAGGGTCAGAGCTCAGGGCTATCTCGACTATCCCAATTTATTTGATCAGAGTGCTGTCCCGGTGGATGTACTGATCAGCCCTGAGCAGCTGGTAACTGACTATATTCTCAAACTGATCGAATATCCGGGCGCCCTTCAGGTTCTCGATTTTGCTGGCGGCCGTGTGCGCTTGGTGGTGGTCAAAGCCTATCATGGAGGTCCATTGGTCGGTAATGCATTGAGTGCGCTTTACGAGCATATGCCCAATGTGGATGCCCGGGTGGCGGCGATCTACCGGGAGGGGGAGGTGATACAACCCAGGGGCGACACAGAGATCAAGGCCGAGGATGAGGTTTTTTTCATTGCAGCTGCGGAGAATATCCGTTCTGTAATGAGTGAATTGCGCAGGATGGAAAAGCCGTACAAACGCTTGATCATCGCCGGTGGTGGCAATATTGGCAGACGGCTTGCCTCATCATTGGAACAAAAATACCGGGTCAAACTGATTGAGACCGAACAGGTAAGGGCCCGTGAAATTGCCGAGCGACTCGATATGACGATCGTGTTGCATGGCGACGCAGCGGATGAGGATTTGCTGTTGGAGGAGAATATCGAAAACACGGATGTGTTTTGTGCCGTAACCAACGATGATGAGGCCAATATTCTCTCAGCCATGCTGGCCAAGCGATTAGGCGCAGCCAGGGTGATGGCACTGATCAATCGGCCTGCCTATGTGGACTTGGTGCAGAGTGGCATCATCGATATTGCGATTTCGCCACAACAGGCAACCATTGGCACGCTGCTGACCCATGTGCGACGAGGTGATGTGGTACAGGTTCACTCACTGAGGCGTGGTGCTGCAGAGGCGATTGAGGCCGTCGCTCACGGTGATCGAAGTTCTTCGAAGGTGGTTGGTCGAGCCATTGAAGAGATCAAGCTGCCTAAAGGCACTACCATCGGTGCAGTAGTACGTGGTGATGAGGTATTAATTGCCCATCATGACACCATGATCGAGCGTGATGATCATGTCATTCTCTTTCTTGTGGATAAACGAAAAATCCGCGAGGTTGAAAAGTTATTCCAGGTTGGTGTGACCTTTCTTTAGCCACAAAAGTGGTGTTTCAACCGATTTTTTCCGGTTAATGCCTGAATTAGGTAGCTGACAGTAGGCTAAACAACATGCATCTGTTTGTAGTTCAACGAATTTTGGGTGTCTTACTGATGGTCTTCAGCCTCAGTATGTTGCCTCCCCTGGCGATTTCGCTATGGGTAGACGATGGTGCTCTGGTTGGTTTTACCGATGCATTCATTCTGACATTGGGTCTGGGACTGGCCTTCTGGGCTCCCGTTCGCAATCGCCACCAGGATTTGCGTGTACGTGATGGATTTCTGGTTGTGGTGATGTTCTGGAGTGTGTTGGGTCTGACAGGTGCGCTTCCTTTTCTGTTCACAGAAAATTCGAGCATGACCATTACCGATGCGGTATTTGAATCGGTATCGGGTCTTACCACTACAGGGGCTACGGTGATTATCGGTATCGATCAGTTACCGATGTCGATACTCTACTACCGTCAGCAATTACAGTGGTTGGGTGGCATGGGTATCATCGTTCTGGCCGTGGCAGTTCTGCCTATGCTGGGTATCGGTGGTATGCAACTCTACCGGGCAGAGACCCCAGGGCCGGTTAAGGACAATAAGCTGACACCGCGTATCACCGAGACGGCCAAAGCACTCTGGTATATCTATCTTGGCTTAACCATCAGTTGCATGCTGGCCTATTGGATGGGGGGTATGAAACCCTTTGATGCACTTGGACATGCTTTCTCTACTGTAGCGATTGGTGGCTTTTCCACCCACGATGAGAGTATCGGTTACTATGACAGTACCCTGATCGAGATGATCGCTGTTGTCTTCATGCTGCTCTCGGGCGCTAATTTCGCGCTCCATTTTCTTGCAGTGCGACGGCGGTCGCTGAAGACCTATCTTGAGGATTCTGAGTTTCGTGGCTATATAACAACCCTGGCTGTAGTGATTATCTCGGTCTCTGCGGCCCTCTATCTGATGGGTGTCTATGGGACCTGGGGAGAGTCTATTACCCGTGGTCTGTTTCAAGCTGTATCGATTGGCACAACCACAGGTTTTACCACCGCTGACTACTCATTGTGGCCTGGTTTTATATCTATTTTGTTATTGTTCTCAAGCTTTGTTGGTGGCTGTGCCGGCTCTACCGGTGGTGGCATCAAGGTGATTCGGTTCCTGTTATTGATCAAGCAGGGAGTGCGGGAGATCAACCGACTGATCCATCCGAATGCAGAGATTCCGATACGTATTGGGACTAAGACAATTCCCTGGCGTGTAGTAGAGGCAGTATGGGGTTTCTTTGCCCTCTATGTGGCGAGTTTTGGGGTGATGTATCTGGCGCTGGCGTCGACCGGGTTGGATCTGATGACCTCTTTCTCGGCAGTGGCGGCAAGTATCAATAATCTGGGTCCGGGACTGGCCGATGTGGGAGTGCACTATGCCAATCTCAACGATCCGGCCAAATGGATTCTATGTTTTGCTATGCTGCTGGGGCGCCTGGAGATCTTTACCCTGTTGGTATTACTGACGCCGGCCTTCTGGCGCAAGTAGGCAATAAATGGCAACTTTCGGCCAGGAGCAGGCATTCCTCCTGATTTTTTTGTGAATAACCGAGAATAACCAGTTGATGCAGTGATTGAAATTTCCCGTTTGACACGCTGTTCGACGGATAGAAAGGTAATCAGGTGAGCAACACTGGCTCTGGATGATAGACGATTGAATGGGGGTAGTCGTTCTGAAAATGTTTGGTCTGATCAAAAATAAACCGCTGCTGAATCAGGCTTCCACGGATTGGTTGCATGAGGCTTTTGGCTGGTCATTAAGAAACTTTAATGCCGGTTATTTTCATGCGGATACCCGGCTTGTGTTGCCGACCAACGAGCACTTTCCAGGTGTGGTGGATAGTACGGAAGGTATGGCGAAGCTGATCTTTGAACAGGTTAAACGCTATGCCGGAGTCAGCCACTGGCCGACCTTGGTTATTGATCAAAACCAGTGTCCACTGATGGATCAGACACCGCTACTGTTACAAGGCGCTATCAGAGGCGAGGGTATAAAGGGGGGCGTTGTGAAAGATCAGTCGCAACGCCTGCCGATTCCCTATAACCCTCAGCAGATCAACAACCCGGAAGGGATGATCGCAAGCTTTGCGCACATCCTTGCCTACTATCTGGGACAAATGAGTCAGCAGCCGCCTCCCGGGGGTGCTGATCAATGGCCGGAAACCACGGAACTGTTGGCTATCTTTATGGGCTTTGGTCTGATGTTCGCCAACAGCGCCTTCACATTCAAGGGTGGATGCGGTAGTTGTTATAACCCAAGTGCGGTCCGTCAGGCAGCACTCAGTGAGTATGAGGCGACCTATGCGCTGGCACTCTTTGCCGTATTGAAAGAGATCCCAAACGCAACGGTGGGCAGGCACTTGAAAAAGCATCTACGGGGGTTCTACAAAAAGGCGGTGAAGGAGATTCAAGTCAACCGGGATGGTCTGGCGGAGTTGATGAGCATCGGGCGGGAGCCCGCACCCCAGGCCGAGGCTGGGCTATGAGGCTTGCCAGCCCCTATATGAATATTTCTGAAGCCCCGATCAGCAAGGCATAGCGTATTGCTTTGCCAATACCGATAAACAGTGTTGCGGGTAGTAGTCTTACACCGCTCCAACCGGCCGCCAGACAAAGGGGGTCTCCAATCACCGGCAACCATGACAAGAGTAATGCCGGACTACCGTAACGTCCTATCCGCTCCAGGGCCTGGCGCTGTCGTTGGTTGTGTAGACCTTGTCCAGGAAACCGGCGTGCAAGCCACCAGCCGATCAGCCAGCTACTGAGTCCACCCAAGGTGTTGCCAAGGCTGGCTATTCCCCACAGCAGCCCCGCCTGATCCGGCGTCTTTTGTAGTTCCCACAACAGCAGTGCCTCCGAACCACCCGGTAGCAGGGTAGAGGCGAGAAAGCTGCCGATGAACAGCCCTGTAGGTCCGCCAGAGAGGTTCAAGAATTGCGAAAAATCCAACATCGATGGGCAGGGTGACGCTGAAAGTCTTCCGGCAGGGTATGGTGGGTGATTTCCTCACAGTGCGGTATGGCTTCGATGACAGGGTCGAGTTTAAATCGGCGTCGGTTGGTGGAAAAGAGCAATTCACCTGTTGGAGTCAAAAGTTTTAAACAGGCCTTGATCAGACGAGGATGGTCTCGTTGCACATCGAGTATCTCAAGCATTTTCTTGGAGTTGGAGAAGCTGGGTGGATCAAGCACAATGAGTCCGAACTGCCGTCGTACCCTGACAGCCCGCTCGAGATAGTTGAACACATCGTCTCTTACCAGTTCATGTTCAGGATTGGTGAAACCGTTGAGCTGCAAATTACGTCGTGTCCAATCCTGGTAGGTGTTGGAAAGATCGACACTGACGCTGGCATGGGCCCCACCGGCAGCGGCATAGACAGTGAAGCTGCCGGTATAGGCGAAGAGGTTGAGCATCCGTTTGCCTGCTGCACGTTCACGCACCATCGCACGGGTATTGCGATGATCGAGAAATAGCCCGGTATCAAGATAACTGCCGAGATCCACTTCAAACCGCAAATCACCTTCCTCGACAATCAATGGCCTGCCTGCCTCCCTGCTTTTTTCATACTGAGTCAGTCCTCTCTGACGCTGTCGGGTCTTGAAGGCCAGGGCATCAGCTGGTATCTGCAACACGTCACAGATTATTTCGCCGATACGTTGTTCCTCCACTTCATCCAGTGGCTCGATACCTTTGCGGGCAAATATCTGCGCGTGAACCTGGTCTTGATACCAGTCGATCGCAACAGGAAACTCCGGAATATCTCGGTCATAGAGGCGATAGCAGGAGATCTTTCTGCGTCGTGCCCACTTATTCCAGTGACGCTGGTTTTTGCGTAATCGATTGCTGAAGGCTGTCAAGTCCATCAGCGGGGTAGGCGCCAAGCTGCCAATACGAGAGCAAACCAACCCACAATAAATGCGGTGCCGCCTATCGGGGTCAGCATGGCCAGACCACGTTGACCGGTGAGGGCCAGCAGATAGAGGCTGCCGGAAAATAGTAGGATTCCCGTAATAAAAGACCACCCGGCAAAACGCAATGGCTGACTGGGATGTTGGAGTGCGAGAAGGGCTGTACCAAGAAGCGCCAGGGTGTGTATTCCCTGGTAGCTCACCGCCTTTTGCCACCACACCAAATGGTCTGAGGGTATTCTGGTTTCTAAGGCGTGCGCCCCAAATGCCCCGAGTAGTACCAGCAACAGGCCACTCATAGCGGCTATGATCAAAAACTGTCTGGACATCGTCTATTCCTGCTGCAGATTCTTCAATTCTTCCAGGATACCCAGGACAACCGCCTCGGTACGACTATCCATCTGTTTGCACAGTTTTTCAGGGTCACGTTCACCATTGATGAGAGGACGAATGACCGAGGCCAATTTGGCCATTGGCCCGCCGGCCTGGCTCATCTGATCTGCCATCCCGGCAATGATTTGCAGGGCCTGGGCATTGCCGCTACCTGCCGCATGGATCATCGAGGC
Organism: Candidatus Thiodiazotropha sp.; assembly: GCA_023838465.1. Lineage (GTDB taxonomy): Bacteria > Pseudomonadota > Gammaproteobacteria > Chromatiales > Chromatiaceae > Thiodiazotropha. The sequence goes on from JAIVEQ010000020.1 coordinate 40,780, forward strand.
AAGTCCCGGTGCAGCCATTGCCGGATCGGGCTTTGCATTCGGGTCCGGCAGGGTGCTTGGGTCCTGCAGGCCCTGCAATATCGCTTCGGTAATCACCTGGTCCTCTTCGTCCAGGTTGTTTAGCAACTCGATATCGCGGCGCCCTTTGTGAAAGATCTTACGGATGGTCGCTACCAGATCATTCCAGCCACTTTCAGAGGCCATTTTCAGTAATTGTTCGAATTCATCCTGGCGATCAGATTGAGGACCGGTCATAACCACTTGATTGATGAAAGCGGCATGAGCTGCCAATATTTGATCCTTGCTATCCATCACTTCATCTCCGCTTGTAGAAGGTTCAAAGAGTCAGCTGCAATCTCTCTGACATCGGGATTTTCATCATTGTGTAATTCACGTACCCGATCAATGGCATCGCTGGAATGGGTCAAACCCAGGTAGTGAGCAGCATCAGCTCGCGTATTCGCATGGGATGACTGACTTAACGCGATCAGGGTAGGAAGGGTGGATTGGAGCAGGTCACTGCCTTGTAACTCCTCCAAGACCACTCCCACACCTATCCGGGCCGCCATCGGTGTCTGATCAGATTCAAGCAAACTAAGTAACAGAGGCAGGGAATCCTGTTTGCTCTTCACCCAGCTTATAACTTTATCGGGTCTTTGGATCTCAAGCAGGTGGCTGAAGTAGGCATCAGTCCCCTTGTTACGACTTGCCAAATCGACCCATTGACTCAACTCGGCAGGGGTTAGCATGCCTTCCAGCTCAAATGCCCCGATTCGAGTCCAGGGCACACTGCGTGTACCGACCTTTTGTGCGATCTCCGGATGCTCAACAATATTGACTGCCTCCATACGACCAATCTCACCCTGTTTGAGGAGTTGGCTCAAACCCTCCAACACGGATGGGCAAAGGGCACAGCCGGTGGCCAACAGAAATAGGACTTCAGGGGCTTCTTTCTTTGTCATCTATGCGCTCGAAAAGCGGCCACTTTAACCGATGATGGTTGTTGTGCAAGTTTTCGGTGAGTGTAAATTTCCTCTAAATGTCGGAAAAAGCGCCGGAAATATCTGGGATATGCATATCTCCCATGGGATAGTTGAGGCGAATCAATGGTAGTAGAAGGGTAACAAAACCAAAAGACCATAATAGCTTAGTTGGTAATTTTGTTCGTATAAATAGGGGGTTAGCAAACCGACTAAAATGCTTGGTTTTGCAACAGCTTAAGTCAATAAGCATATTTTATGCGCCCTCATTAAAAAATTGTCTGGATAAAGCAGGTGCAACACATTAATGTTTGTCGCCCTGATTCCAGCTTGCGCGCCTGCGTGCGATGGAGTGCCCGGCGATGTCGCCTGGCTGAATCGGGTTCGAATCACGGTTTGGGTGCCATTGGGCACGGGCCAGGATAGAAACAATGAATTACGCCGGGTGTTACCCGGTTGTGCTTCAAAGTCGCGGCATCTAGCGGCGGCTGAATCACTGCAGTGAAACCCTTAGGAGATTAACACCATGCCTACATTTGTGCGTACTGAGAAGTGCGATGGCTGTAAAGGCCAGGACAGGACAGCTTGCATGTACATCTGTCCTCATGACCTGATGAAGCTGGATAAAGACGGCTCTGAGACCGGTCATGCTATGAAGTCATTCAACCAAGAGCCTGAGCAGTGCTGGGAGTGCTACTCCTGCATCAAGATCTGTCCTCAGCAGGCCATCGAAGCACGCCCTTATGCTGATATCGTACCTCTGGGTGCATCTGTCCAGCCTCTGCGTGGAACCGATTCAATTATGTGGACCATCAAGTTCCGTAACGGCACCATGAAGCGATTCAAGTTCCCGATCCGTACCACACCTGAGGGTTCTATCGATCCTTACGGCGGCAAGCCAGCTGCTGAAATAGCAAAGATCAGTGAGCCCGGTTTCTTTAATCACAATGAGCAGAACGGCTACCGTGTCGGTGATGCCAGTGAGCTGATCCGTAAATAAATCGGATTCAGACGGAATTTTAGAAACTAACGATAATTTGAGGAATTTAAAATGGCTGAATTCGGAAATCCGGAAGTCGTCCAAGAAGAGGTAGACATCTTGCTGATCGGTGGTGGTATGGCCTGTAGTGGTGCCGCCTATGAGATCGGTCCTTGGGTAGATGCTGCCGGTGGTAACATTAAAATAAAGCTGGTTGATAAAGCCGCTATGGATCGCTCTGGTGCTGTTGCCCAGGGTTTATCCGCCATCAACACTTATATCGGTTCAGAGCAGGATCCTGCTGATTATGCTCGCATGGTCTCTAACGACCTGATGGGTATCACCCGCGATGATCTGGCCTATGACCTGGGCCGTCATGTTGATGAATCTGTTCACCTGTTCGAAGAGTGGGGTCTGCCTATTTGGAAGACTGACGAGAACGGTGAGCGTCATGATGGTTCTAAAGGTATGGCACCTCTGAAGGACGGCGGCAAGCCCGTACGCTCCGGTAAGTGGCAGATCATGATCAATGGTGAATCCTACAAGTGGATTGTCGCCGAAGCTGCGAAGAAAGCACTGGGCATGGATAACATCCAGGAGCGTATCTTCATCGTCAAGCTGGTCAACGACAAGAATGATTCCAACCGCATCGCTGGTGCTGTCGGTTTTTCTGTTCGTGAGCACAAGCTGTATGTCTTCAAAGCAAAAGCTATCCTGTTGGCAGCCGGTGGTTGCGTAAATATCTTCCGTCCCCGCTCTGTGGGTGAGGGTCAGGGTCGTGCCTGGTATCCTGTTTGGAATGCCGGTTCTACCTATGCCATGGCCGCTGAGGCTGGTGCCGAACTGACCATGATGGAAAACCGCTTCGTACCGACCCGTTTCAAAGACGGCTACGGTCCTGTTGGCGCTTGGTTCCTGCTGTTCAAATCCAAAGCTACCAATGCTTTTGGTGAAGTTTACATGGACCGCAATAAGGAGATGCTGGACGACTATCCTCCTTACGGTCAGGCTGCCGTTCCGGCATCCTGCCTGCGTAACCACTTGATGCTGAAAGAGATGAAAGAAGGCCGTGGTCCTATCTGGATGGACACTGTCACTGCTCTTGCCAACTTGCGTGAGACCCTGTCTCCTCGTGAGGTTAAGCATCTGGAAGCTGAAGCCTGGGAAGATTTCCTGGATATGTGTATCGGCCAGTGCGGAATCTGGGCGGGTGAGAACATCGAGCCAGAGAAGAAGAACTCTGAGCTGATGCCTACCGAACCCTACCTGCTGGGTTCTCATTCTGGTTGTTGTGGCATCTGGACCTCCGGTCCTGACGATGTGGGCGCACCGACTGAAGAGACCGAAGCGGGTGTTCCTGATCACCTGCCTAAGGGTTGGAACTGGGGCTACCGTGGTATGACCACTGTTTCCGGTCTGTTCACCGCTGGTGACGGCGTGGGCGCTTCTGGTCACAAGTTCTCATCCGGTTCTCATGCTGAAGGCCGTATGGCTGCCAAGGCGATGGTCAAGTATGTCGTGGACAATAAGGACTACAACCCTGAGCTGGATACAGATGTGGACACCCTGATCGAAGAGATCTACCGTCCAGTCCGTAACTACCTGGAGCATAAGGACTACTCAACCGCGATCGATGTGAATCCTAACTACATCACTCCGCGTATGCTGCAGTTCCGTCTGCAGAAGATCATGGATGAGTACGTTGCCGGTGTTGCCACTTACTACACCACCAACGAACATATGCTGGACCTGGCTGAACAGAAGCTGGAAATGTTGAAAGAAGATGCATTGAAGATGCGTGCCAAGGACCTCCACGAACTGCTTCGTGCGTGGGAAAACTATCACCGCATCCTGACTGCTGAAGCGCACATGAAACACATTCAGTTCCGTCAAGAGTCTCGTTATCCTGGTTTCTACTACCGTATGGATAAGAACTTCGTTGATGAAGAGAACTGGAAGTGCTTCGTTAACTCTGTTTACGACAAAGAGGCCAAGACCTATAAGTGCTTCAAGCGCGCACATGTAGACATCGTGGATAAGTCAAAGCTGTTCAAGTAATACTTGATAGCCTATTGGCTTAGAAAAGTCCGGGTATCGAAAGGTGCCCGGACTTTTTCCGTCTTAACTAACTGGATTTAATGCAGTTTTCAAATGAACGGGAAGGGTTGAGTTAGATCAAACGGCATGATGTCGGAGGAATACCGGTGTCCTAATCTATAGTTAAGCCACGGTGAACCATTTTTTTAGTTGCCGTTGTATGACTATTAGAAAGCAGATCATTGCATGACCATTTTCGTCCATTTGAAGATTGATACACCCATCAGCCGATTCTGATATCGGAGGCAAATCATGAGTGAAAAATTCGATATTCCCTTTAAAAGCAGCTTTGTACCGGCCGTTCTGGAGCCAGGTGCCAAGATTAGTTTCAACTGCCATAAAGGGATCTCCTGTTTCAATGCCTGTTGTAAACATGCTGACATCCAACTGACTCCCTACGATATTCTTCGGTTGAAAGATAACCTGGGAAGCAGTGCGACCGAGTTTCTGAAAAACCACACGGTTCCTTATGAAATGGATAAGGATGGAATTCCGGGTGTGAAACTTCGTACCGATAATGAAGGTGCCTGTCTGTTTGTTACCGATGAGGGATGCAGTGTCTACAAGGATCGGCCGACAGCATGCCGATACTACCCTGTTGGCCACATGGCAATGCGTGAAGCAGGGGCGAGTGATGATGAAGCACGCTACTTTCTGGTCAAGGAAGATCACTGCAAAGGGCATGAAGAAGATCGGGAGATAGCAGTCGACGCCTACCGAAAGGAGCAACAAGTAGAGGTCTACGACCAGATAAACAGGGAGTGGCTTCAGCTGATGCTGAAGAAGAAATCGGCAGGACCTGCAATTGGTCGCCCCTCAGATACCAGCCTGCAGTTCTTTTTCATGTGTTCATACGACATAGACCGCTTACGCCGCTTTGTTTTAAATGATTCGTTTAAGGCATCCTACGATCTGGATGAAAAATTCTATGAGACCGTGGAGAAAGAGGATCTGGCATTGATGCAATTCGGTACCCGTCTGCTGAAACAGGTCTTGTTTGGGGATGTGACTATCCCTGTCAAAGAGCATGCTGTAGAACAACGCGTCGAAGAGCGTAAAGAGATTCTGGAACTACGTAAAAAGGCAGAAATCGAAATCCATAAACAGAAGCAGGAACAGCAGATGAAGGATGCTCTCTCCTGACTTTTAGTCCACAAATTAACCTATAAAAGTTAACAAGAAGCCCAAAGGGTGCGGCCTGCCGCACCCCACACCAGGGGCTTTTAGCAATGATGCTCTCTCATCAGCTGTAGATCTGGTCAGTCTTGGCCGACATGATGAAATCATTACGGTGAAGGCCTTTTATCTTGTGCGACCACCAGGTTACAGTGGTTTTACCCCACTCGGTCAATAGGGATGGATGATGACCTTCTCGTTCGGCCAATAAGGCCACCTTATTGGTGAAATCGAGGGCCTCAACGAAGTTCTTGAATTGATATAACTTCTCAAGTTGCATGATGCCGTCACGTACCTCGATATTCCAATCGGGAATAGCGCGGATCAGCTCAGCCAGCTCATCATCAGTGACTTTTGGCGCGTCAGCGCGACAGGCCTCACACTTTTCTTCCATCAGTGCAGTCATATCGGTGTTTCCTCTATTCGAATATGTCGGATATAGTTATCTACTAGAATTATCTTTCAGTTCGTTGTAAATGCATACACAGAAACAATAGGGGATAGCGGCACATCAGTGCGGCCATAGGATCAGTGACCAAACGCGCGCTCATTGTTGACGACTCAAAAACCGCACGACAAGTGCTGTCGGGCAAATTATCAAACTATGGTATTACTGTGGACGCATTGGAATCAGCGGCGGCAGCTATTGATTACCTCTACGAAAATGCTCCCGATGCCATCTTTATGGATTATGAAATGCCGGGGATGGATGGCTTTCAAGCACTAAAAGTCATTAAGTCCAACCCCCACACTGCACTGATCCCGGTGATGATGTACACCTCAAAAGAGGGCGGGCTTGCACTTAGCCAGGCAAGGGCACTGGGTGCTATTGGGGTGTTACCGAAACAACTTGAGGCACAGGATCTTGAGGGGGTATTGAATTCACTTCATTTGATGCCCGAGCAAGAGTCTTTGGTACATGGATACAAGGATGACGAACTCGACGGTGTCAGCACTATCCGAAGACGGGGTAATATTCACTCAATTAACGAGCATGATCGGCGAAAAACAGCACCTATTGAGCCAGTCAGCCTGCCTATGGATAACTTCCAGGATTCTGCAACCGGTGTTGAGTCACTAAGGCGGTTTATCCGTCGTGAGCAGAGCCAGTCAGAAGAACGTCTACAGCAAGCACTTGAAAAACACTTTGCCGAGTTGCAAGGCGAGCTGTTTGAGGTAGAAGCGGTGCAGGAGGAGTCGGGTAAGCATGCCAAGCGTGGTCAGCTACTGGGGATCTTAAGTATACTGTTTTTGTTCGCTGGGTTTATATTGATCTACTATTTCCTGGAGTTTTCACCAATGGCTTCGCGAAGTGGAAGTCTCCCCCAGAGTGAGCTCAGTGAAGAGGTGGTCGGGCTGATTAACGCTCAAAGTGAAAAGATTGAGTTACTGACAGAGGAGCTCAATGTGGGTGATTATGGCAGCCTAACTGATAATATTTCGACTGTCCCTGTTAAGCTGATCGAGTGGGCAGCGAATCAGGGGGCTGAATTTGATTTTGGTGAGAGGCCCTTCAACGATCAACGCGCGCTTTGGCTCTCAGAACTGGTGGATCAGCTAAAGGATGCAGGTTTTCGCGGCACTATCGAATTGCGCGCAACCCATGGCAATTTTTGTCTTGAGAAGAGTGGTGCAGGGGAAGTATCAATTGCAAAAGAGGGGCTTGATATTAATGAGTGCCTTTTTGCAGTGGACCTTAGGGGGAACAATGAGTGGCTGAATGATCAATCAGTCGCCTTTGCTAACTATTTGAATGTGGAGATGGCCAGAAGTGGCGGAGAATTGGAAATCCTTCTATTCAGTAGTGGCTTTAACGATCCCTTGATCACCTATCCGGCTCTTTATAATGTCAAGACAGTGAACGAATGGAATAGTATTGCAGCACAAAATCAACGGGTTCGGGTTAGTCTCTATACTAGCCAGGAGTAATGTGTAGTAACAGCTGATCGTTACATTATCTCTGAGCAATAAAAAAGCCCGCATAATGCGGGCTTTTTTATATAACCGTGACCGTTGATGGTACCGGCTTACTTATTGGTGATCTCTTCCAGCTGTTTGGCAGGAATAACCTGGCCATTCAGGGCGGCATCTGCAGCACTACGACCAAAGGCAACGCTCAACAACGTAGAGTAGTAGACGACCGGCATATTGAACTTGGTGCCGTAGGTTTCGTTGATGTTGTCCTGATAGATCTCCACATTGGCCTGACACAAGGGGCAGGGTGTGACGATCATGTCGGCGCCATTGTCGTAGGCGGCTTCAATGATACCTTTGATCATCTCCTGAGACTTTTCAGGCTCGGAGAAGGCCAGGGCACCGCCACAGCATTGGACCTTTTTCTCATAGGTGGGAATCGAATCTGCACCCACGCTCTCAACAATCTTGTCGAGATACAGAGGGTTTTCGAAAGATTCACCTGCGATACCGAAAGGACGGTTGGTCTGACAGCCGATATAACCGGCAATCTTGATCCCCTCAAGGGGCTTCTTGACCTTTGCTTTTATGCCATCGAAACCGATATCCTCAACCAGAACCTCCACCATATGGCGGACGTTGGACTCACCTGTGTATTTGAGGCCAGCCTCTGAAAGTGCCGCATTGGCATCCTTGAACATCTGCTCATCTTCGTGCAAACGCTCTTTCGCTTCTCGCGTGGAGAGCCAGCAGGCAGCACAGGTGGCCACGATCTCCTGGCCAGCATTGTGTTCCTCTGAGAGAGCAATGTTGCGTGCAGAGAGGGTCAGGCGTGGCAACTCACCACCGCCACCGTAGCCAATGGAGGCGCCACAGCAGTTCCAGTCCGGGATCTCATTGAGCTGAATATCCAGCTCTTCACACATGGTCTGTGCAGAGACGAGGTAGTTTGAAGAGGTTGCACCTTTCTGTGAGGAGCAACCCGGGTAGAATGAAAGTTCTATCTTAGCCATGTCGGTCTGTCCTCACTTGAAGTCCTTGATGTTGCCTGCTTCGATCTCTTGGGCTTTCTTGATGATCTTTTGAAAGCCGGAGAGATCCTTAACGCTGTGTCCACCAAAGAACTCCATTGCGTTCATGCGTTTGGCCTTCATCATATTCTGGCCAAGCTTCTGGTTGGCCATGGCATTTTTTATGCCCTGTCCAAAGCCATCTTTGAAATACATGGAGAGACCCAGTTTCAGCTCGTTGACCCGACCCTTCTTCATCAGGTTATCCCAAAAGATTTGCGAGAATTCAGCGGTAGGCTGTTTCTGCGGGGTTAGGCCGAGGCGCTTGGAGTAGACTGCCAGGCCATGCATGATGTGGGTGATCGGCAGGCCGCGTGGGCAGCGTGCGATACAGTTATAACAGGAGGTACACATCCACATCGAGTCTGAACTCAGGACGTCTTCGCGCTTGCCGGCACGAATCATCATGAATATCTCCTGGGGTGGGTGTTCCCAGTGCTTGCCGAGTGGGCAGGAGCCGGAGCACACGCCGCACTGCATGCACATCTTGACCCATTCGCCCTCCTCTACATTCGCCTCAACTTCCTTGAGGAAGCTGCTGCGGTATTTCTCAATCATTGCGGTGTTTAAATCACTCATTTTTACTCCCCTTTGTAGGGTGCTTAGGGCGGTTGGCCAGTGCCACCCTACAAAAAGTAAAGTTGTTCAGGCCGTCTATCAGCTGCGGGGCCTGTGTCATCAGGCCCCGTAGTGCCAATTATCAGAACTTGAATGGGCTCAGGCCGATCTTCTCCACGGTCTCAGCCATGTCGTTGATCAACTGAGGCGCCCGCTCGACATCGGTGATGGCAACCTCGTGTAGGATCACACGCTCCGGTTCCAGGTTCAGCGTATCGAGGGTGTCACCCACTTTACTCATGCGTTCTGCCGCCATGGCTGATCCGCGTACAAAGTGGCACTGGTAGTCGTCATCACGACGACAACCCATCATGACAATCCCGTCAAAACCGTTGTTCAGTGCATCGGTCACCCAAGACAGGCTCACTGAACCCAAACAGCGAACGGGGATCACCCGGGCCCAAGGATTGATCTCCACACCCGCCTGGGCGGCTTGATCAAGCGCCGGATAGGCGTCATTCTCACAAGCCAGTACCAGGATGCGTGGTTTCTCATCCCACTCTTCGGGGATATCAACATTCTTGATCTGCTGGTTGACGGTTTCTACCGAGTAGTTCTCGAACGAGATGACGCGAACCGGACAGGCACCCATACAGGTGCCGCAACGACGACAACGGGATTCGTTGTACATCGGGTAACCTTCCTCATCCTCATTGATGGCACCGAAGGGGCACTCAACCGTACAGCGTTTACATTGTGTACAGCCTTCCTTGCGGAAGCTTGGGAAGGAGAGGTCGCCGGTACGCGGGTGTGCCGCCCGGCCAAGGCCGGCATTTTCAGCGGCCTGAATGGCTTTCAGGGCTGCGCCGGTCGCATCGTCACGAGCCTGCTGTATGTCCATGGGGCGACGTACAGGGCCGGCAGAGTAGATGCCGGTACGACGAGTCTCGTAAGGAAAGCAGATGAAGTGGGAATCGGTAAAACCATTTTTCAAATGTGGCAGATCGGTTCCCTGGCGATACTGAAGATTCAGGATCGATGGTGGTGCATTCTCCAGCATCGCTTGTGCTTTCGCCTTCTCCGCCTCATCTTCCGCCTCGTCTACCATCAACTGTGCGTAGGGGTCGGGGCCGGAGTTGGGCTCCATGCCGGTCGCCAACACGACGAGGTCGCAGGCCATCTCGGTCTGTTCATTGAGGATCTTGTCCTCAAACTTGACGGTGAGACTGTCGCCGGGGACTACTTCAGAAGCAATACCCTTGGAGAAGGTGACCATCGCATTCTGGCCGGCGCGGTAGAAGTCTTCGCCACCTGCACCCGGGGTACGCAGATTGTCGAACAGAATGGTGGTATCGCACTCACCGTTCAGCTCTTTGAAGTACATCGCCTGCTTGATGGAGACCAGGTCGGTAACGCCCGCGAAGTAGGTCAGATGTCCATCCTTATCCGAGCATTGACCCGCATTCTGGATGAAGCATACCGATTGCACTTCCTTACCGTCAGAGGGACGCTTGATGGGGCCACCGTTGGCCGCTACAGCCAGCGCTTCCAGTTCGTGGTTGGTGACCACATCCTGGCTCTTTCCATAAGCAAATTCCGGCAGTTGGTTGGCATCGTAAGGCTTCCAGCCGGAGGCTTGAACGATGGCGCCAATGGAGACTGTTTCGGTAGTGCCTGATTCGGTGGTGATATCGACACTGAAACGGCCTGGTGCGCCATCTGTTTTGGTAAGGGTGCTATTGAGATGAACGGTAATGTTGCCGTCGGCTTCAATGGCTTCACTCAAGGCAGGTATCGGGTTCTCAGCCGGTGCATCGTAAGGTGAGCGTGTGGGGACCACTTTATAGTAACTGCCCACTGCGCCGCCCAGGGCACCACTTTTTTCCACCAGGTGGACAGGGTAACCAGCCGCTGCTGTCTCAATGGCTGCGGTCATGCCAGTGATGCCGCCACCCACCACGAGGATGTTTTTGATCAGAGACTGCTCACCGGATGCGCTGGGCTTGGCCATTGACTTCAGCTCAGCACAGGCCATACGAATATAGTCGTCCGCCATCTCCTGGGTGGTCTCTTTGTTCTCATCCGTATCGGGTCGTACCCAGATGACACCCTCACGCAGATTGGCGCGGGTTAAGGCCACATCGGTAAAGTTGAAGGCCTCCACCTTGGCACGGCGGGAACAGGCGGCGATCATGACATGGGTGACAGCGTCGTTGGCGATGTCGTCTTTGATCATCTGCACGCCTTCTGTGGAGCAGAGCATCTCATGCTGTTTACAGCTCTGCATCTTGCCGTCACGGGTGGCAGTGGTTTCAAGCTGACCGGCATCCAGGCGTTCGCCCAGACCACAGCCGGTACAGACATATCCAGCAAATTTCTTATCGTCAGCCACTCTCTTAACCCTCCGTCGCTGCTACGCGATTGACCACTTGGATAGCCCGTAATGCGGCCCCCGTGGCGTGTTGAACGGCTCGGTTGACATCCAGTGCATCGGATGAGCACCCGGCAGCGAAGACACCGCCGTTTTCTGGCGCCGGCTCGATGAATCCCTCTTCATTGATGGTAATTTCCACCGGGAAGCTGGCCTTGTCGACGCTGGGCTCCATACCGACGGCCAGGACCACCAGATCGTGCTCATCGGCGTAGCGGTTGTAACCTTCGGTGTCGACGCCATGCAGGGTTGGGTTGCCGTTCTCCTTGTTTTCTACGATAGAGGCAACCTTGGACTTGATGAACTTGACGTTCTCTTGCGCCTTGACCTTCTGGTAGAACTCCTCGAAACGGTCAATGGCGCGGATGTCGATGTAGTAGATGGTAATCGGCACATCGTCAGCCGGGTAAGTGGCCTGCTTGAGAGAAGCCATGCAGCAGATGCGCGAGCAGTGCAGCAGGTGATTTTTGTCCCGTGAACCGGCGCATTGGATGAAAGCAACCGATTTGACCTCTTTGCCATCAGAAGGACGTGTCAGCTTGCCGCCGGTCGGGCCGTTAGGATCGGCCATCCGTTCAAACTCAACACTGGTAATGACATTGGCGATGCGATCGTAGCCGTAGGGCTGGATCTTGTTGGCATCATAGGGCTTCCAACCGGTTGCCCAGACGACGGCCCCGGCCTTGAATTCGATCACCTCTTCCTGCATATCCAGGTCGATGGCGTTGACCTTGCAGGCATCTTTCGCTTTTTGCGCATCATCGGTACCAATGATGGCTGAGTCGAGGACATAGCGTTGGGGATGGGCCATGCGGTGGGGTAGGTAGGCACCCTTACGCTTGCCCATGCCGTAGTTGTACTCGTCGTCGAATTCTGCTTCGACAGCTTTGCCGCAATCGCCGCAAGCCGTACAGTTTTCGTTCACGTAACGGGGGCTGATCTTGACCGTGGCGGTGTAATTACCGGCCTCACCCTTGATGTCGGTCACCTCAGCCATCGAAATGATGTTGAGGTTGGGGTTCATCTTCGCCCGCCGCTGGTTGATCTCCAACCCGCAGGTTGGAAAGCAGAGCTTGGGGAAGTACTTGTACAGTTGGGTGACGCGACCGCCGACGTAGGGGCGCTTTTCAACCAGGACGACCTGCTTTCCCGTTTCGGCTGCTTCCAGCGCAGCGGTCATGCCGCTGATGCCGCCACCGACCACGAGAATAGTCTCATTGGTTGCGATTACTTCCGTCATGGATTGTCCTCCGTTGCGGAATGGCTTTATAAAAAAATGGTTAACCAGCGACATGTAATTATTGACTTGCCAGCTTGGTTATTTCATTATCATGGGCGCTCACACATGTACCCAGGATTCTGGACCCGTTACCTTACCCGTCTTCTCGCATGCCTTCTATATCCCAGCTGGGAATAGTCCATCGAATTTTCGAATGAGTTGATAGAATAGGATTATGATTTATTAGCTGTTGCTAATGAAAGAATGGGTTATGTGGGGGTTTTTGAAGTCAGGGTATACACAAGGTGTGCTCCTATACTCATCACCCTGGGGCCGACTATCTTCCGTAATTGGAAAAGTGATGGTGAAAAGTCCTTCTTCCTTCCAGTAGCATCTCTTCGAAGGTCTCTGCGGGCACGGGGGGGCTGTAGAGGTAGCCCTGGCCCTCCTGGCAGCCCATTTTTTGCAGCAGTGACTGCTGGGCCATGGTCTCAATTCCTTCGGCTGTTATTCTCAATCCCAGGTTCTTGCCCAAAGAGACAATAGCTTGGGTGATGGCTACAGCATCACTATCGTGTGGCATGTCACGTATGAAAGATCTGTCGATTTTGAGTTTGTCGATTGGCAGCTGTTTCAGGTAAGAGAGGGATGAGTAACCTGTCCCAAAGTCATCAATGGCTATCGACACCCCCAGTTTTTTAAAAACATCGAGTACCGGTACTGAATGTTGCATCTGTCCCATAAAGATGCCCTCGGTAACCTCTAGCTGCAACATGGTAGGAGGGCATCCGGAATCGGCTATGATCTGCTCGAAACGAAGGATCAAATCAGTCTGCATGATCTGTCTGACAGAAAGATTGATAGCCATTCGTCCCTGGAACAGTCCCTGTTTATTCAGATAGCGGGTCTGTGCACAAGCTTCCTGTAAGACCCAATTGCCGATCTCATGAATTAAGCCGGACTCTTCAGCGAGTGGGATAAAGCGTGCCGGAGGGATAATCCCAAGACGTGGATGGTGCCATCGTAGTACAGCTTCAGCGCCAGTCATCTCTCCGTTGTTGAGAGAGATTTGTGGTTGGTAGTAGAGCAGTAGTTGATTCTGATGTAGTGCACTACGAAGTTCTGTCTCCAGAAGCAGGCGTTCAAAAGCTGTGCGTGTCAACTCTGAAGTGTAGTAGCGATAGTTGTTACGGCCCTGTTCTTTGGCCTGATACATGGCCGCATCCGCATTTTTAGTCAGGTCTGCGACATCCTTGCCATCTTCCGGGTAGATACTGATCCCTATACTGGTGGTTACATGGAGCTCTCGTCCAGCTATCTTGAACGGTGCTTTGAACTTTTCCTGAATCTTGGCTGCAACCACTGCAGCTTGACTGGGGTCTTCGATATTTTCGACCAATACGGTGAACTCATCCCCTCCAAGCCTTGCAGCCGTGTCATCATCGCGTAGGATTTTTTGTAGGCGTGCTGCGACTTCTTTCAGTAGTTCATCACCCATCGCATGGCCAAGGCTGTCATTGATATTTTTGAAACGATCCAGGTCGAGAAACAGAACAGCCAGTTGACGCTTTTGGCGTTTTGCCTGGGCGATAGCGTGTTCCAGTCGATCTTCAAAAAGCAGGCGATTGGGGAGGTTTGTGAGGGAGTCGTGGTGAGCCAGATGTTCGAGTTGAGATTGGGTCTGCTTGATACTGGTGATGTCAGAAAAGACAGCCACATAGTGCATGACGCTTCCCTGCTCATCTCGTACGCAGCTGATGGTCATCCACACCGGGTAGACTTCACCATTTTTTCGTTGATTCCAAACCTCACCACGCCAGGAACCTGTATTGCGAACATTGTCCCAGAGCTCTTCAAAAAACTCGGGTGGATGTCTGCCTGAAATCAGTATCCTTGGATGTTGGGTAATAATTTCTTGTTCCGAGTAGCCTGTGATCTCAGTAAACGCTGGATTGACGGAATCGATGACGCCATTGCTATCGGTGATCAGTACACCTTCCATGGTATGTTCAATTATCTGAACTGCCTGCTTTAGCTTAGCGTCGGACTCCTTGCGTTGAGTGACATCTGTAAATACAAGTTGAGTGGCGGGGGCCCCTTCATGCTCCACCGGACTGACAAAGACTTCTACTTGAATAATGATCCCGTCGGCGCGACGAAAGGCTGCCTCATAGGGTTGGCTATTGTGGTTTCGCAGTGATTTTATCTGTGCCTCTAGAAGTTGCGGTGAAGCATCATGAAACAGAATGCAAGCCTGTTTATTAATCAACGGTTTCTGGATAGACACCGCAAGGGTTTGCTTGGCTGCTTCATTGAGAAAAACAATCTTGTTTTCTTGTAGCAAAAGAATGGGTGTTGGTGAATCATCAACCAGTTGGCGATAACGGTTTTCACTGCGACGCAAGGCAGTCTTGGTTTTTTCCGCCTCTCGACGTACAGCTGCCTCTTTGAGTTCGCGCTCTATGGCGGGAACAAGGCGGGGGAGATTGTTAAAATTGACGAAATCGTTGGCGCCCGCTTTCAGCAGGGATACAACCTTCTCTTCACCGATATGATCGGATATCAGTATGAATGGGATATCCAATTGGCGATCTTGCAGCAGTTTAAGGCTTTCGTGAGGAGAGAATCTTGGTATATCAGTATCTGACAGAATCAGATCCCAGCTGGTGGACTTGAGGGCCTCCTTCATCGCTTCCAGTGTATCAATGCGCAGGGGAGATACATCCAGACCTCCTCGTAGGAGTGTCCGGCAAAGCAGCTTGTGTTCGCGTTCGGAGTCTTCGATTACGAGAACCCGCAGTTGTCCTGGCATCAACTTTCCCTGATCTGTCTCTTTAAATTGACTATTGCGGAAAAGGATTTACCTGCCCAACAGTCGATGCTGGCCCTCAATACGCAATTTTCAGAGGACTATCGTACTGCTATTCTACTGTAAACGCAGTGGGTATTACCTCTGTTTCAGCTAAAAGTATAAACAGTATACCTCTCATATGTTCCCTTAACCTGCTGATATATAGGCTTCGATGAGGCATGAAGTCCGAATTTTGCAGACTACTTAACACTCTTTATGGTTTTCTTGGGAACTAATCCCCTGTGTTATTTGGGATTGGCGGGTTGCGCTTATTGCGTTGCCCAGTTAACTTTTACGGCCATTTTATTGAAAACTTTAAAATCAGAACATTGAAACCAGAAGAATACTATTTCCAGCAAGAACCCTACTACGAGTCGGTGAGTGACGAGATTGCAATATTCGAAGCCGCTTATCGCAACCAGTTGCCAGTGCTGCTTAAAGGCCCTACCGGCTGTGGTAAGACACGTTTTATGGAGCACATGTCTTGGCGATTGAAACGTCCCTTGATAACGGTTTCCTGTCATGATGATTTGACTGCCTCCGATCTGGTTGGACGCTTTCTGGTTAAGAATGGAGAGACAGTGTGGGTGGATGGACCCTTGGCAGCAGCTGTCAGGGCAGGTGGAATTTGTTATCTCGATGAAGTGGTGGAGGCACGTAAGGATACAACCGTTGTGATACATCCGTTGGCGGATGATAGGCGAGTATTGCCAATGGAAAAGGTTGGTGAATTGCTCGAGGCAACCCCTGAATTCTGTCTTGCCATCTCATTTAATCCTGGCTATCAGAGCATCCTTAAGGATTTAAAACAGAGTACGCGTCAACGTTTTGTTGCCTTGGAATTTGACTATCCTGAACCGGGGTTGGAAAAAAAAATCATTCAGAATGAAGCATCAATAGAAGGTGATATGGCCGCCAGATTAGTCAAATTTGCCCATATGACACGTAATCTTAAAGGGAGTGGTTTGGATGAAGGTGCTTCTACCAGGTTGTTGGTACATGCGGCTAAATTGATTGCCAGCGGCGTTGAACCTGTAACGGCGTGTCGTTCATGTGTTGCTCAGGCTTTGACGGATGATTCTGATATGTTAGTTGCGGTAAATGAGTTGAGCGCTTCTCTGTTTTAGTAATACCTGAATCGGTGGGTTTAAAGAGAGTGCAGTATGCAAGATATTGATTCGGATAGCGTAATAAAAAATCGCTGCCATGCCCTTAGGCCTGGTGAGATTTTTTGTATAGCTAGACAGATCAAGAGCTTGTGTGATGCGCTCCGATGGGCTCACGGATTCAGGTAACATAAAAAGATGAAGACGAAACTTGACCGACAGCAGATACAGGTATTGCTCGATGACTATTTTGAGGTTGAATACAGTTTCCGTAATACCCTGACGATCAGTGAAAAACTGATCCAGATGGCGGCTGATGAGCAAGCCTTTATTCTGGATTGGATAAGACGTACGGCAAGTACACACATTGAAATTGCCTACCAGTTCGCCCTGCAAGCGAGGCAAGTGTTGCAGCTTATGGATGATGCAATGATTGAGGCCTGGTTAGTGCAGGCTATGGATGTCTACGATCTCTCTGGACTGCACTCCGCGTTGACAGTGATTCGGGAGATGGATGTATTTGTACGACAAGGACGTGAACGTGCGTCCGCATCACTATTCGCTGAACAGGTGAGAGTGCTTTTACCCTTTGTGCAAGGACTCTCCGGGAGAAAATTAACGCTGGAACAAGATGACCATCTCTATACCGATGGTGAGGTCATTTATCTACCCTCTGTAATGGCCCATCTACCACATAAGCGGGATAATTTTTTACTCTATAAGGCTGCTGTGGCCTATCAATGGGCGCAGGTTCGCTTTGGTACATTTCGGGTGGATCTGGTCGGTTATCTCGCCACTCATCCGTCACCGGATACGGCATTACGCTATTTTCATGCTTTTGAAACTGAACGTCTGAATAGTTGTATCGAACGTGAATTACCCGGTCTCTATCGTGAGATGAAGCAACTGAGAAAAAAGCTGAGTCAGGATGAGACACCCACTGGTTGGGATGTTCAGGTTGCACCTCTGCATAGGCGTGAGGCAACAGCAAAAGACGCTTTAAACCTAAGCAAATCAATGTTTGGTGAAGCAATACCTAAAACCACGGTATTTCATGGCCAATTAAGACCGAAGTTGGTCATGGCAGTCATGCAACGCCGACTTGATCGAGAAAAGGCGCAATTGCGAGTGGCATTGAAGGCAATTGCTGATGATCTCAATCAAGGAAGGGATGATGAAAATGAACCCTTGGAACGGTTCACGATGGAACCTGTGGATGAATTTGAGTTGAACGAAGAGATGCAGATGGAGCTGCAGGTCAATGGTAAATCGGTTCCGATTGCAGAAGATATCAAAGGTATCATGACATCAATCATCCTCGACCTGGGTGATATTCCCGATGACTATTTGATACCTGCAGGTGCCGGCGAATACGATCTGAGTGAAGTCGATGAGAAGGTATTGAAACCGGAAGAGGTGTGGAGTGGCGCTTACCATGAAGATGGAGCGTTCCTCTATAAAGAGTGGGACTATCGACGTAAACACTATCGTAAGAACTGGTGCGTGGTGCGGGAAATGCCTGTTAAGCAGGAGGATGATGGATTTGTCGATCAGGTGATGATCAAGTATCGGAGACTGCTCTCCAGTCTGCGTAAGACCTTTGAGGCATTGCGCGATGAGGATCGGTTATTAAAACGCCAAGCCTACGGAGACGGAGTGGACATCGATGCCTTTGTAGAAGCCTGGGCAGATATGCATACAGGTTTGGAGATGACCGACCGCTTGTTTACCCGTATGCATCGGGAAGAACGCAATATTGCAGTCATGTTTATGGTAGATATGTCCGGTTCCACTCAAGGGTGGGTTAATGAGGCAGAACGTGAGGCGTTAATACTGTTGGCTGAGTCACTGGAGACCTTAGGGGATCGATACGCTATTTATGGTTTTACCGGAATGAGTCGTAAACGCTGTGAGGTGTTTCCAATCAAGACCTTTGAGCAATCTTATGATGCAGAGGTTAAGGCTAGAATCAGCGGTATACGTGCCGGCGATTATACCCGAATGGGGGCAGCAATCCGTCATTTGAGTCACCGCTTGAATGAAGTAGAGGCGAGAACCAAGTTACTGGTTACACTATCGGATGGCAAGCCAGATGATTATCACGATGACTACCGTAGCCAATATGGCATAGAAGATACACGCCAGGCTCTTTTTGAGGCGAGGCGGGAAGGTATTCATGCCTTTTGCATTACAATTGATGAGCAAGGTCAGGATTATCTACCGCATATGTATGGAGCCGCGAACTACACCGTCATCAGTGAGATCGAAAAACTACCACTGAAGGTTTCAGATATTTATAAGAAAATAACCAGTTGATTGTAAATAGCAGCAAATCTGGGTCTAAAAATAGGTACTTTTGGAAACCATGTCATCCTGACATTTGCTGGAATGACGAGTGCTGTACTCATAGACGCTGTTTCTGTTTCTTGCGTTTTCAATTACTTACCACAAATAAGAATCTAAGCTTGTCTGGCGGCTGAGAACGTGGATGGATTACCAGTCATTGGATGTGCTTGATTTTACCGTCAGGCGTAGGCAACCTGACGCTGAGGCCGCAAAGACGACCCAATTACCTTACTGGAGGAAATATGAATAGAACATTGATTACCATCGCCGCATTAACTTTGATGACATCAACAGCAATACAGGCAAACCCAGGCTACAACTATCCTCAACCACAGTTGCGTACACCCCTTCATCAGGAGGTGGATCCAGGTACTGTTTTACGTGAGGGGATGACCAATTTGTTGAGATTTCTGCGTCAGTCAGAAGAGCCCAATCCACAAATGATATCAGCCTTTTTAGAGCAGGAGATTGCACCCTATTTCGACTTTGATTATATGGCCACATGGGCAGCTGGTCCCATGAATCGGCGTATGAATGAACAACAGCGTACGGAGCTGGCACAGAAGATTAAAGTCATGTTGCTCGGTACGCTGACGGAAAGGCTGGCAAAGTATAACAATCAGGAAGTGCGCTTCTTTCGGCCACGTCGTGTAGGTGAAAATGAGGTTAAGGTTCGAGTTGGCATTCTACAGTCAGGTGGTTACCCGGCAAATATCGACTTTCGCTTCTATCGCAGTAAAGCAGGCTGGAAAGTCTTCGATGTTTCAGCCAATGGCAATAGCGCTATAGCCTTTTACCGCCAACATTTCGTTAACAAAATGCGCACTCAGACATCCAAGAGGGACTTTCGTCGTTAACAGTAACTCGCTTAAACAGTAGTCAGGTCAACCGCTGGATTCTTTGGTATGAATGAGCAGCAGAAGTTTGGGCGTTGGATGGTAATCGGCGCTTGGCTTCTGTTGTTAGTGCTTTTAACGCTGTTTTTTTCACAGTGGCTCGAACGACAACGGAATCCCAATCGGCAGCTATCGGTTACAGTGAATGCGGGAGATGATGTAGCTGTCGTGCTGAAAAGAAATCGTGCTGGACACTATATCGCTCCCGGTCTTATCAATGGGGTCGCAGTGACTTACTTGCTGGATACAGGAGCAACTTTTGTGGCTGTATCATCCTCGTTGGCGGAAAAGGCGGGTCTCGAAAAGGGTATGTCCGCTCATAGCCAGACAGCGAATGGGGTGGTACGCAGTTGGTTAACGGAGATCGATCAGCTCCAATTGGGACCCATTATCATGCGCAATGTAAAGGCGACAATTTTGCCAAACATGCCGAACAACGAGGTGTTACTTGGTATGAGCTTCCTCAAGCATCTGTCGTTGAAGCAGCAGGGTGATGAATTGGTGATTTCCTTGCCGCAGTGAAGCTTATTTACTGGAGCTAAGTACTACGGAGGAGGTGCAGGTCATGGATATGAAAATAGGTACTGCCACTACAGACTTGTAGTGGCAGCAGGATAAATATCAGCCAATTTTATCTTTTAAGGCTTTGAGTGCAGTAACTTTAACAACTGTTTTGGCCGGCTTTGCTGCAATTTTGATGGCTTCGCCAGTGGCTGGATTGCGGCCCATGCGTGCTTTGGTACGTGGTTTGATTATACGCCGGACCTTGATGCCGCTGTCAGGGATAGTGATTTCACCTGAACCTCTGCGTTGTAGATGACGCGAAATCAGGGTGTTCATAGAGGCGAAAACAGATGCAACCTCTTTTCTTGTCAGACCTGTATCTTCAGCAATATCACTGATGATTTGGGTCTTTGTCTGTTTAGTTGTGATGGATGTTAGACGAGGTGCTGCAACTGTCTTTTTAGCAACTACCTTCTTCTTTGCTGCTTTCTTTGCTGCTTTCTTTGCAGTCTTTTTTGCGGTCTTTTTGACGGCCATATGTTTTGCTCCTTCTGAACAAGATTATTGTGCGTGTTAAAAATAACACAGATTTTAAATAGTTAAACAAGAAATACAGGCTTTTTCATGGTTTTTTTATGATTTCGATTAATTTCTCCCCTGTTTTATTAAAGATTTGGTGATGAATTCTGTTTTGGCTTGTTTTGAGTTGTGTTTATTTGCAGACTGTTCGCCTTGCTGTCTTGTGCGGAGTGTCATTAAAGTCAATTGTCCACCAATCGAGTCATATTCGATATTGAATCGCTTAAGTGCAGAACACGATGTGGGCATGAGTAAGCTATGATGTGGTTGAGTACAAGTTGAACATTTTCTGTTGCTAAGGCTTGTTACATATCAATGTATTTTGTGTCTACAATCTAGAATTTCGATGCTAACGGCCGATTTCTTAAATAGTTGAGCATAAGGATGGAAATGGTATGAAGAAATTATTTGTCGCCTGCTTATTCATATTTTGTATAACGGTTAGCGAAGCCAGGGAGGTTGCAGGTGTAACATTACCTGATCAGATCGTACGAGATACTGATAAGGCCGAATTGATCTTGAATGGAGCGGGTGTCAGAAAGAAGTTCTTTTTTAGTGTCTATCTCGCCTCACTCTATCTTCAACAGCCGAGCAGACAAGTTGAGGCTGTTATTGATGTCGAAAAACCAGCTCGTGTACAGATGCAGATACTCTACTCAAAGATAGATAAAAAGAAGTTCACCAAAGGCTGGGATGATGGATTCAGTGCGAATCTTTCCACTGAGCAGTTACAAGCTGTGCGTCAAAGGCTCGATCAGTTCAATGGGATGTTTGAGTCTCTGGTAAAAGGGGACGCAATCGAGCTTGACTACATTCCTGGTGATGGAACACATGTCACTATTAAGGGAGAAGATAAAGGTGTCGTACCGGGTGGTGACTTTTATCAGGCTTTACTGATGGTTTGGCTTGGTGAGTCGCCGATCAGTCAAACCCTTAAACAGGAACTGCTTGGCCTGAAATAGAGGTCATGCGGTTTGACAGACCCCACCACGCCGCTCATCACCGATACCGGTCAGTTTTCCTCTGCTGTCCAGCATGACGCAATGAGCGCCACCAAAAAACAAATTCTTGTTGTGCCAGTGTTGCTGACGGGGAAATTCGTCTTGCAAAGTCCGAGAAATCGATTCATCGATACCGGGTTCCAAACTCAATAGATCATTTTCAAAGTGGATGCGAGGGTGTGATACCGCTTGCTGCAGCGGCATATCGTAATCGAGCAGATTCACGATCACTTGCAAGATGGCACTACGGATTCGGTTAGAGCCTCCTGACCCAGTAACGATTGAGCGGCCATCATTGGTGAGTATAAGGGTGGGTGCCATCATTGATGCAAGTCGGTGTTTATTTGGCCATTGATGGAATCCTGATGGGTTTAGATCCTCTTCACCCAACATGTTATTCATCATGATGCCAGTGCCAGGGATGATATAGCCACAACCCTCTCCATTGGACAGTGTCATGCTGGCAAGGTTACCTTTGGTATCAGCAATGCTGATCTGAGTGGTTCCACGGGTAGAGAGACCGCCTTTACGTAAGCGTTCACGGTAAAGCTCACCAATATCTGCATTGAGCACACGGTCCATGGATAGATGATTTTCACCTCGTACATGCTGTGTGAGACGCATGGTGCGCGCAAGCAGCCGTAGATGTTTCTCTTTGCCGGCGTTGGTTGGTTCAGTAGTCTGAGATGCCATCAATCCAAGAGAAAAGGCGATCAATGTACCGCCTAATGACGGTAGAGGATTGGTTACTAATTGTGCATTGTGGTAGGTATGACGGAGAGGGGTACGTACGGCTACCTGATAGTCGATCAGGTCCTCCATACGTAGATGACCACCCTTCTCACGGCAGTCCTTGATCAGTTGAGCTCCTGCTTCCCCCTCATAGAAAAGCCTATCTCCCTCATGCAGCAGGGTGTCCAGAAAGTTGGACAGTACAGGTTGTTTCTGGCATTCGCCCATCATGATCAGTTGTTTAGGATCTTGTGGGGAGGCGTTGATAGCCAATGCCTCTGGGGATGCCCGCAAAATTGGGGCCACTATCGTTGTTATCAAATGCTGGAATGGGTTGATATCAACCCCGTCGTGAGCCAGTTGAATGGCCGGTTGGAACAGTGTCGAGAGGGGTAGTCGGCAGTGATTCCTGTGTATGGCATAGAGTCCCCGTATGAATCCGGGGGTGGCTATCGATCCCATTCCGATATGGAAAGTCTGACTGGCAGTGCCAAAATCTGCCTCGATTGGATAGAATCCTAGTTCGGCCTCGGCCATTTTCTGTCGGGGTGTCTGGGCAAAAAAATCGTATACCAGGGGATGTGAATTCGTTGGTTGGGCGGTTAGAAATCCACCGCCTCCCAGTGAAGCAAGCACCGGCTCTGCCACACATGCAACGAGCATAGCAGCCACCGCAGCATCGAAAGCATTACCTCCGGCCTGAAGTATTTCACAGGCCGCATTGCTGGTTTCATGATGGCCGGCGGCGACGATGCCTTTAATGGGTTTCACATTTCACCAATAGGATGTTACATATACTAACCCGAACTTAGGCTAGACGACATTCAGCCTAGTATTTGATAGCGGACGTTGCATTAAAACCTCAATGTGGTTATGGTTTCTACGCTCCGAGAAAGTGCAAACTTGGTCAAGAATCAATCACGATAATGGGTAAAATACCCGTTCAGCTTTTATAGTATGTGCCGTTACATAAGGAGCGATGTGACCCTGACAAAAAAGGATCTAAATTCCTGAGCGTTGAAAGAATGGCCGTGCCAAACAGTAAAAACGATGATGTCCTTCTCAAGAATCTGGTTCCGCTGAATACCCTTTCAGAGGAGCAGCTCGGGCATCTACTTAGCCAGATTGTGGTCGAAAAGGCCAAAAAGGGCGACTACCTCTTTCGTGAAGGGGATACTGACCACCAGAATATCTATCTTCTCTCTGGGACTGTTGCCCTGCTCTCCGGGCAGAAAGAGATGGATCTGATCAGCAGTGGCACCCCAACGGCTCGCTTTGCCCTCGCTCATCAGCTACCGCGCAAACACTCGGCCCAGGCGAGAACTGGGGTCTCCTATGTACGCATTGATAGTCGCATGCTCAGCGATATGCTAGCGCGCAGCCATAGCGCCAGTTATGAAGTGAACGATCTTGAACAACCGAGCAGTGATGATTGGATGAGCCTATTGCTGCAATCCCCGGTTTTCCAGCAAATCCCACCTGCAAATCTACAGCGCGTCATGATGCGAATGGAGGAGATTGCAGTCAGTGCGGGGGATATCATTATCAATCAGGGGGAAGATGGGGACTATTTTTATCTGATCAGCAAGGGTGAATGCCGAGTCTCACGTACTCCAGAGGCAGGTCATGCGCCGGTTGAACTGGCTAAGCTGCGTGCCGGAAAGGGATTTGGCGAAGAGGCATTGATCTCAGATAAACAACGAGGCAGTTCGGTTGTCATGGAGACTGATGGCGTGTTGGTGCGGCTGAGTAAAAAGGATTTTATCGAACTCGTCAAGCAACCTCTTTCCCGCTCACTCTGTTTCGATGATGCCACTGATATGATTGAAAAAGGGGCGCTTTGGCTGGATGTCAGAGCACCGGAAGAGTATGAAGAGGGACATCTATCAGGGGCGATCAACCTGCCTTTCTTTTCACTGCGTTTTCAAGCTTCAAGTCTTACCCTCGATCGAGCTTATGTGGTTTATGGTGAGGAGGTAGGCCAATCAGCCACTGCAGCCTACTTGTTAACAGAACGAGGTGCGGAGGTTTTTGTTGTCGATATCAGTTGGGCTCAGATTGCTGAGCTGGTTGGACTTCGTCAGCAGGAGGATGGTCATCAGGCAGACAATGTTATTGATTTCAACCGAGAATCTGATGATGACGCCACATCGTCAGCAGATGCGTCAGATGAGCAGCGAGCGACACTTAATCGGTTAAAAAAAGAGCTTGCTGAGAGCCATCTTCAATTCGAGCAGGAGCTCGAGCAAAGGCATACTGAAATCAAGTTGCTGCGCCAGGCCCTGGCGGTGGCAAAAAGTCGGATGCAGACAGGTGAGGAGGGGGCGCAAACTGCGCTGGCCTTACAACTTGAGGTTGATGAGCTGCACTCTTCGCTGGAAAAAGCGGAGTCCAAGCTATCAGTTGGGAGTGACCTTGAGGTTGAAAAGAAGAGACTACTGGATCAGATTACTGCATTAAATCAGAGCCTGGAGGTTTCCCGGGATGAATTCAGTGGTGCCAAACAGCGAAGTAGTGAGTTACGGGACCAGATCGATCAATTACAGGCTCGCCATGAAGAGAGTGAGGGGCGCCTTAAAGAAGAGATAACTGGGTTACAGATTCAGCTTGAGAGCACCAATGAATCCCTGCTGGGAGATCAGGAAAAAAGTGGTCAACTAGGCTCTGAGCTGGAAGCGCTGCGCAATGAAATGACTCAACTGCAGCAAGATGCTGAGGCTTCCCGTGTGCAGGCCACAGAGGATCTGGACCTGATCACTCAAGAACGGGATGAACTGTTAGAAGCGGGTCAGAAGGCGGAGAGAGCGTATCAGGAGCTGTCTAATGATTTACAGGAACTCACTCAAGAGCGTGATGAGTTATTACAGAACTACCAAAATAAGGAGAGTCAAAGCCAACAGTTCACGAGTGATCTGAAGGACATCACCGAGGAGCGTGATGAACTGACCCAGACGCTGCATCAGCAGCAGGAACAGCAGGCTGCCGATGAGGCCGGCTATCAACAAAAGATCGAATCAATACAGCAGTCATTGTCCCAGGCTGAGGCCGAATTAGATCAACAGCAATCACTTAACCAGCAGGCGGTGACTGACCTCCAGACACAACTTCAGGAGATTACACAGCAGTCTGAACATACCGCTCAGCAGGCAAAAGACGAGATTGCTACCCTCCAGCAAACACAACAGGCGCTACAACAGCAGTTAGAGAGTGCAGCGTCGACGCAGACGAGCCTACAGACCGAACGAGACGAATTAGAAGAACGTTTCAATCAGGAGCATGCCCAGGCCACATTCTTGCAACAGGAGTTGCAGGCATTGGAGGAGCGCCGCACCGGACTGGATAAGGAGTTGGATGCAGTTCGACAAGCAGGCAATGATGCCGATGCTCAGTACTCGAATGCTATGGAATCGTTGCGTGCCGACCTGGAACAGGCCAGAGAAGGCCTTGATCACCTTAGGCAGGAGAAGCAGCAGAATGAAGAGATGCTCTCTCTTCGTGAGAGTGAGCTGAGCAAAGCAGAATCCAGGCTGAGTGAGCTGCAAGAGGCGTTACAGGCTCAGAAAGAGCAATCCTCAGAAGAACTGGCTGGTTTGCAGAAGCAACTGGAAGAGCTTGAGCAGACTCAGACCCAAGCCAAGGAGAGAGAGGGTCAACTGGTCCTCGCCTTGGAAGAGTCCCAGAGCAACAGCAGTGATGAGCAGTTTCGTACAGCAGAGACGTTGGCGTCACTCAAAGATCAGTTGCAGGAATCTGAGGCTGAAACCCGACAACAGAGCGAAAAACGGGTCGAGTTGGAAGCGCTTCTGGAGCAGGAGCATCAGACTGCAAAATATCTGAAGCAAGCGTTGGAAACCGCCGAGCAGGCTGTAGAGCTTACCAGCAGTGAACAAACTGAAGCTGAGCAGTTGCAGCACTCTTTGGAAGAGCAGCTGAATGGACGTGAAGGGTTGTTACAAGACCTTGAGCAACAGAAGGCGGAATTGCAACAACAGCTGACAGACCAACAGGCTGAATGGCAAGATCGTCTGCAGGGTATAGAAACGGAGCTCAACGATAAGCAGCAACTTAGTGATCAACTGGGTCAACAGCTGGAGGAGACCAGTGGCTCGCTAGAGACATTGGGTCAATCCAAGTCTGACCTGGAAGCCAGCCATCAGCAGCTGGCCTCTGTAAAAGAAGAGCTGGAACAGAAACTCAGTGAAACCCAGACGGAGCTACAGCAACACCAGCAAAGCCAGGAAGCCGCTTTGGCGGAGCAGGTGGCCGCTGTTGAGAAGCTACAGCAAGAACTGGAACGGGAAAAGGAGTCCTCCCGTACAGCCACCCAAGCCCAGTCAGAGTTGGATGCTACACGGCAGGTGTTAGAGTCAGCCAAATCAGATTTGGAAAGGCAGTTGACTGATCTGCAGGCCGATCTGGATAAGCAGCAGCAACATGAACAGGAGCTGGACAAGACTGTAGGACGACTACAGCATCAATTGGAAGAGTTACAGGGGTCACAGCAGCGTGTACAGCAGGAATTGGAAGAGACTCAAACAGCCTCTCAAGAACAGACTGAAGGCCAGCAACAGCGTGAGCAGGAGCTGAGCCAGACCATCGAGCAGCAACAGTATGAGATGGATGAATTGCATATCGCATTGGCAGCTGCTTCTGAAGCGACAGAGAACTCGGTTGACAAAAAAGAGTTGAAAGCGAGTAACCAGGCACTGAGAAAAGCCGAGCAGAAGATTACAGAGCTAAAAAATAAAGTAAATGGCTTACGTGAAGTCCAGTTGGAGATGGAGAGCCAGCTGACGGACGATGTCGATACAGAGCTTTATGCTTTGCGGATGGAGTTGGAAAAAGAGCAGAAGAAACGAGAAAAGACGGAGAAGCAGGCTCGTCAAGCGGATGTATTGCGGCGTGAGCGCCAGGTACAGGAAACAGCGATTGAGATGCTGGGAGAGGATCTCGAAACACTCACATCAGAGAAGGATCAGATGGCCAAGGAGCGTGATAGCCTGGCCAAACAGTTGGCAGAAATGCGCAACCAATATACTGATCTGATCAACGAGAATGGTCATCTCCACTCTGAGATGAGTGGTATGCGTGAGCAGGTTTCAGACTCCAGTCTGGCTGACGATCTCCTGGCGCAGATGGAAGAGCTGCGTTTCAAGGCAGAAAATTTTGAGGTCGAGCGTGATGAGGCCAAGGCTGAAGCAGCCAGAATGCGCCGTGAAGTGAGTGAATTGCGCAGCGTAATCGAGACCTATGTAGAGCAAATTCAGGATGTACAGTCATTTGGTGTTGACGAGCAGGTGAATGCACTTCGTACCGAATTGGATATGGTTCGCAGACAGGCAGCACAGGACCTTGAGCACATGCGTACCGAATTGAGTGCTGCTAAATCCCGTTTAGAGGCCACCTCTGATCGAGATGTGGACGAGGTCGCGGCACTACAGGCCAGCCGCCAGGAGATGGTTTCCATGCAACAATCTGTTTCCGAAAAGGATCACTTGTTGCGAATGTCTCAAAGTCAATGTCGTTCTCTGGAAGATGCCATTGAAGACCGGGACAAAGAGGTAGACCAGCTAAAGCGCAAGTTAGAGCTTTTACTAAGAAAGACGGGCGGAATGGATCATCCGTCAATGCAACTCGGTAGCGATAATTCAATTGATGACTCACATTTCACGGTTGATAAAGAGCCTGTAAATAATTCTGTGTAACTGCCCTTGTTTAAACGAAGTCCTTTAATCGGTCTTCGAATTCGATCATAAAACGATTGAGT
>JAIVEQ010000021.1 GCA_023838465.1 Candidatus Thiodiazotropha sp.
AGACCAAGAAAATGTCTTGGCATGAAAACACCTAATCAGGTATTTTTAGGAATCAACCCACCGGTTGCACTTGCGAGTTGAATCCGCGTTGGTTTATACCAAATCATTGCTGGTTTTGATTTTGATTATTTGTCCGCAAATAAACGCTAATGTTGAAAATTGGTCGTTCAGCATTGCTGACAGTAATTGCATTTTTTTACTTGCGTTCATTCGCGTTCATTTGCGGACCTAATAGCGCTCTTGTTTTTTTCGGTCTCTTCCCTTTCTAATTCTTCGAGAAGTTCTATGGCCCAACTTTCATCGACCTCTTCTATCTCTGTACCCCCACTCACAGCACCCTGTTTTACGCTGGTCCTTTGGCTTATTTGGGCCTCTGTCTTACCTCTTTCTGGAATAACGATATTTTGACAAGCACTACGATTCGGATGACCCTCTCTGCTGGGCACTTTGCGCAATGCCGGCGTATGATTCTGATAGCTGTGTAGCTTGGCGTAGTAACCATTCACTTTAAGGAGGCTTTGGTGGTTGCCTTGCTCGACAATACGGCCCTTCTCCATGACGATGATGCGGTCGCATTGCCGGACGGTACTGAGACGGTGAGCGATGATAAACACAGTGCGGCTTTGGCAGATCGCCACCATGTTGTCCTGGATCAGCCGTTCTGATTCGTAGTCGAGGGCACTGGTGGCTTCATCGAAGATCAATAACCGGGGATTGCCGATCAACGCTCGGGCGATGGCGAGTCGTTGTCGTTGGCCGCCGGAGAGATTACAACCTTGCTCCCCCACCATCGTGTCATAACCTTCAGGCAGGTCGACGATGAACTCGTGGGCGCCGGAGAGCTTAGCCGCCTGGATGACCTGTTCCATCTGCAGGGCGGGATTGGCCAGGGCGATGTTTTCCCGGATGGTGCGGTTGAACAGGAAGTTCTCCTGCAACACCACGCCGATCTGTTGGCGCAGCCAGGTGGTGTCGATCATGGAGAGATCCACTCCGTCGATCAGCACCCGTCCCGATTCCGGGATGTAGAGCCGCTGTATCAGTTTGGTGATGGTGCTTTTGCCCGAGCCGGACCGACCGACGATGCCAATCACCTCTCCCGGTTTACAGTGCAGGCTGAGGTCATCGAGGACCACGCTTCCATCGGGACGGTAGCGAAAACGTATGTGGTCGAGGGTAACGGCGCCCTGGAGTGTCGGCAGCCGGGAACGATTCGGGTTGAAGCCGGGCTCCCGTGGAGTATTGAGGATGTCCCCCAGTCGTGCCAGGGAGATGCCAGCCTGTTGGAAGTCCTGCCAGAGCTGCACCAACTTGAGGATCGGACTGCTGACCCGCCCCGCCAGCATGTTGAAGGCCACCAGTTGCCCGACGGTGAGTTCGCTGGCGATCACCAGGTGAGCACCCCACCAGATAATGCCGAGGGTCATCAATTTGTTGACCAGTCCCGCCACCTGGTTGGCGACGTTGTTGAGATTCTGGCTGCGGAAGGAGGCGTGGACGTAACTGGATAGGTGATCTTCCAGTTTTTTCTGCATCTGCGGCTCAACGGCCATCGATTTAACGGTACCGATGCCGGTGATCGATTCGGTGAGGAACGCGGTGTTGGCTGCGCCATGTTTGAATTTGTCGTTCAACCGATGACGCAGGATGGGGGTAATGAAAAGTGACAACAGCACATAGAGCGGAATGGTCGCCAGCACAATCCAGGTCAGGATGGGGCTGTAGTACCACATCACCACGATGAAGACGAAGACAAACAGGAGGTCGATCACCAGGGTGAGGGCCGTACCGGTGATGAAGTTCCTGATCGTGTCGAGCTCTCTTACCCGGGCGACGTTCTGGCCAACCTGACGGGATTCGAAATAGGCCATCGGCAGCGCCATCAGGTGATTGTAGAGGCGGGAACCCAGGGCCACATCCACCCGATTGGTGGTATGGCTGAACAGATAGTTGCGGATGCCACCCATGAGCGCATCGAAAACTACCAGGATGAAAAACCCGACGGCCAGCACATCCAGGGTAGTGAACCCTCGGTGCACCAGGACTTTGTCCATCACCACTTGAAAGAACAGCGGCGTGATCAGAGCAAATAGCTGTAGAAAGAAGGAGGCAATCAGCACTTCGCCAAAGAGTTTGCGATATTTGACCAGTGCGGGGATGAACCAGGAAATGTCGAATTTCTGCTGCAGGCTCTCCGCTAATCCTTGCCGCCGTGCCAACAAGACGAGTTCGCCTGACCAGATGCCTGTAAACTCATCCAGGGTCATGGACTTGGGGCTGTTGTCACGAAGGTCTTGTATCAGTACGCCAGAAGTCGCATCCTGCTGCTCCGAAGCATTATCAGGGTGGGAGATTCTGGCAAGAATGATGTAACTGCCATCCTGCAATTTTGCAATACCGGGCAGGAGACCATTTTCGATATCGCTAAGCGAAGGCTTCAGGCGCTTTGCCTTCAAGGTCAGAGCCTTAGCCGCCTGCAACAGTTCAGTATCTGAAAACTGCTCCCCCGGTTGACTGAATTGGTGAGCAAGCTGATCGGGCTCGGCGGGGAGTTGGTGAAAGCGCGCAATGGCGACGAGTGTATTTAATCCGGTGTCCATACCGTCATCCTGTCCCTATGGCCAAGGAGCCATAAGATCGTTCCTTAAATCAAAATTAGCGCTCAGCAATCCTAAGGAGCGGAATTCTGGGTGTCAAGAAAAACAACTCGACACAGCCCCTCTTCGACAATTCATTCAGGCCGGAGACACCATTGCCAAACACGAGGAGAAACGTGTATTCAGCATCATCAAGATCGAACAGGTGACTGTTGCTAACAAGCTGTGTGCAATTGACACTACACCTGAATAGGGAAACCCGTAACGTCTTTGCCGGCATCAAATCGGCCTATGCGCCTGAAGATTTACAGGGAAAGCTGACAGTGATGGTAGCCAACCTGGCTCCCCGCAAAATGCGTTTTGGTGTTTCAGAAGGCATGGTGCTGGCGGCCGGGCCTGGCGGAAAAGATCTGTTTATCCTCAATCCTGACCAAGGTGCCCAACCTGGGATGCGGGTGAAGTAACAGCTTGGGCACCACCCGAGCAACTCAGTTTTTCGGGTGGTGCACAACTAATGGGGAATAAGGCTTTCCCCTCTTCTCTGGTTCAATCATCAGCCCTTGGCGGCTTCCAGTGCCTGACTGATATCCGCAATGATGTCATCCACATGCTCAATGCCAATGGAGAGACGCACCATGTCGGCACTCACCCCGGCTGTCGCCAGTTCCGCTTCACTGAGCTGGCGATGGGTGGTGGTGGCGGGATGACAGGCCAGTGACTTGGCATCACCGATATTGACCAGACGCAGGATCATCTGCAAGGCATCGATAAAGCGGGCGCCGGCCTCTAATCCGCCCTCGATACCAAAACTGAGGATGCCTGAAGCAAGCCCCTTGGTAATCCTTTGACAACACTCATAATGCGGACTCTCAGGCAAAGCGGCATAGTTGACCCACTTTATCTGTGGTTGCTGCTTGAGATATTCAGCCACGGCCAGGGAATTTTCACAATGGCGCTCCATTCTCAGTCCCAAGGTTTCCAGCCCCTGCATAATCAAAAATGCACTATGGGGCGAAAGTGCAGCACCGGTATTGCGTAACGGCACCACCCGGCAACGGGCGATATAGGCCGCAGCTCCCAGAGCCTCCGTATAGACCACTCCATGATAGGAGGGATCCGGCTCATTCAGCATCGGGAAACGTTCCTTATTGGCCACCCAATCGAATTTACCGGAATCGACGATCACCCCACCGACAGTGGTACCGTGGCCGCCAATATATTTAGTCAATGAGTGCACGATAATGTCGGCACCATGATCGAAAGCTCGGCAGAGATAGGGTGTGGCAACAGTATTATCGACGATCAACGGCACCCCATGACGATGGGCAATCTCTGATAGTTTCTCCAGATCCACAATATTGCCTGCCGGGTTACCGATTGACTCACAGAACAAGGCACGGGTCTTGCCGTCGATCATGTTCTCAAGTTTTTCATAGTCGTCAAACGAGGCCATGCGCACCTGGATACCCTGACGTGGAAAGGTATGTGCGAACAGATTGTAGGTGCCACCATACAGCTGGCTGGTACTGACGATGTTGTCGCCACTGCTGGCTATGCATTGGATAGCATAGGTGATGGCTGCCATTCCAGATGCCAGTGCCAAGGCACCGATCCCCCCCTCCATCTCGGTCAGGCGCTGCTCCAACACTGCCGTGGTAGGGTTCATGATCCGGGTATAGATGTTGCCTGCCACCTTCAGATCAAAAAGATCAGCACCATGTTGTGTATCGTCGAAGGTATAGGATGTGGTTTGATAGATGGGTACTGCTGCTGCCTTGGTTGTAGGCTCGGAATCGTAGCCCGCATGCAGTGCCAGTGATTCAAGTTTCATGGTATCTCCTCGTCCTTTTTTCTAATTTGGCCAGGTCACAAAAAGTGTGCATGGCGTCTGTTTTTTTACTTAATTGGAATGATGTTATGTTGACCTTACCCATTAAGGAGGCTGCCGCCAAGCCTTCAGGGTGCTATTTCTATCAATAACACCCCACAATACTGACATCATCAATAGGCGGTCAACAAGACCTATTTCATGATCCCATTGTTGAGGATCGGTACCCGATTGACCGGTGCCATTTGCGGCTTGTCAATGCAGTAATCGTGTTTAATCAGCATAGTAACGCCAAAACACCCAATACAGACAAGTTGTAACCGTCGAGACGGCCAATTATCCTTACGCGACCTATTTTATAATGAGCCACCCATGCAAGAGTACGCCCTCATACTGATCAGCACCGTGCTGGTGAATAACTTCGTGCTAGTGAAGTTTCTCGGCCTATGCCCGTTTATGGGTGTCTCACGGAAGCTGGAAACCGCCACCGGCATGGGTCTGGCCACGACTTTTGTACTGACACTCTCCTCCATCTGCTCCTATCTGGTCAACGAGTATCTGCTCGTCCCGCTGGGACTTGAGTTTCTGCGTACCATCGCCTTCATCCTGGTGATTGCTGTAGTGGTCCAGTTCACAGAGATGGTGATGCACAAAACCAGCCCTATGCTGTATCAGGTTTTAGGCATCTTTCTACCGCTGATTACTACCAACTGCGCTGTACTCGGGGTTGCGTTACTCAATACCCAGGAACAGCATGGTTTCATTGAATCGGCCCTGTATGGGTTTGGTGCGGCTGTCGGGTTCTCCCTGGTGCTTGTGCTTTTTGCGGGTATCCGCGAACGGGTCACCGTGGCAGATGTCCCGGAACCCTTACAGGGTAACGCAATCGCCCTGATCACTGCGGGTCTTATGTCACTGGCTTTCATGGGCTTTGCCGGACTGGTATCTTCGTGAGGATGCCGTAGCCATGTTGATCGCTATCTTCACCATCACCGGACTGGCCGCCATTTTTGGCTTGCTGTTGGGCTATGCCAACATCCGTTTCCATGTCGAAGGGGATCCGATCACAGATCAGATAGAAATGTTATTACCTCAGACCCAGTGCGGTCAGTGTGGTTTTGCCGGATGCCGTCCCTACGCCGAAGCCATCGCCGGGGGTGAGGCTGAGATCAACCACTGTCCACCCGGTGGAGAGACGACCATGATCGCACTTGCTGATCTGCTCGGTCGTGATCCGGTACCGCTGGATGCGGAAATTGCAGAAGAGAAATCAAAGTCTGTCGCGCTGATCAAGGAACAGGAGTGCATCGGTTGTACCCTCTGCCTGCAGGCTTGTCCGGTTGATGCGATCATCGGTGCCGCCAAGCAGATGCACGTGGTTATTGTCGATGAATGCACCGGTTGTGAACTCTGTTTGCCTCCCTGTCCTGTCGACTGCATTATCATGCAACCGATATCGCAAAAGGCCAGTAACTGGCGCTGGCCCTTTCCCCACACCGGTCAGGACGAGATTGCCACCACGACCCTGTTGAGAAAAACGGGCTGATCCCTATGTATGTCGAATCCAAAAAGGGCAAAACCCGGGAATTATGGCGTTTCCATGGCGGCCTGCATCTGCCGGAAAAAAAAGCGCTTTCACTGCAACACCCGTTGCAGCATGCAACTCTGCCTGATCGTTTGATACTCCCATTGCAACAGCATATCGGCGTTCCTGCGCAACCGATGGTCAGCCTCGGTGAACAGGTACTGAAAGGACAGATGATCGCCAGTTCACCCGCCCCGGTCACATCACCCGTCCATGCTTCTACTTCAGGGACAGTGGTGGAGATGGGTGAACATTTCATCCCTCACCCCTCAGGACTCACCGACCTCTGTATTGTCATCGAGCCGGATGGTGAGGACAGATGGGCTGATTTACCAAAACCGATCAGTGACTTTCGTTCGGCAGATACCCAGGCATTACGACAGCGCATACGCGATGCGGGCATTGTCGGCATGGGAGGAGCCACCTTCCCCGCAGCGATCAAACTCAATCCCGGCAAGCCTATTCAGACCTTGATAATCAATGGCGCCGAGTGTGAGCCCTATATCACCTGTGATGACAGACTGATGAGGGATTTTGCTGAACGGATCATGAATGGTGCTCGCATCCTGCAACACATGTTGCAGAGCGAGGAGTGTCTGATTGCGATTGAGGACAATAAGTCTGAAGCGATCCTGGCTATGTTTGAGGCGCTGCGCGACGAAGAGAATATCGAGGTGGTGCGGATTCCAACGATCTACCCAAGTGGTGGTGAAAAACAGCTGATCAGAATCCTTACCGGCCGTGAAGTGCCTACCTCGGGGTTACCTGCTCAAGTGGGTGTAATCTGTCACAATGTCGCCACTGCAGCTGCAATTGCAGATGCGGTACTAGAGGGAAAACCATTGATATCCCGTCTAGTGACATTGACCGGTGAAGGACTCAGTAAAGCGGGTAATTTTGAAGTGCCACTGGGTATACTGGCCAGTGACTTGATTGCTCAAGCAGGAGGTTACCAGGGTCAGCCACAACAGCTGATCATGGGTGGACCGATGATGGGCTTTGACCTGACCACCGATCAGGTTCCCATTACAAAGGGCGCCAACTGCCTGCTCTGCCCGACAGCAGAAGAGATTCCACGACCTGAACCCGCCAGGGCCTGTATTCGCTGTGGTCGATGTGCCGATGTCTGTCCAGCAAATCTGCTGCCGCAACAGATGTATTGGTACAGCAAAGCCAAGGATCTGGAGAAGGTGCAGGATTACAACCTGTTCGACTGCATAGAATGTGGCTGTTGTTCCCATGTCTGCCCATCGCATATTCCGTTGGTCCAGTACTACCGTTACGCCAAGGCTGAAAGTTGGGCTCAGGAGCAAGAGCGTCGCGAGTCTGAGCGGGCTAAACAACGTCATGATTTCCGTGTCTCACGCCTAAAACGACTGGAGGCGGAACGCAAGGCCAAGCTACGCAAAAAGAAAGAGGCCCTGAAAAACAAACCACCGGCCAAGAAAACACAAGTCAGCAAGGAGGGTGATGACAAGGATGCCAAGCAGGCAGTCATTGAAGCAGCGATGAAACGTGCCGCAGATAAGAAAGCCAAACAGCAGCTGGCACCGAAAAATACTGAGAACCTGACTGCTGCCCAACAGGCCCAGATTGAGGCTGTCGACAAGCGACGCATGGCCACAACTCAGGAGAAACAGCAAAAATCGGAGCAGCCTGACTAATGGAATTTCATACTCTCAGTTCACCCCATACAAAGCGTGTAAACCGAGTTGACAAGGTCATGCTTCAGGTTGTGCTGGCACTCATGCCTGGCATCACCGCAATGATCTTCTATTTTGGCTGGGGCGTTTTAATCAATGCCGTGCTGGCCATTCTCTCGGCAGTTGCCTTTGAGGCGATGGTGATCAGACTACGCAAGCGACCCGTAATGCCGGTGCTCTTCGACCTCAGTGCTGTAGTGACGGCGCTGCTGTTTGCTGTTGCTATTCCACCCTTATTACCCTGGTGGCTGGTGGTGATGGGTATAGCCTTCGCCATCATCATGGTCAAGCAGATGTATGGCGGGTTGGGCTATAACCCTTTTAATCCAGCCATGGCAGCCTACGTGCTGTTGTTGATTTCCTATCCGGTAGAGATGACTAGCTGGATGCCACCCTACCTGTTGGCAGATCATCATCTGACCCTGCCACAGATCCTGGCCTTTAAGTTTTCCGGTGTTCTACCCGGTGAGCTGACCCTGGATGCCATTACCATGGCCACCCCGCTGGACCAGATGCGTACCAATCTCGACCTCAACAGTATGATCAGTGAGATTCGTCAGAGTCCACTATGGGGAGATTTTGGCGGCCTGGGTTGGGAGTGGGTTGGTAACTGGTTCCTGATGGGGGGAATCTGGATGGTCTACAAGCGAACCATCACTTGGCAGATACCCCTCGCTTTCCTTACCGGACTGGTCAGTATGGCAACCATTTTCTGGTTATTCGATGCCGAGAGTTTTCCCTTTCCGCTGTTTCATGTTTTCAGTGGCGGTGTCATCCTGGGTGCATTCTTCATTGCCACAGACCCGGTGACGGCCTGTACCACCCGAACAGGACAGTTGATTTTCGGCGCAGCAATTGGCGTACTGGTCTATCTCATCCGAACCTGGGGAGGCTACCCCGATGCGGTTGCCTTTGCTGTACTGCTGATGAACATGGCTGCCCCGACCATCGACTACTACACTCGTCCACGCACCTATGGCCATGGTGAGGTAAAGAGTGAATAGCCGACTCTCAATACTGATTGCTGCGGGTATCCTTGCATCATTTGCTGTATTGGGCACCTCTCTGGTGGCCTTTACCCACCTGGCAACAGAAGAGCGTATCGTGGCCAACGAACGTGAAACACTACTTCGTTCACTGTACGCCCTAGTCCCTCGTGAGAACGTGGACAATGACATGATTTCAGACTCGATCATGATCAATGCTACTGAATTTCTGGGTGGTAAAGAGACAACCGTCTATCGTGGTCGCAAGCTGCAACAGCCTGTCGCCGCCGTGCTGACCACTATCGTTCCCAATGGCTATAGTGGACCAATCAAACTGCTGGTAGCCGTCCGATATGATGGCAGCCTCGGCGGAGTACGAGTCATCAGCCATAAGGAAACACCGGGTTTGGGTGATAAGGTAGAGGAGTCACGCTCCGATTGGATCTATAGTTTCAACAACAAGTCGCTGGGTAATCCCCCTTTGGATAAATGGGGCGTCAAACGGGATGGCGGAGTATTCGATCAGTTTACCGGCGCCACTGTCACACCCCGCTCCATCGTGCAGGCCGTCAAGAACACCCTGCTCTATGTGCGGGATCATAAAGATGCCCTGTACGATAAACAGACAGCATCCCCCACCACGGATAAACAGGGGTAACAGCATGTCAGACATCACATACCGCAATCTTATTGTCGACGGACTCTGGCACAACAACCAGGCCCTGGTAGCCCTACTTGGGCTCTGCCCTCTTTTGGCAGTGAGTAACACTGCCATTAACGGTCTCGGCCTGGGACTCGCCACAACCGCAGTCCTGGTTGCCTCGAATACAACAGTGTCACTGATACGAAACTTTGTGCGCCCGGAAGTACGCCTGCCTGTTTTTGTCCTGGTCATCGCATCATTTGTCACTGCCATTGAATTGGGCATGAATGCCTACTTTCATGAATTGCACAAGATACTCGGCATCTTCATCCCATTGATCGTCACCAATTGCACCATCATTGGACGCGCTGAGGCCTTTGCTTCAAAGAATAACCTCAGACGATCGCTGGTGGATGGCATAAGCATCGGCATTGGCTTCACCCTGGTATTACTCATCCTTGGGGGCATGCGCGAATTGGTGGGGCAGGGCACACTGTTCGATCAGGCACACCTGATGTTTGGAGAGGCTGCTAGAGGTTTTACACTGAAAATCGAAAACTTTCGTGGCATGCTCGTCGCTATTCTTCCCCCCGGCGCTTTTATCGGTCTGGGGCTACTGATTATGGTAAAAAATCTGATAGACAAACGTCTTGCAGTCAGAGCTATGGCAAAGACCGATTATGCAGAAGAGATGCGGGGCCTGGCTAGCTAGTGTATGTCACCAAACACCGACAAAAATAACACCAAGATCGCCATGAAATACAAAGCATGCAAAAAATTAGAGATATTGAAATATTATCCTTGCACTCTTAGCATATCTCCTCGGGCGATGCATAAATAGCAGTCGGATCCAGCACAGCATGAGAGTCCCACGTTTCTATACTCGACAACCCCTGCACAAAGGTACAGAGATTACCCTCGAGGATGAGCCCTCCCACCATCTACGCCAAGTACTAAGGCTTCGCGCCGGTGGCGAAATCAACCTCTTTAATGACAACGGCGATGAATATACAGCCACTCTCACCCTTGTCAGCAAGCTGCATGTCAGCGCCATCGTAGGCACACAACTAAGGCATGAGCCTGAAAGTAAATTGACAATACATTTACTGATTGGCATCTCACGCGGAGAGCGAATGGACTTCGCACTGCAAAAAGCCACCGAGTTGGGTGTCTGCCGCATCACACCTGTATTAACCAAACGCTGCGTTGT
The DNA here is from genome assembly GCA_023838465.1 of Candidatus Thiodiazotropha sp. Classification (GTDB taxonomy): domain Bacteria; phylum Pseudomonadota; class Gammaproteobacteria; order Chromatiales; family Chromatiaceae; genus Thiodiazotropha. The sequence goes on from JAIVEQ010000021.1 coordinate 10,553, forward strand.
CAAACTGAATGAAAAGAAAAGCGCCAGCCGAGTAGCACACTGGAACAGGCTCGTGATCAATGCCTGTGAACAGTCTGGTCGTTGCCGGATTCCGACAATCGATCATCCCCTTGAATTGAAGGAAGCCATTGCCCGGCAGGATTCAAATCTAGCTTTGCTACTTGATCACCGCAGTCATGAGCGTCTTTATCAAATCGACAACCCGGATTCATCGGTCTCTATCCTTATCGGCCCAGAGGGTGGACTGAGTACTGATGAACGTGATCTAGCCGATCTACACGGGTTTATTGCTATACGACTGGGTCCACGCATCATGCGAACTGAAACCGCTCCTCTGGCTACGATTGCAGCCATACAGACACTCTGGGGTGATTTCTGTGATTGAGTATCCGTCACTCGCAGGAATGATCAGTCCACAAATGAACAAGAACAGGCTTGTCTATAAGAGCAAAGTGGAATAATAATTCACCACTCCTGTTAAAATAGGTATGGATTTTTACAGGTGGAGAGAGGCATGCAATACAATATCCGTTTGGTGCAGGTAGCGATACTATCGTTGTTCTCTTTTCTCTCATCCAGTCAGGTAATGGCAGGCAAATTCTACAAGTGCACCGATGAAAACGGTGAAATCCAGTATCAGCAGGTGGCCTGTACTTCTACCACTGCACAAGACACCATCCGGGTCTATACCGAACCGGAACACCGATCCCAAATGGGTGCATCTTTAATGGGAAAATCTGAATATACCCCTGAGGGAAGTGAGCCGGCATTAGCGAATAGATTGAAATTCCAATCGGGACTGACCCAGGTCCTTGGGTTATTAACACCACTCAAGTTTGCTGTAATAGAGTTTTACATGATGAATGGCAACTGGCCCTAGTCACCTAAAGCTATGGGTTTTAATCAGGAAAACCTGAATAGTTCACAAATAGAACAGGTACTGATGGGTGACCAGGGTGTAATTGTCGCTTGGCTCGGTAAAGAGTTCGGAACTGGAAAAAAGATTGTCATTGCTCCAAAGCCGGTCATGGATGGAACCAGCTTTGAATGGCAATGCCTGGCAAATTTTCCTGCACAAGCCATGAGCTTCAGCGGCACGACCTTGTGCGAATCCAGGTCATCACACTAGGGTCTCTGCTAACACTATTAACCCGGCGACCAAGTAGTTTGAATTCAACCGATATGCGGCGTCTCCAGATAAGCGACTGACTGCATCTCTTTCAAGCGGCTGGCCGTGCGCTTAAATTCAAATGCCAGACGTGTGCCGGAATAGAGCTTGTCGGGTTGATCCTCTGCACTGATGACTACCTTTACTTTTTGGTCATAAAAGACATCGATCAGATTGATGAAACGCCGGGTTCGATCGTCCCAGGTACCGTCCAGACAAGGGATGTCGGAGATAAAGACAGTGTGGTGGCAGCGAGCCAGCTCCAGATAGTCGTTCTGCCAGCGTGGCGGACCGCACAGTGTACTGAAGTCGCACCAGATGACACCGCTGGCGCGCTTGATATATCTGAGTGGACGACCAGGCACGACATATCGTCCCTCATTCTCCACCGGTCCATTCACCAGACGATCGAATTCACGGCTGATGTTCTTTGTGGTGGTGTCACTCAATGGGGTGTGGTAGACGGCAGAGGCCTCAAAAAGTTGTAACCGATAATCCTTTTCACCCAACAATTCAACAACGCGATTGGTGCGTTTTAATATATCAATGGCTGGCAGAAAACTATCTCGTTGAATGCCACCCCGATAGAGGTTATCTGGATGCTGATTGGAGGTGGTCACCAGAGTAATCCCCGATTTTTCCAGTGCTTCCAGCAACCCACGCATGAGCATCGCATCACCAATATCGATGACATTGAATTCATCGAGGCACAATACACGCATACGTTCCGACATCTCTACAGCAATAAGATCTATCGGTTTACTCTCACCATCACGCTGTTTAAGTTGTTTATGAATCTGACGCATAAAGCTGTGAAAATGATGGCGCTCGATGCCGACTTCCCTGCTCCTTTGATAGAAAAGATCCATCAACCATGTCTTCCCCCTTCCGACACCTCCACACAGATAGATACCTTGAACAGGCACAGCCTTTTTTTTCCAAAGCCAACCATTGGATTTTTTATTCTGTTTTAGCTCATCGGCTAGGTGATCAAAAGCTAATAGAACGGTTTCCTGATGAGAATCAGGTTTAAATCCGCTTTTTTGTAGTTGCTCTTGGTAGTGGTTTTGCAGAGACAAGGGAAGAGAAGATTGTGAAGCTACTGCTGGCTAACAATGCGCAAAACCTGGAGTTCGATCTCATCCAGGTCCGGAATAATGACAGGACTCATGTCCAGCACGATACTTTGTTTGATTAACGCAGGTTGACCATCTTCAGGATCAACTGGCGCAACATTGTCAGCACTCACTCTCACCAGACTTGGAATTGCCTGTACCACAAGCCCAATATGGGAGAGACGTTCATGTCCACCGAGGGCATTCATCACCATAATCCTTCCCCGGTACCCAGGTGTCACCACTTGATCGCCAATCATACCCTCGAAGGAGACCACGGGAACCATCACACCTCGCCATGCAAGATTACCAAGAAACCAGGCAGGTGCATCATCGCCAACGAGTTCCGGTTGTTGGTAGCCCATTACCTCTGCTATCACTGCATTGGGCAGCAGTAGTTGATGCTGATGTAAAGGTATGAGGACACTTCTGACCTCTTTGACAACAGCTTGGTTCATAGTCGATTTTCCGCCAGGACTTCATTGATGTTGTCCAAAAGCTCAATCTCCTGATAGGGCTTACCGAGACAACGCTTGACTCCTAGATCCATTGCACGTTTACGGTGTTTGTCTCCAACCCGTGAGGAGATCATGATGATCGGTAGTCCATAATAGTCAACAGAGTTGTTGATATGCCGGGCTAACTCAAAGCCATCCATGCGTGGCATTTCAATATCCAGCAACATGATATCGGGTACTTGCTCTTGCAACAATGTAACGGCTTCAACCCCATCCTTCGCTGTTACCACATCCATATCGTGGCGTTCCAAGAGGCGACTTGTGACTTTACGTACAGTAATGGAATCGTCTACCACCATCACCCGTAAACGCTCCTCGATACGTTTTTGCGACCCATCTCCGATCACACTGAGTGGGGCAGTTGCATGAGTTGCATCCATACGTACCAGTGCCGCAAGATCGAGTATCAAAGCGACACGTCCATCCGCCAAGATGGTACCACCTGTTATCCAGCGTACACTCCCCACCTGTTTGCCGAGGGATTTGACAACAACTTGCCTGCTGCCAAGCAGTTCATCGACCTGTAGTGCCGCTTGATGCTCACCAGTCTGTAATAATAGCAGGGGCAACCAGCGTGTGGCTTCATGAATCTCATGTTGCCCTGTGCCCATCATACGGCCTAAATAACTAACCTTGTATCGCTTGCCACCATATTCAAAGCCATCCTGTTGCTCGTTATAACAGGCCAGGAGTTCCTGACGTCGGACTCTAACAACAGCAGCAACTGTGCCATGAGGAATAGCGTATATCTCTTCACCGACACGCACTAACAACGCATCGGAAATCGCCAGTGTAAGCGGTAGGCGGATAATAAAGCTGGTACCACGTCCTGGCTGGGAATCGATTTCCAGGGACCCACCCAGTTGCTTGACTTCGCTGGTTACAACATCCAGACCGACGCCACGACCAGAGATTTGGGTAACTTCCTTGGCAGTACTGAAGCCAGGCAGTAGTACACACTGAATCAGATCATCATCACTGATCTCGGCATTAGCATTGATCATTCCCTGGTCTAAAGCACGTTTACGGATCGCTTCTGTATCGAGTCCCTTACCATCGTCGGAGAGAGTAATAAGAACATCTGTCGCTTCCCGATCGAGATAGAGTGAGATCCGCCCTGTTTCCTGCTTACCCTCAGATACACGATCTTGTGGATATTCAATACCGTGGGAGACTGAGTTTCGCAGTAGATGCTCAAGTACAGGCACCATCCGATTGAGGATACTGCGATCGAGTTCTCCTTCAACACCAAAACACTCAAGATTAGCTTTCTTTTTTAACTGGCCAGCAGTCTGTCTAACCAGTCTTTGCATCCTTGGCACCAACTGCGCGAAGGGCACCATTCGGGTTCGCAGCAGACCATCCTGAAGGTCGGTGGAGATACGAGACTGCTGTAACAACAACGTATCGGTCTCACGTTGTAGATCCCTTAGTGCCTCGTTAATATTACCCAAGTCATTGACTGTCTCCACCAAGGCTCGTGACAGTTGTTGCATGGTGGAAAACCGATCCAGTTCAAGGGGATCAAATTCAGCCTTCTCTCGATCATCCTGTTCGTGTTCTCTTTCCCAACGATAGATTATCTGCGCCTCAGTTTCGATTTCCAGATTTCTCAGCTGGGTGAAGAGACGGGATACGGTCTGTTCCAACTCTGACAGGTTGAATCCGAGCACACTATTCTGTTGTTCAAGTCGCGCGCGATAAATACTCACTTCACCAGCGTGATTAACCAGGCGGTCCATCAGCTCTGCATTAACTCGCACTTGATCCTTGCTAGGCTTGAAGCTCTCCTTCTCCTCTTTCTTTTCCGGATTGAGAAGTTTTGCTATCTCATCATTGAAGGGAAGCACTTTAGCCGAAGACGGTACATAGATTGGTTCTACAGCTATGACTTCCTGCTCTTCCTCTGTCTGGATAGCTTCCACCAGTCCGGTATGCGGTGGGGTAGGCTCACCTCCAAGCAGGTTATGTAGTTGGCCTACCTGGGTATCGGATGCAGGCACCTTGCCAGATCTGGCAATGGTGTCTATCTGAAGGGCCAAATGGTCAATAGCCTGCCTCATCATATCGGTGACTGTATCGATTGGATCAATCTCTTTTTCTGCTACCGAGGTCATCACTGATTCGATAGCATGACTGAGATCACCCACCGGCATAATACCGGCAAGACGTGCACTGCCCTTCAGGGTATGTAAATTGCGTTGAATGCCCTCAATGGAACCATGATCATCAACATCCTCAAGCCACTGCAGGAAACTATTTTCAATTTGTTCGATAAACTCCTTGGCCTCTTCGATGAAGATCTGTACCAGTTCTTCATCCTCACCCACATCCAGCAAGACTTCATCATGAAGCAGCATGAATGATTCATCAGCACCTGTTATGCCCTCCACGTCAACATCATCAAGATTAAAACTGTCGAGTGGAATCACAGGTTCCTGATCACCATCAGGCTCTTCATGTATCGCTTCGGACACCTCATCCAATGCCATTTCAGAAGACTCAAGCGCCTCCTCCAGCTCTGGATCTATCACATCTTCAACAACCTGATCTTGAGAGGAAGTCTGCTCGATAATCGACTTAATCTCGTCAATCAGCGCATCAGCACGATGCACCAAACCGGTGGTGGCTGCATCCTCTGTTTGTGTCGCAAGAAGATCGAGGGTCTGTCGACAGATATTACGTGTCGATCCGGTGACTTCAACCTGTCCCCTGATCACACTGTTCAGCAACGATTCCATCATATGACTTAGATCACCCACCGGCTCGATACCGGCAAGACGTGAACTGCCCTTGATAGTATGCAACCCACGTAGCATCCCTTCCAGGGCGTGATGATCTGCAGGGTCTTCAGACCACCGGCTATAGTTCTCATCCAAAGATTCCAGCAGTTCCCGTGACTCCTCAACAAAGATTTCAACCAGTTCACGATCTTCACTGACTTCGAAGAGGTCTCCATCATGCAGAAAGCTCATCGGCTCTTCGTAGCTGGAATCTGAATCGACAGAACCAACCACTTCGGGTTCGGCAAAATCATCATCAGCCTGCTGAAAATCCTGATCAAGCACTTCTCCCACTCTCTCTTCAGACTCAACAGGAGAGGCATCCCCATCCATCTGATCGAGCGGGTTTTCCAATGCATTCAATAATTGGGTGGACTGATGAACACTTCCGCTGGTGGCTGCATCCTCGACTTGAGTTGACAGAAGACCCATCGCATGATGTGTCAGGTTATGGATTGATGGTTCCGGCTTAATATCTTCACGCGATAGGCGATCGAAAAGATTCTCCAGGCCATGACTCAAATCACCAATCGGGTTGATACCCGCTAACCTTGAACTCCCCTTGAGGGTATGTAGCGTACGCTTGATCTCATCAATGACAGCATTGTCATGAGGCGATTGTATCCATTTGTGGTGGTCCTGCTCGAGGGTATCCAGCAACTCCCGTCCCTCTTCAACGAAGATTTCAACCAACTCCTCGTCGCCCTCAACCTCAAACAGCTCTTCATCATGAGGATAACTGAGCGAGCTTAGTAATTCCGGTAGTTCAGGCTGTTCGAGTGACTCTATCTGTTCGGCACCCTCTTTTTCTTTCGCAAGCTGGGTTAATTCTCCCAGCTGTAGAAGTTCTTCCGTGATACCTGCATCAGTTTCAATTGCTGACTCCGCTGTAACGAATAGCTCTTCTATCTCGTCAACAGGCTCGTCGATTTCAGATTCAGACTCTTCGGTAAACTGTTCAGTGCTGTCAGTCAGCTGTAAATCCTCATGAGGCACTCCCAGATCCTCATTTTGAAGCTGACCAAGCGCACTCCTCAAGCCTAAGAGATAGGTATCTATAGGGGGTTCAGGGAGTGCCTCTTCAGGTAGCCAACCAAGTAGCTTTCGAATATAGCCTACGCTACCACCCAACAGATCCAATACTGACTCATCAACGCTCTGATGTTGCTCATGCAGCTGTCTGGCATAATCTTCCATGGCCTCGCTAAGCATGGCAATCGGCGTAATACCGGCCATATGTGCACTACCATGCAAAGTATGGCAAGCACGTACGACCTCTTCAGGAACCAGCATTGCCTGATCTGCGGCCTCGGCCAGATTGAGAAACTGTTCAATCTCCTGCAGATGCTCTTCTGACTCTTCAGCAAAAACCTCCAGAAGCTCTGAATCAGCCTCTATCTCTAAATCTGAATCGGTGAAGTCTTCCAGTAACGCCTCTTCGTTCTCTTCATCGAGTACCGCCTCATCACTCGATACCTTACTCTCTGGCATTTCCGAATCGATGGATAGGTCGGAATCTGTACTGGAAAATTCAGAATAATCTGTATCTACCTCCAGTTGTGACAGCTGCTCAGTCAGCTCTTCGACACTTGGCTCCGCATCAATGTCAGTAACTGACATCGACACACCATCCGATTCAGTAGCAGAGAACTCCGAATGATCCGTATCAACCTCAAGTTGTGATTCATTAACAGCTGGTTGTTCAATAACCTGCTCAGATTCAATCTCGGCTACCGGCATCGGCTTACCGTCTGCCAATGCATAGGCTTGTCGTTGGATAAACTCGATATCGATATCCGGGTATACACCACGCTCCTGACAATCGATTAACTCAGGCAATGATTCAACCACTCTGTTCAGCACACTCATCATCTCGGGGCTGACCTTAATGGTTTCGTCAATCATTCGGTTAAGCATATTCTCAACCGACCAGGCCAACTCGCCAATCACCTTGGCACCGACCAGTCTGCCACTCCCCTTCAGGGTGTGGAATGAACGACGAAAGGTTATTAGTGCATCATTGTCGCCCTGGTTGTGCTGCCATTTAGGCAGGTATTGCTGGATGGTCTCCAGCTCTTCACGGGCCTCTTCGATGAATATTTCAAGGATCTCGGGGTCGATATCCTCCAACATGGGTTTGTCAGCGGAGGCAATTTCAGGTTCATGTTCTTGAATTGTTTTTTGATCGGCGGGATGCAGCTGTGCAACATTTTCTGAAATGATATCGACTTCAGGTTGTGGCTGTTCAATCTGCAGACTACTGGCACCCATTTCCAGATCCGAGATATCTTCCTCTTCCAGTTCAAAGCCTTCGATATGATCAGCTGATTCCTCGAGTTCGATTTGCTCTGACGGCTCAGTATACTGAGTGACCTCAACCCCACCCTGGCTCAATAGATCATTCATGGACGCCTGGGCAATGGCCAGAATTTCACGGCGGTCTCCGGCACCATCCACAAGGGTTTCCAGGTAATACTCGATACTGCTGACCACATCTGCAAGGGAGTTCAGTTGCTGACGTTGAGGTTGCTGTCCTGAGTCAATAAGGTAGGATTGGATAAACGCGCCTGTCTGAGACATCAATCCTGCTGCATCACGCAGATTGAGCATACTCAAAGCACCTTCAACCCGCTTGAACCCCTGATGCACACTGCTCAAAACAGAAGCATCATCTGTCGCCTCAGTAAAACTGATAATGGCCTCTTTGGCCCTGGCAATCTCTACCTTTGCCTCCCGAACAGTCTGTTTGATCAGATTCTGATATTCGCCCTCTGGAAGGTTTAGTCCAAAACCGTCCTGATCCATACCCTCATCTGATCCGGGCTGGAAGGTGTGAAGTGTACTGAGTGACGATTCGACATAGAGAATATCTCCCGCCATCTCCATCAACTCGAACTCTTCTGGCATTACGCCCTGTTCGACGAAGTTATTAACCTTTTCGGCCTGGCGATTGAGCCTTGAGCGTAAGGCGCCCTGACCAATCATCCCCAATGTATCAGCCAGTTTTCTAATCGGTGCTTCCAGGTGTCCCAACATATCCATGTCGGCCTGTTCATCGCGCATAAAAAGATCAAGGATATCCTTTATGCGGGTTAACTCGCTGCTAACTGCATCTTTGATCGACTCCGCCAATTCAGCATTGGAGCCTGTTAAACCCAGCCTGCCCTCATGTAACTGAGCCTCGCTCGGCATGACTGAATCCAAGTTATAGGCCTCTTTGATCTCCTTGATCAAAGGATCATCTGATTGTGCCCGAGCAATGTAATAGAGTAGATTTTTAAGCAATCCGGCAGGGGGCTGATCCACCAGAGCCTGTTCGCCACTATCGATAATTGTCTTCATCTTTCGATCAAGGCGACTGAACAGCTGTTTAACAGCTATGCCCGGAGCAATAGCTCCCTCGATCAATCCATGCATGAGGCCTTCAGCCACCCAAAATAGATGGTGTGCCGATTCCGTACCCGAATGCTGATGGAGGGTTGCAAATACATCTCTCAGCAATGGCCAGCCATGCACAGTATCACGCTTGCGATACCAACTGAGGAGTCCTAAATGGAATTTCTGCCTGACCTGTCTGGCCAACACCGGCAGCTCATCATTGACTGCGCCATCAGCTCGAGCTGTATCTATCTCCGGTTTAAACAGGGCAGCTTCCGACAGTAGCGGTGCATCACGCACTGCACGCAAATCATTCAGCAGAGGAAGAATAATCAGTGGGATGTCAGCATCTCCACCCTGTAACTTTTCCAGATAGTCCGGTAGCTGAATGAGAGCCAGCATCAGAGCCTCGGCCGCATCATCCTCCTGCCTGATCGATCCGTCGGCCATGTCACGAACCACCAACTCCATCTCTTCGGCAAGCATACTGGGTCCATACACCTGGACCATCTGCAAGACCCGAGCAATCTGGTGCAGGTGATCGCCGCATGCGGCAATTGAATTGCCCTCTTCGGGGGACTCAACATGAGCTTCAAGGGCCTGTCGAGCGTGACGAATTGAGACATCCAACTCATCCTTTACCCAATTCAGAGCACCAAAATCTTGCGCATTACTCATATCAGGCGCACTCCAGTCAGGATTGTGGAAGAGTTTTCTATAGCCATTCGTTTCCGCTCACTCATTCAGTGATGGTCTCTGATGTCAGGACGGTAGGCGGAAACCGGCAACCGACTTCTGCAATTGATCGGAGAGATCAGCCAGCATGCCAATTGAATTTGCAGTCTGGTGGGTACCTTCCGATGTCTGGTTGGTGATCTCCTGAATGACGCTCATAGTGTCTTTGACATTAACCGATTGACTCGACTGTCCGTGAGCCGATTGAGCTATCTTCCCGGTAAGATCGGCAATGTACTGGGATACGCTTTCGATCTCTTTCAAGGCCTCACCGGCATCCTCTGCCAACGTCGCACCCTTGACCACACCCGAGGTGCTTGCTTCCATCGAAGTAACCGCCTCATTGGTATCTGCCTGAATGGTCTTAACCAGTGCTTCAATCTGCTTGGTTGCATTGATAGAGCGTTCAGCCAATCGTTGCACTTCGTCGGCAACCACCGCGAAACCTCGACCCGCCTCACCGGCCATAGCTGCCTGCATGGCGGCGTTCAAAGCAAGAATATTAGTCTGGTCCGCAATATCATCGATCAACTCCACGATATCTCCGATCTCTTGTGAACTCTCACCCAAACGTTTGATACGCTTCGAGGTCTCCTGGATCTGTTCACGAATATTGTCCATACCCTGGATAGTATTGCGTACGGTCTCTGCGCCGGTACCGGCAATCTCTACCGACCGTTTAGCAACTTCCGCTGACTCGGTAGCATCCTGAGACATTTGATCGATCGCCTGCGTCATATCCTTGATCGACTCATTGGCCTGGGTAATCTGTTCTGCCTGATGCTCACTGGCTTCAGCGAGATGCATTGCCGTGGCACGACTCTCCTGGGTGGCTCCAGATACCTGCTCAGATGTTGCATTAATGGTGGTTACCAGTTCACGGAGGGCTTCAATGGCATAGTTGATTGAATCCGCTATGGCGCCGGTGATGTCCTCGGTCACACTGGCTGTCACCGTCAGGTCACCATCCGCTAAGTCACCCATTTCGTCGAGCAGTTGCAGGATAGCCTTCTGGTTACTCTCGTTCTGCTGCTTACTCACCATTTCACGGCGTTGGGCATCCAACACCAACTGTACGCCTAACAGCACCAGAAACAGGGCAGCGGCGGCGCCAAACACAGCAATCATTCCAGGTCCTGCTTTGATACCGAGAATTGAGAAACGACCAGGCGATTCACCATATGCAGCAATCAGCTCTTCAGCTGCGTTACTGGCCTGATCAGAAGCGGTATTAACCACTGAAGCGGCTTCGAGTGCCGGCAATACTTCAGGAATATTCTGGATAATCTCCCCTGCGTTATCCTGGATGGTAGAGAACAAAGTCGATACATCGGCAAGTCGCTGCTGAGCAATCTTGTCGGTTACTTTGGCAACACCCAGCTCCGTATCACCGTTCAACAAGCCTTCCAGAATACGCCCAAAATAGTCGGCGTCACGACTGAACTGATCAATGGCTGCAGCTGTCTTCTGTCCACCTTCGAGTACTAGATTCACATTGGAGTTGATACGTTGGATCAACATCTCCTGTTCGGTGGCTATATAGATCTGCCGTCTCGGTGCATTACTGTTGATCAACACCTCAGCCAGCTCTTCAGATAACTCCTGTAATTGAGGTACAAACTCCGAGATGACAGCAGAAAACTCATCAATGGCAAGGATACTTTCCTGAGCCTTGAGGATTTCGTCGATGTTCCCTTGTAGCTCGAGCCATTTATTCTCCAGGTTACGCACCACCGGCATTGCGTCAGGTGGAGAGCCTGGTAGGCCTTCACTCTTTGAGCCGTTCTTCAGCTCCCACATGATGGTATCGTAGCGATCGCGACTCTGTTTCAAAGGTTTAAACGACTGCAACTCACCACGAGCAGCAGAAATCGCATATTTTGCAATTCGCTGAGCCAATACTTGCTGTTCAGCAGCACGAATTAGATATTGCTCGTCATAGGACTCTCTCTGGGTCGTATGCAAGAAGGTCACGAGTGCCAGGATAAGACTCACCAGCACCAGTATGGCAAGTGTGGTGATGACCTTATTTGAGGGCAACGTACTGCCCACGCGTTTACCTTTCATTCTTAATTCTCCCGAAAGCTTAAGCTCAAGTCCTTATCCAGTGATCCACATTGCTCAGGTCGCCGCGATCTGAAAGGTCGGATCCTCCGCCAATGCGGATAGACTGAAGACCGGCCAGGTCATTCCGTCCTGATCAAATTCAAACTGAACATATTTTGAAAATTTATCGTTTACTGTCTGCATCTCTCTCGCCGTCTCCTTGGCAAAGTGACGCATACCTACCATTTCTCCCACCAATACACCTGTAAAACTGCTTGCCAAGGCAATTACCAGCACCCGACTGCGTCTGCTACGACGGGTTTTTCTACCGATGAGATAGAGCTGAAGATCGATGACAGGAATCAATGTACCGCGGACATTTGCCACTCCCATCATCCAGGGTTTTGATCCGGGTACCGGTGTCAGCGAGGTAGGGTAGTTTAGAATCTCTTTAACACCACTCAAAGGAGCGACAAAGCGGCTGTCTCCCACATAGAACATCACCCCTTCCCAATAACTCTGTATCAGCTCTTGTTGAGGTAGGCCTTGCGCTTGGCTCCTGCTGCGCTGTTCCAATTCCGCCAGGAGCTGTACAACTGCCTGAGGGGAATCGAGACCAGTAGGCGCGAGGGTTGTGCTAGGCATTGATCAACGCCCTGATCTTACTAAGCAAATCCGCGGGTGCAACAGGCTTCACCAGATACTCTGTGGCGCCTTGGCGCATACCCCAGTTAATATCTGTCTGCTGGTCCTTTGTGGTGACCATAATGACCGGAATCTTCGATGTGGTATCGAAATTCTTCAGCTGCCTGGTAGCCTGGAAGCCATTTAACACCGGCATCACCACATCCATGAGAATCAGGTCGGGCAGCTCTTGCTTAGCGATCTCGACACCTTCCTGTCCATCCTTAGCGACAAGTATCTGATAACCCTGCTTTTCCAGGATTCTTTTGAATATGTGAATCTCAGTAGGTGAGTCATCGACTACCAATATCCTTCCTTTGGCCTCGCCAGCTACTACAGGACTGTCTTCGACTGACTGCTCGCGACCCTTGCGAAATAAGTTTTTGATCATCGATTTTCTCTACCCGGTGGTTTTCTGCCTTATCGGCTGATGTCAAAATGTCTTTAAGACTTATGCCGCTCGATTGACATAGCGTTTGATCGCTCCGAGCAGTTCATCCTTCGTAAAAGGCTTGGTCAGATACTGTTCTGAGCCAACAATACGCCCACGAGCCCTATCAAACAGGCCATCCTTACTCGAGAGCATAATCACAGGAATACTTTTAAAGACATCGTTGTGTTTAATCAGAGCACAGGTCTGATATCCATCGAGACGCGGCATCATGATGTCAACGAAAATCACATCAGGATGGTGATCGGCTATCATCGCCAGTGCCTCGAAGCCGTCGGTTGCTGTGGTTACGTCACACCCTGCCTTTTTCAATAGGCTTTCAGCCGTACGTCTAATGGTTTTACTGTCATCGATGACCATGACCTTAACACCTGAGATGTCCATTTCAGTATCATCACCACTCACGTTGAAATCCTCATGTTACAGACACAGTTTGTATGTAAAAGGGAACTGATAGATTTAGCGAAACGCCCATCTGCAAACTCACGTAACGCGTAACTGACCGATGTTTCCAGGGGTATTTTTTGCGATCTTTGCATATTTATTCGGCGTAGTTTGGGTTAAATTTTAACTGTTGCAAAAGAGATGTCTGTGAGATGCCATAGCCACTTATTCTCCAGGCACGACTGTCGTCAATCCCCAAAGCTGCCACAATTGCATACCACCACGATAGTAGAAAATCTTGTTGGCGGGGTAACCCACTTTCAATAATCCTTTAATTGCCCTGGGTGACTGACCGCATTCAGGGCCATTACACCAGAGAATGATTTCTTTGGCATTGCTGAAGTCCCACTTTTCCGTTTTATCATCGCTATCCATCAAACCCATCTCTTCTAGCTTGAGCGAGAGCGCACCGACTTCACCCCTGGGTTTACCCCCGAATATTGCCAATGCAGCATCATTTTCTGCAGTACCATCCTTGCTGAGAGTCGTGAAGGGTATATTGATCGAACCAGGGATAGTACCACGTTCATACCACTCGGAAGTCCGAGCATCAATCAGTAGTCCCTTGTTGTCACGTAACTTTGTCTCCATGAATTCAAAGACTTCGACCTCACCAATAGTGGCGACACTGGAAACAACCTGCATGGGTTGCAAACAGAACGGTGGGCATTTGCGGGCAGTCTTTGCATAGTATCCTTTGAGTTCATAGTCAGGGTCTTGAACCCGTTGGACCTTGACTGATCGCCCTTCATGTATGACATGGATATAGGGCTTTTCACCCGATAGCCCAACCGCTATTTTACTATCGACCGCTTGCTCATCTGCGATCGCCTGAATAGATAACATCGTAAAAAAAACAGTTACAATCTGGCAATAAAGCCGTTTCATGCTTACACCCTTCTTTTATTTCAGCCTGTTCAACACTTAGAAAATGCCGATCACAATCCTTAACTGCTCTGCAATGACCTACTAATTGAGAAAACGGTCCATAATCTTCTTACGGATTTCATCAATCGATGCTCCGCCCTTGTACTCTTCAAAAATCTCTTCACGTGCTCGCCTGGGCAGTCTCTTATAGAAAGTAAATGTCCCCATATAGCGCGCTTTCAAATCACCCTCAAAAGCGTGCATACTTGGACCATCTGCAGTCGACTCAATCGCACTCCCCTCATCACCATCCAATACAGGTGCAGTTGTCTCAACTTTTGCAGCCTCAGAAGAAATAGCTGATAGATAAGGGTCCTCATCAGCAACAACGAGCTGCACTGCAAAGCACATGACCAAAAGTACTGAAATCTGGTGTTTCAACCGGATGCCAGACATACGGATGAAACAGATAGTCTGTGTCGCCATGGCGGCGCACCTCATTATTATCATAAAGTTAATGCCGACACATAAACCTTAACAAAAACAAAGATGTGCCTGCAGAGTTCCTACTCCTCCTGGTCAGCTCCATTAACCCTGTATATCACTTCCAAAATAGCAAGACAGTCAGCCCGCATCAAGAATATACTTCCCAATTCATAATCTTAAGGTTGAATTAAGTGAATCCTTTCGACATGTAAGTCATCATAGCGGCAACCAATTGAAAAACTTAACTCTGTTTTTTTTCCTAAGTAAGATGATCATATGACTATTCAACTCGGTGTAGTGATGGATCCGATCGGCTCCATCAAGATCCACAAAGACAGCACCTTTGCCATGCTATTGGCTGCTCAAGCCAGGGGTTGGCAGATTCACTATATGGAACAGCAAGACCTCTCATTACAGGATGGGGAGTGTTGGGCTGAAACCAGGGTGTTACAGGTATCGGACGACAAATCGCACTGGTTCGAGTTTGGCGGAAAACATACATTACCCTTGCATCAACTGGATGTTGTATTGATGCGAAAAGATCCTCCGTTTGACATGGAGTATATCTACACCACTTATCTATTGGAGCAGGCGGAATCGAAAGGCTGCACTGTGGTCAATCGACCTAGCAGTCTTCGTGATGCCAACGAAAAACTGTTCACAAGCCTGTTCCCCCAGTGCACACCACCTACACTGGTCAGCCGTCGCGCCGGTGAAATTCGAAGATTTCATCAAAATCACGGCGATATCATTCTCAAACCCTTAGGTGGCATGGGGGGTGAATCGGTTTTTCGCATACCTGAAAATGACCCCAATCTTGGTGTAATCATTGAGACATTGACTCAACATGGCAGTCAATTCACCATGGCACAGCGCTTTATTCCGGAGATTTCACTGGGTGACAAGCGTATACTGATGATTGATGGAGAACCTGTACCTTATGCCCTAGCCAGGATCCCGGCAAAGGGTGAAACCCGGGGCAATCTAGCAGCAGGCGGTCGCGGGGAGGGTATTCCACTCTCTGCACACGATACATGGATCGCACATCAGGTTGGCCCGGAACTCAAAGCGCGCGGCATTCTGTTTGCCGGACTCGATGTCATAGGCGATTATCTCACAGAGATAAATGTGACCAGTCCCACATGCATTCGCGAACTGGATAGCCAATTTGAGCTGGATATTGCCGGTGATCTTATGGATGTGATTACTATTAAGTTATGCAGATGATGTCAATCGGAAAACAGACCGATCTATTTGGAATAAGCCTATTCGTTGCTGCTGGCATCCACGCCTTTATTATTCTTGGCATCACCTTCAAACCATTCGATCGGAGCAAACCGGAATTTCGCCAGCAAAGCCTTGAAGTAATGGTTGTCAGGCGCCCTGCAGAGGAGCCTGAGAAGGATGAAAAACCAGATTTCCTTGCTCAAACCAGCCAGCAAGGTGGCGGTCTGGAGAAAGACCCGATCAAACCCCAGATAGCAGAGGCCCCCGTGCCAATACCTCTCCCTCAACAGGAACAGACGACACCCACAGAGCCACAACTGAGACCACAACCGAAACAGCGCCCACTGACTACCGAGAAATCAACGTTGCAGATAGAACCTGAACCAGCCATAAAAACACCACCGACTAAACCATCCTCCAAACAGCTATTAGCCAGCAAAAATATAGAAATTGCCAGGCTCACCGCTGAATTGGAACGCAAGACCATAGCCTATGCAAAAATGCCGAAGCGCAAGTCAATAAGCGCCAGCACCAAGGAGTATAAATATGCAGCTTACCTGGATGCCTGGCGACGTAAAGTGGAACGCATCGGCAATCTTAACTATCCTGATCAGGCTAAACGGAGCAAACTATACGGCAATCTTGTATTACACGTAGCCGTAAAGGCTGACGGCAGTGTCGAACATGTCGGTGTACTCCACTCATCCGGCCACAAGATCCTCGACGATGCCGCAGTCCGCATTGTGCGCTTAGCGGCTCCCTTCTCGCCTTTTCCCAATGAGATCCGCAAAGAGACAGATATTCTCGATATCACCCGTACCTGGCAATTTCTGCGTAGCGGCAGGCTCAACTCGGAATAGCTGTTGCAGCAGCCCGCCAGCGATTAGATACTATACCTATGCGCCCAGAAACCAATCTAACCAACCATTTTCTCATCGCCATGCCGCGACTTGAGGATCCCAACTTCTTTCACACAGTGACCTACATCTGTGAGCACACCACCGATGGTGCCATGGGGATCGTTATCAATCGACCGATGGAGCTGCATTTGGCCGATATCTTCGAGCAGTTGGAGATCAAGATCAGCACAACCAAAATCGCTGAACAACCCGTCTACATCGGTGGACCGGTACAGAGTGATCGCGGCTTCGTGCTCCACGACACCAGTACTGAATGGGCCTCGACAATGCAGGTAACTGCTGAGATCAGCGTTACAACCTCATTGGATATCCTTGAAGCCATTGCCGGCGGAGAGGGTCCGGAACACAATCTGGTCGCACTCGGCTATGCTGGGTGGGGTGCCGGACAACTGGAAAATGAGTTGGCACAAAATGCCTGGCTGAACGGCCCAGCAGAGGGCGACATTATTTTCAACAGGGTTAGTGATGAGCGGTGGCAAGCCGCAGCCGATCTGCTTGGCGTGGACCTTAACCTGCTTAGCGGCGATACTGGCCACGCTTAGTACACTTGTGTAGTAAGTGAAAATGGGCACCCTACTGGGATTCGATTACGGCACCCGCAAAATAGGCGTTGCGGTGGGCCAAACACTGACTGGCACGGCCACTCCCCTGGAAACCTTGCAGTTAGTTAATCACAAACCCGATTGGGCGCGGATAGGACAACTCATCAAAGAGTGGCAACCACAAGCCCTGGTGGTCGGCTTACCCCTTGATGTGGATGACAGCGAAACCGATGCCACCCAACCGGCATTGCGGTTCTCGCGACAGCTTGAGGGGCGGTACCGTCTCAAGGTCTATTTGGCCGATGAACGGTTCACCTCCTTTGAGGCCAGGGATAGGCTGGGACATAAGGCTCGGCGAATCGAAGATTACGACGCCGTTGCAGCCAAACTGATTTTGGAAACCTGGTTAAATGAGCAATAGTAAAATTCTTATGGATACTGAGGCGGTAGAGTCCTTGGTCGATATCATGGCAGGCAAAATATGGACCCTGCTAAACGAAAGAGAGATCAGTAATCCGTTGATGATCGGCATCAGGACGGGGGGCGTCTGGTTAGCTGAGATGCTCCATCGCGAGCTGGGGCTGGAAGAGTCTCTTGGCACCTTGGACATCTCTTTCTACCGTGACGATTTCACCCGAATCGGTATGAATCCCGAGGTTCATCCTTCCGATCTTCCCATCCCTGTGGATGACCGCCACATCATACTGATTGATGATGTGCTGCATACAGGGCGGACTATCCGCGCCGCGCTCAACGAGATATTTGACTACGGACGTCCCGCCTCGATCATCCTCGCCACCCTGGTTGACCGTAGTGGACGAGAGCTGCCGATTCAACCGGACATCATCGCCCTGCATCCCGAATTGGAGCAAGACCAGCACATCACTCTAATTGGGCCAGACCCTCTTGGACTGGTGATAGGCAGCAAGACAAATCGAAATTCCCGTGGTGACGAACAAGGAAAGGATGCATGAGCCACAGTAATAGGACACTACAGTTGGATAAGGAGCGGCGACTACTCCATTTCCTCACTATCGATGGACTGGGTAAAGAGATACTGACCGAAATCCTCGATACCTCGGAAGGTTTTACAGGGGTATCGGAAAGAACCATAAAGAAGGTCCCGCTGTGTCGAGGCAAGGTGGTCGCCAATCTCTTCTTTGAAAACAGTACCCGTACCCGTACTACCTTCGAGTTAGCTGCCAAGCGACTCTCAGCTGATGTACTCAACCTTAATATCGGCGCCTCCGCTGCTTCAAAAGGCGAGACCTTGCTCGATACGTTGCATAATCTTGAAGCGATGCACGTGGATATGTTTATAGTCCGACACGCCAGCAGCGGTGCTGCACACTTCATTGCTCAACATGCCGATAGAGGCGTAGGCGTCATTAATGCTGGCGATGGTCGTCATGCCCATCCGACCCAAGCGATGCTCGACATGTTCACCATCCGTCGCCACAAAGGGGAATTTGTAGGTCTGCGGGTGGCGATTGTGGGTGATATCCTTCATTCACGTGTAGCCCGCTCACAAATTCTTGCGCTCAATACACTGGGCGTCTCTGAAGTTCGCGTTGTGGCGCCACGTACACTGCTTCCCTCAGATGCCCGCAGTTTAGGAGTACATGTTTATCATGACATGGAGGAAGGTGTGCGGGATGTTGATGTCATCATCATGTTGCGCCTGCAAAAAGAGCGCATGCAAGGCACCCTACTTCCCTCAGAGCATGAGTATTTCAGTCTTTTCGGTCTCACTGAACGTCGCCTTGCGTTGGCTGACTCAGAGGCCATTGTCATGCACCCAGGCCCCATCAACCGCGGGGTGGAAATGGACTCCATGGTCGCGGATGGCGCTCATTCTGTCATCCTACAGCAAGTCAGTTATGGAATAGCCATTCGCATGGCAGTTATCTCAATGGTTATTGGCACCCAGAACCTGCACATGCAGGAGATTGCAGGATGAAGAAGAAAAAGGATATCAGCATCTTAGGCGGACGTATCATCGATCCGGCCAATGGCATTGATCAGCTCACTGACCTGCACATCACCGGTGGTAAAATTCTTTGCCTGGGCGAAGCCCCAACCGATTTTCAAGCCGACTATACGATTGATGCGAGGGATCATGTAGTCTGCCCTGGGTTGATCGACCTTTGCGCCAACCTGCGAGAACCAGGAGCAGAGCATAAAGCCACCATTGCCAGCGAAACGATGGCAGCTGCAAGTGGCGGAATCACTACACTCTGCTGCACACCCGATACCTACCCGGTGATTGATTCACCCGCAGTTGTCGGACAAATCCGCCATAAGGCACGTAAAGCAGGTTTTTGTCGCCTGCTACCCCAGGGTGCCTTGACTCAGGCGCTGGATGGGGAGCGATTGAGTGAGATGGCAGCACTTAAGGCTGCTGGCTGCATAGCCGTCACCAATACCTACACACCGCTAGCCAATACCCTGGTTCAACGACGTGCAATGGAGTATGCCTCGACCTTTGATCTATTGACAGTGATCCGCCCAGAAGACCATCACCTCTGTAATCATGGCTGTGTCCACGAAGGAAAGGTAGCTGATCGGATGGGGCTGCCTGGTATACCTGAAGCGGCTGAAACAGTAGCAGTTGCCCGTGACCTGGCATTGGCGGAGACCACAGGTGCGGTGATCCACTTCCATGCTCTCTCAAGCGCGAGTGCAGCGAGAACCATGGCCTGGGCCAAGCGTGAAGGCCGCCGGGTAAGCGCGGATGTGGCCATTCACCAACTCCATCTGACTGAATTGGATATAGAGGGATTCGATGCCAATTTTCATGTCAGACCCCCATTACGCAACGATAGTGACCGGGATGGCCTAAGGGAAGCGGTGGCGAATAATGTGATTCAGGCAATCTGCTCCGACCATCAACCCCATGAAGCAGATGCCAAATCATCGCCATTCCCGGATACTGAACCAGGGATCTCAGGGCTTGAGACCTTGCTGCCATTGACACTCAAACTGGTAGAACAGGGTGTACTGGACATGAGCAGTGCCATTGCCCGTCTAACCTGTGGCCCGGCTGATATTCTTGGCTTGCCGCTAGGTCGTCTTACACCAAAGCTTGCTGCCGATATCTGTATATTCAATCCACATCAACGTTGGCAAGTGGCTTCGGATAAGCTCCTCAGTGCCGGTAAAAATACCCCCTTCATTGGTTGGGAAATGCCTGGACGGGTAACCCATACTCTATTGAAGGGCCGATTGGTCTACTCCGAACAAGGTCAATGAAAAAAACTCACCGCGATACCATTTTCCTCGAGGATGCTGAAATCCTTGACCACCAGGCTTTTGCAGGTGAACAGTTCATCATGCGTCTACTGGCACCTCACTGTGCGGCCAAGGCCCGACCAGGCAGTTTCGTACATATTACCTGCGACCCCCAACTGTCGATGAGGCGCCCAATTTCAATCATGCGTACCTCTTCATCCAAAGAGGGCTGGATTGAGCTGCTTTACAAACGGGTAGGAAGAGGTACTCGCTTGCTGGCGCAGCGCAAAGTAGGTGAAAAGATCAGCCTGATGGGCCCTATCGGGAAACCCTTTAAGCCTTCTCCAGAACACAGCAGACCCCTATTAATCGGTGGTGGGATCGGCATGCCGCCGATGGTGTTTCTCGCAGATGCGTTGCGCAAAGAGAAGCAAAAACAACCTTTTGTCATCCTTGGCTCGGAGACACCCTTCCCATTCCAGCCTAAACCATCACAAATCATGATCCCGGGATTGGCTGATGGCATGATCGCCAGCATGCCACTGTTGGACGATTGGGGTATAGGCTGCCGATTAGCCAGCCTGCAGGAGTTTCCTGGATGCTTTCAAGGCTATGTCACTGAGCTGGCTACTCAATGGCTCAATACATTGGACAGACAGACCCGTTCACAGGTTGAGATCTTCGCATGTGGCCCTCATCCGATGCTGGAAGCGGTTGCACAACTGGCGGCCAAGCATGACATTCCCTGCCAAGTTTCCATGGAGGAGTTCATGGCCTGTGGTGTAGGCGGATGCGCCGGCTGTGTTGTCGAAGTGCAGACCCCTGACGGCCCAGCCATGAAGCGGGTCTGCGTCGATGGTCCAGTGTTCGATGCTCAAAGCGTATTCAGTTAAGCAGAATACAATAGATGGGCTCAGAATAGGCCCTCATGTTCTGTACTAGTACTCCTTCAAGATGACTGATGGAGTACTAGTAATCGCTTGCTATCTTGAACCTGTCACTATCAAGCTGACCATCAAAAGCGGTGCAAATAACCAAGATTGACAGACTCAACCTTATAGTCAACATTGTGAATATCGTTATCGGCATAACGTATCCACTCCAAGGTCAAGGCATTACGTTCATGGCCGTAGAGTTCAATACCCAGACCATACCCGAGAGAGGTTTCATCGACGCCATTGAAGCCTGGTACATCGCCTGAAAATCGTGTGAGCCCTCCTAGTGCATAAACCCTGGCACGAGAATCAAAGAGAAAAAGATTCCCTCTGGCGAAGACGCTTGCCAGATAATCGATCTGATGGGTATCGCCATTGATCGTATCCTCACTAAACAGACCAAAATGACCTTCGACAGCAAAATAGTCGTTAAACTCATGACCTCCACGAAGGATCAGGCCTGCTCCTCGAAAATCGGCGTTAGAGTCATCTTCTTTATATTGAGGTGATGCAACAATCAACCCAATATAGTTGTCCCCTTCGATACCCGAACCCTCAGCAAACCATTCAGCACATACGATTGATGACAGAAACAGGAATCCAATACCAGTTAAAATACTCGCAATTCTCATTAACTCTTCTCCATAAGCTGCACAGATACTTATTTTTTCCAACTATAGTCTAGCTGCTTAACAACACAAGCACCATTCTCTTAAACACGACCAACCTGAGAAATCGGTCAGACTATTCGGCCCTATGCTTATGTATGCCACCCCTTGTCTCTGGCTTTCCTGGTCCACACCCAGACATAGGCAACCCCGCTTACCAGAGTAGTAAAGCCGGTAGCCCAGGTCAGGAAAGAGAGGAGTTCGTTAGGCAGTGAAAACGGTCCGGCATCGGTCACAACCAACAACACCAGCATGATCTGTAGCAGGGTGTTCAATTTGCTGATCAGACTGGGATGAGCATCCAACTCTTCAACACTGAAATTGTAATAGAGCGCCCCCCCTACAATGGTCAAATCACGAAAGATCACCAGAATGACCAACCATACCGGTATCAGGCCCAAGCCACCAAGCACCAAAAAAGAGCTCATCAGCAAGGCCTTGTCAGCTAATGGATCAAGCAGCCCACCCAAGTGGCTTTGCCACCCAAACCGCTTGGCGAGAAGACCATCCAGTCCATCGGAAAAACCTGCAACTGCAAACAGTATCAAAGCATATGAAAACTCGTGCTCAAACAGCAACCAGACAATGGGGAGTGTCAACAGGATACGCAGTACACTGATCAGATTCGGGATATCCTTACTCTGCATCTATTTAACCTAAAATCCGCGGTTGAACATGAATTTGTGGGAAATCCCGGTGTGCCCAGCAAGGCATCGTTCACCGTTAATGGCTATTCCCTTAACAAGGACGACAATGCAGCTGGGTGCGTCGGGATATTTCACAAATCCATGTAGCGTCACAAATCTTGCCCAATGGGTGCGAGAAAATCCATTATTTGATTTAGCATTTCATTACCTTCCTTCAGATATCAGCGGCCAACTGCGAAATCTAGGTTTAATACTCCCTATTTACCGCAATCGATACACGAGGCTCTCGCCAACCACCACCCCTGATTGAACCGCTTCATCCGCTACCTCATATTCATGGAGCCCCACTGGCTCTAATACTGCACCCAGTTGTATGCCACGTTCCAATACTTCCCTATTACCTTGGATACGTACTAAAAAGTTGACCTTTTCTGGGCCAGCGGAGAGCAGATCAAGCTGCTCGATCATTGCCAGGGATTGTAGGTAATCTTTGACCAGCACATAGTCGGCCAGGCGGGTAAGCCCATGAATTCGAAGCCTTATTTCAGTCATCCCCTGACTTACCTGTTGTGGTGCAAAACGTAGTGCCAAGGCATCTGCCGCTTGATTCAGCCCCTCACTGGCCAATGCGACTTTGCTATCTGCACGAGCCTGCCAGCGGTTGACTTTGCCTGGTAGATAGAGAAGCCACTCCCCCCGCCAACTTTTTTTCCCCTGCTGTGTCATGCGGCCGACGAGAATGACATCCGGTAGATAGCGATCCGAAGCACGACGGATATTCTCTTCAAAACCACCCCACAGATCACTGACCTGGATCGCATTTCGATCTTCAACATCCATGAGAGGCCACATAAAGGTGAGTCCTCTTCTACCCGCTACTCGATTCAGCTGGCGTTTCAGGTACTGCTCCTGCTCAGGTGAAACCAACCCTCGACGAGCTCCCTCTTCCTGACCCAGCCAGACCAGGATGGATGGACGGGTCCCACCCCAAACCGGTACACCGCTTTCCCGTAACAGTCGATTGACCGCCCGTTCATCGAATCGTACCCACAGCAAGCGATCCGGTGAAGCTGAGGTTGTACCGGTGCTGGTAGATTCAAGGCTTTTATAGCGATATTGCTGAATTAATCCGGCTGCTTTCTTAAGCAACCGAGACAGATCCGGATTATTGAGCAATCCCCTGTCACCGCTGACCTTGACCAAAACCCTTGAAAAGGCATTACGTATACCGCCAGCCCTAGCTTCAGCGCTCTGTCCAACAACCGGCACTTGCGCCTCGTAGAGGTTTTCAACTATCTCAGCTAACGCAACGGGTGAAATCAATAAGACCACCATTAACACTAGCCATCGAGAAGCGATCAACCATCGTAATTGAATCATAAATTGCCACATAACATCTAAATAGTGGAAGCGTCTATTATGCAGCCCCACCTTTTGGGACTGAAAAATGGTTACTTCATTGGATTTTGGAATTTTCAAGGTGTGAGAAAGCATACTCTCATCTTTGGCCAGCCCCCGAAAACTGGGCTTTCTAGTGCTGACCTGTAAAGTTTGTAATGGAAATTTTAGCGCGCCTGGGAAAGGATGAAAATAACATGTTGCACAAATCTCACCGTGTAGCACTTCTTCTGTTAGAATCCCGGTCTGAAATTTCCCTAGTCTGAAGCCGGAGTATCTTCCCGTGGAGCAAGAGTCCAAACCCAGCAATCCAGCCTCACTCAGCTACCGGGATGCCGGTGTGGATATCGATGCAGGTAATGAGCTGGTCGAGCGTATTAAACCGATCGTGAAACAGACCTTCCGCCCAGGCGTACTCGCCGGGCTAGGCGGCTTTGGTGCCCTCTTCGAACTGCCTCTGGATCGTTTCAAGGAACCCGTCCTTGTCTCTGGCACCGACGGGGTGGGTACAAAACTGAAATTGGCTCTGGAGCTCAATCGCCACGATACCATTGGTATTGATCTGGTGGCTATGTGTGTCAATGACATCGTAGTGGCAGGTGCTGAACCCCTGTTTTTCCTCGACTATTATGCGACCGGTCAGTTGGACTTGGAGATTGCCACCGATGTCGTGAGCGGCATTGCCGAGGGATGCAAACAGGCTGGAGCCGCTCTGACCGGTGGTGAGACGGCGGAAATGCCGGGGTTGTACAGCAAGGGGGATTACGATCTGGCAGGATTCTGTGTTGGAATCGCAGAGAAGAGCCGTCTCATTCTTCCAGAACGGGTTAAAGCAGGCGATGTACTAATCGGTGTTGCCTCTTCAGGCCCTCACTCTAACGGCTACTCCCTGGTACGAAAGATCCTGCAGGTCAGTGGTGCTGATCTGGAACAGCCGCTTGGGGAGACTTCTCTCGGAGAGGCATTACTGATGCCCACACGAATCTACGTCAAACCCTTATTGCAGTTGATGCAACAGGTTGAGATTCATGCACTTGCTCATATTACAGGTGGCGGATTGCCTGAGAATCTGCCTCGTGTGCTACCCCCGGGATGCAAGGCTGTCATCGACAGTGACAGCTGGCAACTCCCACCCGTTTTTGGCTGGCTGCAAACACAAGGTAATGTCGTTAACAGTGAGATGTTACGCACCTTCAACAGTGGTGTGGGAATGGTGGTCTGTGTTGCACAAGCGGATGCACAATCCAGCCTGCAGATACTCAATGACGCCGGTGAAACAGCATGGCGGCTCGGCACGATTGAATCAGCCAGCGATATTGATACCAACGTGGAAATCACCGGTCCTCTGGCGTGACCGCCCGGCTTCCTGTGGTGGTGGTGATCTCCGGCAGCGGCACCAACCTGCAAGCGATCATTGATGGTGCTCAATGCGATTTGCCAATCGAGATCCGTGCAGTGATCAGCAACCGCCCAGGGGTTTATGGCTTACAACGCGCCGAACAGGCAGGTATTGAAACAGCCATACTAGATCACAGGGAGTACCCTGACCGGGAGAGCTATGACCAGGCGCTGATTGCACTGATTGATAGCTACTCTCCCAAACTGGTAGCGTTAGCAGGTTTCATGCGCATCCTTACAGCGGATTTTGTTCGCCACTATGGGGGACGACTATTGAATATACATCCCTCTCTGTTACCAAAATATACAGGGCTTCATACCCATCAGCGGGTGCTTGATGCAGGAGACAGTCTACATGGAGCAAGCATCCATTTCGTTACTGAGGAGTTGGATGGTGGCCCGTTGATTGTACAGGCCCAGGTACCCGTTGAAGCAGGAGACGATGCTAATATGTTGGCGGCCAGGGTTTTGCAGAAAGAGCATCAGATCTATCCCCTGGCTATCCGCTGGTTTGCTGAGAATCGCCTAATATTGGATGAGAATGGAGATGTCAGGCTGGACAATAAAAGACTTGAATCACCGGTGCTCTTCACACCCCTGGAATCCATTGGGTAACAGCCAAATGTCTAAACTCCGATTCCACAACGGATGGCTATTGGGATTTGGAATTTTCTTCTGTACCAGCCCTTTATATGCTGACACAAGCCTAGTGTTGAAACCCTTTACGGCCTCTTTCAGTGTCAAACGTAATGTCATTCCCCTGGGTAAACTGGAGCTTAAATTCAGCCTGAACGGCACAGGAGACTATGTCTACCATGCTCACACCATGCCTGGCATGCTGGCCGGTTGGTTTAGCGCCGATGAGGTCATTGAAGAGAGCCGTGGCCGATTATCAAACAATAGTATCCACCCAAGCCACTACACCTACCAGGGAGAAGATGGCGAAAAGGAAAACACGGCCTTGTCGTTCGACTGGAACAGTGCCGAGGTAGAGACAACCAGCCATGGCGTCACCTGGTCCCAATCCATCACGCCTGGTACGCAAGACAAACTCAGTCAGCAACTGCTTGTCCGACTTGATCTGGCACAAGAAAGAGAGGAGATGACCTACCAGGTAGCTGACGGGGGTAAGATTAAAAGTTACCATTTTCGTGTTGATGGTGAAGAACAGATAAAAACACCTTACGGTCAACTGCGCTGTTTGCGGGTGATGCGCAGCAAGGCCTCACGCAAACCAGACTATACAATCTGGTTTGCGCCAGAATTGGATTACCTGCCGGTAAAAATTGAACGTCGTCAGTCGGGACGCACCTACCGGATGGTGTTGGATGAGTTGAAAATGGAAAACAACTAAACAAGAAGTTAAAGCTGCTTCCAAGGATCCAGTTGAAAAACCGTATCCTCATAGTAATAAGCTCGAGACAAGGAGGTCTTGTATGCCGATCACCGATTGGCCCATTGATGAACGCCCAAGAGAGAAGCTACTGCAGCGGGGTGCCCATTCACTTTCTGATGCCGAACTGTTGGCCATCTTCCTGCGTACAGGTGTAACCGGGCAGACTGCTGTGGATCTGGCTCGCAGTCTGCTTGGCGAGTTCGGTGGTCTACGCCAGTTGTTGGCTGCCAATCAGCAACAATTTTGTCAAGCCAGGGGACTCGGACAGGCAAAGTTTGCTCAATTGCAAGCTGTGCTCGAGATGTCCAGACGTTACCTGCGGGAGCAACTCAGGAAGTCTGACAGTCTGACCAATCCGCAGCAGACCCGAAACTACCTGCAAGCGAAGCTACGTCACTACCCCTATGAGGTATTTTCCTGTCTGTTTCTCGACAATCGTCATCGCATAATCTGTTATGAAGAGTTGTTCCGTGGCACTATCGATGGTGCCAGCGTACATCCTAGGGAGGTGGTGAAGCGGGCTCTGGAACATAATGCTGCCGCACTCATTCTCGCCCACAATCACCCATCCGGGGTTGCAGAACCGAGTCGTGCTGACCAACAAATCACTAAAAGATTAAAGGAGGCCCTGGCGTTGGTGGATATTCGGGTTTTGGATCATATCGTAATTGGCGAGGGTGAACCCGTCTCCCTTGCTGAACTGGGGATGGTTTAGCTTTTGATTATGAATTATAAATGTTGAATTTTGAATTGAGTTGCCCGCTTCGCTCGCAAATCCCTAGCAATTCCACGTGCCGTTCTTAGCTTTTTAGAAAGGCAGTGATCAAAAGCAGTATTTACAAAATCAATAAGTTGCGAACTCAACCAGAAAAAATAAGCATCTTTTAATGCTCAAATTAAAGATAACTCTGGCCCAGATCAATGATTTCAGACTATTTGAACGTGGGCAAAGCCCACCACATTCAATTCAAAATTCAACATTTATAATTCATCATTAACTCCCAGTTACTTGCCTCAAACCGCCCACTCTGCTATAAATACGCGCCTTTCGCCCCCAGGGATAACCATTTCGAGGTTTTGACCATGTCAAAAGTCTGCCAAGTAACCGGCAAGCGCCCGGTATCGGGAAACAATGTTTCCCATGCGCATAACAAGACCAAACGCCGTTTTCTCCCCAACCTGCATACGCACCGGTTCTGGGTCGAGAGCGAGAAGCGTTGGGTTCGTCTGCGCCTGACTACAAAGGGCATGCGCATTATTGATAAGAAGGGTATCGATTCGGTGTTATCCGAAATGCGTGCCCGTGGCGAAAAAGTCTAACCAAGGAGTACCGAGCCATGCGTGATAAAATCAAACTTGTCTCCAGTGCCGGCACTGGACATTTCTACACCACGACTAAAAATAAGCGTAATCAACCGGGGAAGATGGAGATCAAGAAGTTCGACCCGAAGGTTCGTAAACACGTGAAGTACAAGGAATCCAAGATCAAATAGATCTATCGAATTCCCTGGAAGAAGCCCGCCACATCGGCGGGTTTTTTTATGCGTAATGCCCGCCTTTCCCTTTCTTACTAACCTGAGTGTGGGTTAGTAAGCAACAGATTCCCTACACTATCCAGTTCACAACACCATCCCGGCTCCAACCAGGTGGTCGATGCCATTTCGGTAATCAACGCAGGCCCATTGAGGAACTGGCCCTCATTCAACTTGGATCGCTCATAGCGTGGTACAGCGGATTCCACCTCTGAAAGGGACAGCCACTCCAACACTTCAGCAGGCTGTGATGTTGGCACCTTAGGTAGTTCAATAGTTGCCGCCGGACCATGCAGGGCCACCCTCAGATTAACCAGCTCGACAGGCACCTGCATCCGATGCCCATAACGCGACGCATGTAGATTGTGAAAATCATTCTCAGCCTGCGCCAGACACTGCCAGGGGATGTTAAGTGTGTAGGACTGTCCGATGTAACGCAGATCCAGTGAATAGTCAGCTTCTACCTGATCTTGATGAATTCCTTCTCGAACAAGGTCATCAACGCCACCCTTGGCAAGCTCAGAAAATTCTAAATCCAGTACTCCATTATCTAAGTCCCCAATCAATCCTAGACGTGCATGCACCAGCTGACGACCCGGTCGGGTGGCCAGCATACCCAACGCTGATAAAACGCCGGCATTGACAGGTACCAGAGCCGAGCAGATACCCAGCGCATCAGCCAGGGCGCAGACATGCAATCCCCCGGCACCACCAAAGGAGACCAGGGTGAAGGCGCGGGGATCAATCCCCCGCTGTACCGAAATTACCCGCAGTGCACGGGCCATATGTTCATTGGCAACCCGAACAATCCCTTCAGCTGCCGCCTCAATGGAGAGATCCAACTGCATTGCCAGGCTACTCATGGCTGATTCAGCAGCCTGAAGATCAAGGGTCATACGGCCACCTAAAAAGGCCCCACACCTCAATCTGCCGAGAATGAGATTGGCATCGGTGACCGTCGCCTGTTTGCCACCTCGGGCATAGCAGGCAGGTCCAGGATCAGCCCCAGCGGATTTTGGTCCCACCTGTAGCATCCCTCCCGCATCCAACCAGGCAAGGGAACCACCACCGGCACCGATGGTATGCATATCCACCATTGGAACGGCCACAGGCCAGGGTCCTATGTGGCCCTCCCGAGTCAACCTTGGTGTCCCGTCGATCAACGCCACATCGGTCGATGTCCCCCCCATATCGAGAGTCAGCAGTTGTCGGCGGCCAGAGGCGGCAGCCACATAACCGGCTCCCACCAAGCCACCCGCAGGACCTGAGAGCAACATCCGCACGGCTTGTCGTGAAGCCTGGTCTGCCGCAATCGCCTCACCTGAACTCTGCATGACCGAGAGTCGCGCCCCGGCCAGACTTGTACACAAACGGTCAATGTAGCCTGCCACCAGCGGCCCAACCCAGCTATTGAGCCAAGTCGCGATGCCGCGCTCATATTCACCACTGGCTGGTAGCACCACTGATGATCGGGAGCAAAATATCTCTCCAGGCATCGCAGCTTCGATCTCTTTTTCAAAGCGATCATCGAGATGACTGAACAGCAGATTGATTGCAACCGCCTTTGGGCGTCGACCAACAACCTCTTTTATCAGTTCATCGAGATCATTTTTTGTGAGTGACTCGACCAGGTTACCATCACTATCAAGGCGTCCACCGGTTTCTAGGCAGTCAGCAGCTGAAACAGGCGGTGTAATTGCCTGCGGTTGCAGATTGTAGAGTTCACCTCGAGCTTGGCGACCAATTGTCAGAAGATCCTTCATACCACGGTTACCAATATAGAGGGTATGCACACCCTTTCCCTCCAGTGCAGCATTGGTCGCCACAGTCGAGCCATGCACTACAATCAGACCCTCAGAAGCCAAACCGAGCTCATGGATACCTTCCAATATCGCTTGCTCCGGTGCCTGGGGTGTAGATAGGACCTTGTGGATAGAGATCTTGCCTGCCTGGAAGAGTACAAAATCGGTAAATGTGCCACCGGTATCGACACCCAGCAGAACACCTTCTCCAGTCATGTGATCTAGCCCATTCATTTACTCAATCCACAGATTCCAGAATATGACAATGCCTATTGTCCATTGGCTCCACCTGGTTGGAAATGCGAATCAGTTCCAACGGTGGGCCTTGCATAGCGCGCAAAGGGTGATATGTTTGGCAGCGCTGTGCAATGGATTATTTCCTTTTCATATAACGACGAACAGGTTCATTGGTTAGACTACATATTAGATATTATCGATGCCTAACCTCTTAACAACAACAAATCTGAGCCGTAGTTACCAAGGCACACAGGTCGTAGTTCCGATTGACCTGCAGCTTATGCGTGGGGATATCCTTGGATTGCTGGGACCCAACGGGGCTGGCAAATCAACCATCATGCGTATGCTTAGCGGCGACCTTGCCCCCAGTCACGGGAAGATCGAAATCTGTGGGTATGATCTGATAGCGCAATCGAAGCATGCCAAACAGCAAATCGGTTATCTACCAGAACGTCCTCCTCTGCATCGTGATCAGTCAGTGGACGAGTTTCTCTCTGATTGCGCCCGTTTACGCGATCTCACCAGGGCAGAAACAAGACAAGCAAGATTGCTGACAAAAACGCGCTGTGGTCTTGAGCAGTCGGGTAGACGTCTGATACGCAAGCTATCAAAAGGCTACCAACAACGGGTTGGATTGGCCCAGGCGATCATCCACAATCCCAGGATCATAATCCTTGATGAACCGACAGATGGTCTTGACCCGGCGCAGATCCGTCAGGTACGTGAATTGATCCGGGAACTGTCAAATGAAAGAGGGGTGATCCTCTCCAGTCATATCCTGCCTGAAATACAAGCCACCTGTAACCGGGTAGTCATTCTGCAACAGGGAAAAACAGTCTATGCCGGTGACATTACACCACCAGAGCAGGCTTGTTACCGGTTGGGTCTCGAACAGAATCCTGATGAAGCTCTCATCACCGCATTGCCGGCGGTAGCAGCGACAGAGCGACTGCATACCGACTATTATCGTATCACGCTGCAGGTGGGTAGCCGACCGAATGAATTGGTACAGCAGATTCTTAATCAGGGCTGGGGGGTGTGCGAACTGACACCGGATACAACCAGTCTGGAGCAGCTCTTTCTGCAAGCTACTACCGGGCCTAGCCAATGAGTGGCTATCTCGCCTGGATTGAGTGGCGACGCCTGATGCGGACTCCGCTGGCCTGGACCATGCTTGGGCTGGGTTTGTGCCTGCTCAGTTGGCAATTTCTCGGCACCCTTGAGATCTTTAATGGTATGCAACCTGCCAGCCGCAGTCTGGGGTTGAGCCATCACCTGGGATTGCAGCTTTTCGGGCTCGCCGCGGTACTGATTCTTATCATCACCCCGATTCTCACCACACGCTCATTCAGTGACGCGTTTCGCAACGGCAGCTACGCCCTCCTGAGCAGTGCCCCCCTTTCAAATATCACCATCCTGTTGGGGAAGTTTGTTGGAATTCTGCTCTTCCAGTTACTGTTTGTACTGATGCCCCTGATACTCAGCCTGAGTCTGTTCAGCGGCACACAGCTCGATGTGGGGCTGTTATTGGCAGCCACACTGGGATTGCTATTGTTGAGCGCCTCCTTTACCGCCATCGGGCTCTATTTCTCTGTACAGAATGAGAACCCGGGTATTGCCGCCGCCGGTAGCTATGGCCTGCTGCTGTTGATCTCTCTACTGGACCAGAATACTGAGGGTGGGAGCTTTATTCACTGGCTGGCCTGGCCATCTCACTACCTTGATCTTCAACTCGGCCTGGTGCATATCAGTGATCTTGCCTATTTCCTGTTAGTCATCCTGTTTTTTCTGGGTTTGGCACTTCACCAGCTGGATAAGCGGAGGATTCAGGGATGATGACCTGGATCACTTCCCGACTCAACGACTTGTTGTTTTATCTGTTGATGGTGATCACACTGCTGCTACTCGCCTGGCTGAGCGGTCGATATGATCGACAGTGGGACTGGACCCAGCAGGGCAGTAACAGTCTCAATCCGATCAGTGTCGACATCCTGCAACGCACCCCGGGGCCACTAGGGGTGACCGCCTATGTGGGTGAGACAAGCAGCCTGCGTGATCGTGTACGACGATTTGTGGCCCGCTATCAAAATCTTAAACCCGATATTGAACTGACATTTATCGACCCCCTTCGTCAACCTGATGAGGCACGCCGTCAGGGCATCAGCCTGTCCGGTGAGATCCTACTAAGTTATAACCAACGGGAAGAGCACATTCAGCAACTGGATGAGGAGCAATTCACCAATGCCATCCTGCGCTTGGGTCAGAGCAGTACTCATTGGATAGCTGGACTCACCGGACATGGTGAACGGGATCTTCTGGGCAAAGCCAATCACGATCTTGGTGAGTTTGGCGCATCACTCAAGCAGCAGGGGTACCAGGTTATTGGACTGGACCTCGCCACTACCCCCACCCCACCGGACAACACCGCCCTGTTGGTCATAGCATCGCCTCTACGTCCACTACTTAGCGGTGAGGTGGTGCGGTTGCACGACTATCTTGAAAGTGGTGGCAACATGCTGCTGCTCAGTGATCCCGAGAGCCAGGTCTCTCAATCTTTGATGCAGGAACTGACCGGTATTGAACAGTTACCCGGTACCATCGTGGACGCCAATGTAAAGGAGTTAGGTATCGATAACCCAGCGGTTGCGGTTGTACCCAAGTATACAAGCCATGCCGCCACCCAGGGATTCAGTCTGTTGAGTCTGTTTCCCCAGTCGGCGGCCCTCACTACGGCAGATAAAAGTGAGTGGCAGATAGCTCCTATCCTGCAGACATTGGATAGAAGCTGGAACGAGACCGGATCCCTGACTGGAGATATCGAACGCGATCCCCTCGCTGGTGAAGAGGCGGGACCTCTGACCATTGCTTATGCCCTCAGCCGGCAACATAACAATAAGATGCAGCGTGTGCTGGTGATCGGCGACGGGGACTTCCTCTCCAACAGCTTTCTCAATAATGCCGGTAACCTCGACCTTGGACACTCACTCTGCCGCTGGCTGGTGGGTGATGATCGACTGATCGGCATACCCGCAGTACAGGCCAACGATCTGGAACTGCACCTTTCAAAACTGGCTATTGGCATCATCGGACTTGGCTCGTTGATCGTACTCCCCCTACTGCTGCTTTTAACCGGCGGTATCATGACTTGGCGA
Source organism: Candidatus Thiodiazotropha sp. (assembly GCA_023838465.1). Classification (GTDB taxonomy): domain Bacteria; phylum Pseudomonadota; class Gammaproteobacteria; order Chromatiales; family Chromatiaceae; genus Thiodiazotropha. Next base: position 44,313 of record JAIVEQ010000021.1, read on the forward strand.
CGGAATCGTGCCTAGTCTGAGGTATACAGGAAACCTGATACTGCTGACTATCACCTGCCTGTTAGGCCTCCTGGTCTGGTGGTCTCAACCGAAACCCTTACCACCGCTCACATCGATCAACCCCCAGCAGATCACCCAAATCGAAATCAGTGACCTGCAGGGACGAGATATATCATTGCGGCGTATCCAGGATCGATGGCTGATTGGGACTCAGCCTGCCAATCAACTTCGTGTCAAGCAACTCCTAGGCCTCACTCAGACCCCCAGTCTGCGCCGCTTTGCAGCATCTGATGATCTGCACCCTTATGGACTCGCACCGCCGTCCATTGAGTTGAAGTTGAACAGCGAGGAGTTCGCCATTGGCAACAACGACCCGGTCAACGGCTGGCGCTATATCCTATACCGGGACCAGATACACCTGATTGCCGATGGATTTCACCACCACCTCAGTGCACCACCTGAAGCCTGGCTGGCAATACCCTGATGCCCGAACTACCCGAGGTTGAAACCACCTGCCGAGGTATAGCACCCCACATCACCGGCCAGCGGATTCAACAGGTTGTCATACGCCAACCCCGTTTGCGCTGGCCGATACCCGACAATCTGCCGCAACTTCTGAAAGGCCGAAAGTTGCTCTCAGTTGGCAGACGAGGCAAGTACCTGCTACTGGCATTCCACCATGGAACCCTGATCATGCACTTGGGGATGTCCGGCAGCCTGCGAATCGTTGAGCGGGATACCAGGATTCAAAAGCATGATCATTTCGACCTGCAGATGAGCAATGGCAAACGAATCAGACTCCGCGATCCCCGTCGCTTCGGTGCCGTGCTTTGGACCGATCAACCCATTTCTCACCACCCTCTGATCGAGAACCTGGGCCCGGAACCCCTCAGTGAACAGTTTCATGGTGACTATCTGCATGCGCAGGGTAAACGCCGGAGAATATCTATCAAGCAACTGATTATGGAGAGTAAAATCGTGGTAGGCGTCGGTAATATCTACGCCAACGAATCCCTGTTTCGTGCTGCCATCCACCCAATCCGTCCGAGTAACAGAGTCTCTGCTGCACGTTACCAGGTACTGGCCGACGAGATACGCTGCGTCCTCACAGAGGCCATCACCCAGGGTGGCACAACCCTGCGAGACTTTCTGAAAGAGGATGGCTCACCCGGCTACTTCGCTCAGAAGCTGCTGGTCTATGGGAAATCGGGGCAGCCCTGTCCCTCATGCGGCAGTGCGATCCGCAGAAAAAATATCGCTCAGCGTTCCACATTCTTTTGTGCTAACTGCCAACATTGATGGTTGGACTTTGGGTTGAAAACAAACCTATTTAGCAGATCTTTCTTGACACTCACCCCTCCCCCCTCCTAGCATGCGGTGGTTTGTTCAAGTCAAAGCATCCCATGGATATAACAACAATTCGCCAACTCATAACCGACGACATGAAGACCGTCGACAAACTCATCATCAGACAACTGCAGTCGGATGTGGTGCTGATCAATCAGATTGGGGCCTACATTGTCCACAGTGGCGGAAAGCGCTTGCGTCCGATGATCGTGCTGCTGGCAGCCCACGCATGCGGCTATGGGGGCGAGAAGCATATTGATCTATCCGCCATTATTGAGTTTATCCATACTGCCACCCTGCTGCATGACGATGTAGTGGACGGGTCCGATCTGCGACGCAATCGGGAAACGGCCAATGCCGTCTGGGGAAACGAAGCCAGTGTACTGGTCGGGGACTTCCTCTACTCCCGCTCCTTCGAGATGATGGTGGAAGTCGGCCAGATGCGGGTCATGGATATCCTCTCCCACGCCACCAACCGCATCGCCGAGGGTGAAGTGCTGCAACTGCTGAATGTGCATAATCCCGAAACCAGTGAGGCGGAATACATGGAGGTGATCAAACGCAAGACCGCCACCCTATTCGAAGCTGGTGCCCGTCTGGGCGGGGTGATCGCAGATGTCCCACAGGATCAGCAGCAGGCATTGGCGGATTATGGCCTCCATCTGGGGATCGCCTTCCAACTGGTGGATGATGCACTGGACTACAACTCAAGCAATACTGAAATCGGCAAGAATATCGGCGACGATCTAGCTGAAGGCAAACCAACACTGCCGTTGATCCAGGCCATGAAACAGGCCGACCAGGAGCAGCGCAAACGCTTGGCAGATATCATTGAAAACGGTGGACTGGAAGAGATTGATTTTGTCATGCAGGCGATTCAGGCCAGCAATGCCATCGCTTATACGCAGCAACTCGCCCAGCACGAAGCGCAACAGGCCAAACAGGCCCTCGAATGCTTGCCGGATACTCCCTATCGACAGGCCCTAGCCAGCCTGGCCGACTTCTCAGTCGCCAGAACCAATTGAATCACCTACCCATTTCCATTACTATCTGTCGCTCGCTGCACCGGCTTCAGCCTGGTTCAGACGCAGATTCGGGGTGTAGCTCAGCCTGGTAGAGCACTGTCTTCGGGAGGCAGGGGCCGGAGGTTCGAATCCTCTCACCCCGACCAAATAACATGCTGTTTTTAGAAAAATAAAAAGATAGCTATTCTATTTCCTGACACCTTCAGCTTTAAACGGAATGCCACCATCCCACTGAATACAATCTCAGCTGCTTTTCACTGGACTTTTTAGTTGTGCTTACAGATCGACCTGACACTTGCATCATGCGGTATCTTGTTTTCTGGATATTTCACCACGCCATTTGGCATCTTGATGGATTATGGAAAAAATACAGGGATGTGCTGTTGCGATCCAAGAGAATAGGCAGTTAATAATCATTGTCGATTTTTTTTACAGCCTACAGGCTCTCAGACTTATACAGACATTAGACATTTATCTATCTCATTGTTTTTCAGATTATTACTATCATTTGGCATTTTATTTGCGTCACTTTTATCTGTTACATGATTATCTGTAATTATCCTTAAAAAGATATACTTGTATGAGCGCCATACCATCTGACCCTAAGAGCTGCCTAAATATGCAATAACAATTTGAGTTTGATCATACTAATTGAACTTGGGTGGTCAACTGTCTGTGTTAGACGTACATCAGTGGATATATGCACAACATAATGTTGGGCATCCTTTGCAAGAATGGGTAGATGTCAATGTAGTGGTTGCATCAATCAACAGGTCAACAAATGCAATCAGAAATAACCTATGAAAGACGGAAAAGCATCGATCCAATTCCGTCAAATTTGAAAGATATACTAACTGATCCACAAATGATGGCAGTTAATAACCTAGAGCGTATCGGGTGGGAACTTGTAATTGTTCGTCGTCCATTGTTTCTAAGTGCCGTACCAATTTTGAAAAATACTGCTAACAATCGCTTCGCTGTCTTACGAGAAGAGGGGCTTATAGAACTTGATTCCAGGGTCAAGGTACGTCAGCAGCTAAACAAAAAGACCCGCTGGTACGGGGTTAACCAATAACATATGTAGCCCCCATCAATCACACACACTGACAACTCTAACAATCATCAACATTCGCTACTATTGCTTAAATGAGTGATATTAGCCTTTAACGCAGCCGCATGGATAGCAGATAAAACTCACCGCCTATCTGATGTTTCGTACCAAAGATTAATAAAGTTGTGATCGTCGACAGATCCATTCTACGCCCCGATGGTAACTTTTCGATTTCCTTCAAGGGGATTGTAAAGTGGTTGTATCCATAGATCAGTTCAAGTTTCTGGTTGAACCGGTCTTTGAATTTGTTATTGTGAGTGCGGTCATTTATGCGAAGTGATAGTGGCAGCATGCGCTGTTGCTCAGAATAGAGCGATAGTTCCAATGATTGATAACCACGCCAGTCTGGTTCGGGTTCGATCAGACTCACACCTGGCCAAGCACCTTCCTTCAATAGAACAATCGCACAACGTTCCTGATCTGCCGCAATGTCTGCTGGCCAGTTAACGGGCCGCTTAATGATCCGAACATCACCACCGTTACTACCTCGCAGGAAAGCGCTAGCAGCCGTTCCTTCCAGATTAACGAGTATTGGGAAGTCTGTATTTCTAACCTGAGAAACAAACAACCAATAGAGTGGTCCCGAAAAAGCAATCACAAACAACAGCACAGCTGCCAGAACAGATAGCCCACGGGGAATGGAGCGTCTGATTATTCCAGAAAACAGAAAACCACCTGCAGTAACACCCATCGCATTCATCAGCAAATCATACAGGCTTGCCTCGCGACCAATTGTGTACTGCACTATCTCCATTACAGCACCGAAAAGGAGGCAACCTAACAAGATAGGCCAGAAGTACTTATCTGTTGTTGTTTTATAGGACCACAAAACTGCCAGTGACAATAAAGTAAATATCAGGAAGTGGCCGGAGTCTTGTAGTGCATTGATGAGTCGGCTGTCTCCAGGCAGTGTTACCCCCAGCAACAATACCACTGAGAATAGTGCACTGAATATTAACAGGCCCGGGTAACGGAGTGATTGGGAAGACAAGTGGAAACGCCCTTTCGAATCTACCCTTTCCTCAGTTTTGCAAACGCTTCAGCCATCGCCCCACGAGGCGCCGGCTCTTGACGAGTCTTGCTCTTTCTCTGCTGCGGGCTGGATGAGGGTTGTTCTTTTTTACTGCTATCGGGTTTATTTCGTGGATCGTCTGAGAGACGCATGGTGAGTCCGATTCGCTTGCGTTTGATATCGACATCCATCACCTTTACCTTGACCACATCACCTGCCTTGACTACCTCATGCGGATCTTTAATAAACTTGTCTGCCAGTGCTGATATGTGCACCAAACCATCCTGATGGACACCGATATCGACAAAGGCACCGAAGTTGGTAACGTTTGTCACCACGCCCTCTAGGGTCATACCACTCTGCAGATCCTTCAACGCTTCAATGCCTTCCCGAAATTCTGCCGTTTTAAATTCGGGACGCGGATCACGCCCAGGCTTATCCAGCTCACTGATGATGTCCTGTACCGTTGGCTGGCCAAACTTCTCGTCAGTGAAATCATTAGCAGCAAGGGTATTGAGAAATTTGGTGTCACCGATAAGGGCACCCATTTCCCGTTTGGTTTTAGCCAGAATACGCTCCACCACGGGGTAGGCTTCTGGATGTACAGCTGATGCATCCAGGGGGTTATCACCCTTCATGATACGCAGGAAACCGGCACATTGCTCGAAGGCCTTCTCGCCAAGACGTGAGACCTTCAGGATCTGCTTGCGGTTTTTAAATGCCCCATGCTCATCGCGGTAAGAGACAACATTAGCCGCCATCAATGCAGAGAGACCGGCAACACGGTTCAATAAGGGTACCGAGGCGGTATTGATATCCACTCCGACAGCATTGACACAATCCTCTACCACAGCATCGAGTTGACGAGCCAGTTTGACCTGTGAGACATCGTGTTGATACTGACCGACACCTATCGATTTGGGATCGATCTTCACCAACTCCGCTAGTGGATCCTGTAAACGGCGGGCAATGGAGACCGCGCCACGCAACGATACATCCAGATCGGGAAACTCGTTGGCAGCGAACGCAGAAGCTGAGTAGACGGAAGCACCCGCTTCACTGACCATGATCTTGGTCAATCTCAACTCTGGATGGCGTTTGATCAGATCCGCCGCCAGTTTGTCGGTCTCACGGGATGCCGTGCCATTACCGATACTGATCAAGTCGGCTTTGTGTTTTTGCGCCAAATCGGCCAACAGATGGAGTGATGGGTCCCACTGCTTCTTAGGTACATGAGGGTAGATGGTCGCGGTATCGACCAGTTTGCCAGTGGCATCCACTACGGCCACCTTGACCCCGGTACGCAGACCTGGATCCAGGCCGATTGTAGTGCGTGGACCTGCAGGCGCTGCCAACAGCAGATCATGCATATTCCTGGCAAAGACCTTGATCGCCTCCTCTTCCGCGGACTCACGCAGGCGCGATTTTAAATTTGTATCAAGATGGGTGAAAATCTTTATTCGCCAAGCCCAGCGCACCACATCACTCAACCATTTGTCAGCTGGCCGCCCCTCATCTCTAAGGCCCATCTGACGGGTGATCATTCGCTCGGCCACCCCTATCTCGCTCTGCTTTAGCGCGGTATCTTCAGGCAGGAAGAGTTCCAGATTAAGTATCCCTTCCTGACGTCCACGAAACAGCGCCAGTGCCCGGTGTGACGGAATAGTATGGATAGTCTCTGAGAAGTCGAAGTAATCAGAGAATTTAGCCCCTTCCTGTTCCTTACCATCGGCTACCTTTGCAGCAAGAACCCCATGCTCCCAAAGATATTCACGCAATCGTCCTACCAGCTCAGCATCCTCAGCAAACATCTCCATCAGGATCTGTTTAGCACCATCGAGGGCAGCCTCAGCATCCGCCACCCCTTTGTCGATATCGATATAACTACCTGCCTCTTGCTCCGGTATCAGGGAGGGATTGGCAAGCAACCCATGGGCCAGCGGTTCCAGGCCCGCCTCTCGGGCAATTTGTGCCTTTGTCCGCCGCTTTGGCTTATAAGGTAGATAGAGGTCCTCCAGGCGGGTCTTGGTGTCCGCTGCCAGTAGCGCTGCCTTCAGCTCCTCTGTCAGTTTGCCCTGCTCCTCGATAGACTTCAGTACCGCTCCGCGTCTTTCGTCCAACTCGCGCAGATAGAGTAGACGCTCATCCAAATTGCGTAGCTGGGTATCGTCCAGGCCATCGGTGACCTCCTTGCGGTAGCGGGCGACAAAAGGCACTGTTGCGCCCTCATCCAACAGGCCAATAGCGGCCTCAACCTGCTTAACTCGAATATTCAGCTCATCGGCAATGCGTTGGGCTATAGACATGGATTTCACCTGGATTGAAATTTCGTAAGGCGGGGATACTAACAAAGCAGCGCTTTGGACGAAATCTTGACAATAAGACTATTCCTGGAATCAAGGTGAATCCAGGATGATCACTTGTGCAACGCTCTAAACTAATGGACCCATGGTGTCCAATAGCCCTTATTATGCGTTGATCTCAACAGATGATAATAGTCTGCGTTATTACGTACAATGGTGCGACTGAGGTGATTCACGGGTGCATCAACCCACTCTTTTGCCACTTGTCTACCACGCAGCTCAAACAAGGTATCCAGACTACGGCGCACCATCTCAAAACCAAAGCCAGATTGGAGCTTCAGTGTTTCAGCGGCAAATCCACCCATCAAATCGATGAGACCTTCGAACATATTCAATGAGTGCTGTCGTGAGTCAGTTTCCTGTTCTGCTATAACAGCATCGGCGATCATAATCCCGGCATCATTTTTAAACTCGACTATTGGGCAAACCTTCTGCACCAGCTTTTTCATCTCCTGGTTCTGAGGTAAACACTCGAACCGGAATCGCTTGATATCACGTTCAGTCGCAGCAACAATGAGTTTCTCCAGTAGCAGGCGGCCTATGCCTTTGCCCTGCATCCTGTCGATCACTGTCAGGCTCACTTCAGCACAATCAGAGTCTTTGCCCAGACGAATAAAACGTCCAACCCCGATACCCACATCCTGTTTACTTTTTTTGTCCAATCCAACAATACACAACGCAAAGTGATCTTCCTGGTCTATTTCCGTGAAATAGCACAGTTCCTTTTTTGACAAGGTCTTTTTTACTGCGAGAAACCGTTTATAACGTGAGTGGGCCGAAAGGCTGTTAAACCCTTTGCGCAACAGCTCCTTATCACCAGGACGAAGTAAGCGCATACGTACCCATTCACCACCTGGGAGACATACCCGTTCTTGGTACGACTCACCTAACTGCATCGTGGTTGTCACCTCAATAAACTCCTCATACTGCAAGGCATACCACAGTATACCTTAAATACAAATAAATTGTGCGCTGCAGCATTCGACTGTATTATCAGTCACTGGTTCCCCTAGTATGAAAAAATTACTGTACTGGCTTAGGGTTAGGTATATTCTTCGACGATTTCAGTACTGAGTGAACGGATGAAGACGGAAAATACCAAACACAATTGAGGGTTAATCAAACAAGATTATCTACCTAAAGCAGCTTTAATAAGTGCTTTTAATCAGGCAGTTGTAAAGGAGATTCGGTCTCATGGGTGGTTATAGGGTCTCCGTAACACCCTCAGATTGGAATCCCGCACTGTGCAGGGCCAATTCGGCATTCCGCAACCATTTTGTGAGAGGCTCCTGATCCTGCTCTGGAATTTCATCCTTAACCCATCGCCTAAGTGCCTCTCTGGCTGTACTTTGGACGAGAAAAATCATCTCCTGAACCAGAGCATTCAATTCTGAGACAGCTTGATCATCATCACCGATGATCGCCAATAGTTCGGCTGGTGCATTTAAATCTACCCCACAACGATTAGCCATTCCTTCCACACGTTCAAGATGGTTGGATATAAAAGCCGCCATTTCTTCATCCCCATCAACATCAATCCCTTTCGCCCCTTGCAGAATCTCTACCAGTAGCCTCATACGCGCTTGCAGGGTTGTTTTGTTTGTAACGCTGTTTTGGGGTGTTGTACTTGCTGCTTTATCGATCCGTTTTGCCGCTTCGATCAATGGCAGGATAGTCTCACAACCAAACCGCTCTGTATTGAGTTTTAACACCTCCGCTGTTGAGAAGAGCCTGTTACCGCTATTTTTCTGTTCCAGCCGTATCACCGTCAGCAACTCCGCCGCACCCAACAATCGTGCAACAGGCACAACATCATCACCGGCTAATCCTTTGGGATAACCACTACCATCCAGTCTTTCATGATGCTGATGCACAGCAAAGCTGATTCGAGGGTGGTAGGTGGGAAACTCTCTCAAGAACAGATAGGCGATAGTTGGATGCGAGTAAATCTGACGACGCTGTGCCAACGTCAATGGCTTAGAACGATCAAACAGGGTAGGCTCCAGATGCATCTCGCCAAGATCATGAAAGATCCCCGCTGTCGCTAAATCATGCCGCTCAACTGAGGACCACCGCAAATGGGCAGCGATGTAGAGTGCGACAAGTGCAATCCTGATCATATGGTTATAGCGATCGATACTCTGTTCCCGACATACCGTCAACTTGAAGGCCATCTGTGGCTCGAGATGAATTGTCCCCAAAGGAGTCAAAATATCCCTTTGAATAAAGGAATCATCGATAGCTCGTTCCAGCTCGGGTTCACTTGCCAGCAATCGTTTTGCATCAGTTAATAGGCTGAGTGGCGTTACCGCATTCTCTACATTTAATGAGTTGTCCAGTGGCCGCAGCAATTTATGGCGAACCAGCCGCTCATACAATGAACTATCAATCCGTGTTCCTTGTTTGACCAAGTTGACACCCTCATCATTGAGGATGTCTTCGGTGGAAACAATCTGCTGTATATCACCTAGGGTGGTGACATGTTTAATATAGGGATCTGGTTGGGTCAATGAATCCATCTGCCTGTAAAAAAATTCATGTCTAATATCATATCGACTAGTGTGGTTATTCCTTTACTTTCAGATGCTAAGCTTGAAACCCACCAACTGATTACATCCACTGTTCAACAGCACATTATTCTTTTGAAATATCAGTTAGTTGATATGGAGTAAAAAAAAGTATGAGCCAAAATCGCTATCTTGATGACTTCAGTATCGGTGAGCACTTCACGACTAGAGGGATCACGTTCACAGAGAGTGACATCATAAAGTTTGCCGCCCAGTTTGATCCCCAATCGTTTCACCTCGACACTGAAGCGGCAAGCCACTCCTTCTATGGAGGGCTTATTGCCAGTGGACTACATACGATTTCGATCTGCTTCAGGTTGTTTATTGAGCAAGGCTTGCTCGAGAAATCCAGTATGGGTTCACCCGGTATCGACGAGCTCCGATGGCAGGCACCTGTCAGACCCGGCGATACACTGCATACCCAAGTCGAAGTCATTGATGTCAAGCCATCTTCCAAACGCGATGACCGAGGCATATTGCGCCTCAAATACTCAGCTATCAATCAGGATGAAGTGACCGTTTCAAGCTTCATCGTAAATCACCTGGTAAGGCGTTCACCACCTACGGAATAGGGCTTGCGGTCACTCATTGGGAAGGTTCAATCACCACGGCCGATCGCATAGTAGCTGAACCCTGCTTCCTTCATGCGCTGGGGATCATAGATATTGCGGCCATCAAATATTACTGGCTCGCTGAGAGACTGCTTAATCTCATCATAATCTGGACTGCGGAATACTTGCCACTCCGTTACCACTACCAAGGCATCTGCTCCATTCAGTGTACTCTCCTGATCCTCACAGTAGACAAGATCATCCCGTTCACCGTAGATTCGTCGGCACTCATCCATGGCTTCGGGATCGAAGACCTGTACTTTGGCACCCGCTTCCCATAACGCCTCCATCAGTACTCGACTGGATGCTTCTCGCATATCGTCTGTATTCGGTTTAAACGAGAGTCCCCACAGAGCAAAAGTCCTATCCTTCAGATCTCCCGAAAAATGTCGTTGGATTTTACTGAACAGCACCCGTTTTTGTCGGTAATTGACCGCTTCCACCGCAGTCAGCAATTGTGCATCGTAGCCTACCTCACGGGCAGTGCGTTCTAATGCGTTGACATCTTTTGGGAAGCAAGAGCCACCATAGCCACAACCCGGATAGATGAAGGAGTAGCCAATACGGGTATCTGCACCGATGCCATGCCGTACTTGCTCGATATCAGCCCCCAGCCGTTCTGATAGATTCGAGAGTTCGTTCATAAAGCTGATCTTGGTTGCCAAAATGGCGTTAGCTGCATACTTGGTCAATTCAGCAGAGCGTATATCCATGGCAATTAGACGGTCGTGATTGCGATTGAAGGGTGTGTACAGGGCTCGCAGCAGTTCTGTCGTTCTTGGATTGTCAGTACCGATGATAATACGGTCCGGCTTCATGAAATCATCCAGTGCAGCACCTTCCTTAAGGAACTCCGGATTAGAGACTACATCGAATTCAACTTGCTTGCCATTTGCCCGAAGCGTCTCATTGATACGCTCTCTGACCTTATCCCCCGTACCGACCGGAACGGTTGATTTATCCACAATCACCCGATAGTCATCCATGTGTTCCGCAATAGCGGTTGCCACCGCCAGGACATATTGTAAGTCTGCCGATCCATCCTCATCGGGAGGTGTCCCTACTGCGATAAACTGGAACAAACCATGCTCGACAGCCGCTGCGGCGTCGGCGGTAAAGGTTAATCTCCCTGCCTGCACGTTACGTTCGACCATCGCCTCAAGACCTGGCTCATAAATGGGGATCTCTCCTTGTTTCAGCATCTCAATCTTGCGCTCATCCACATCCATGCAAACCACATCATTACCCACCTCGGCCAGGCAAGCACCTGTTACCAAACCGACGTAACCCGAACCAAATACCGAAACTTTCATAGTCAATCCTTATGAAATACTATCAAAACCAACGCGCAATCATACTTGTTGGAGAACCTGGAAACCACATGCTCAAACTTTCGCTGTCAGATCCAGCACTTGCTGGATCACCCGATTCAGTTGATCAGGAGACTGTTCCTCAACACGAATGACGGGAAGAAGCTGAATCTTCGCATACCCTCTGAGCAATACGGGTGCCATGACTTGCCCCTGGCCACTCACCCCGCTGATTCTGAGCGGTACCAGTGGTGCTTTTGTAATATTGGCCAATCGAGCTGCACCGGCCTTGATCTTTCGTGGTGGATCACTGTCGAGGTGGATCTTGCCATGTGGAAAGAGTGCCACAACTTCTCCGGTGCGAAGCGCCTTGATCGCTTGACGCATCGCCTTCTCAGGTGAGTTTTCGCGATCCACCGGGATACACCCGACGGCACGAAAAAGCCACTTCACACCAAACCGCTGGTACTGCTCACGGGCGATAAGAAAACGTAATGGCCTCGGACTGGAAGCCAACATTAACAGGGGATCAAGACCGGAAATATGATTGGCCACCACGATAGCTCCACCTGTTTCAGGCAGTGGTAACTCAATCATCGGCAACCGATGGTAAGTGTGACAAAACATGCGGTTGAACCCATCCAACCAACTCAGCCACGACACACCCCAGTCGATTCGGCTCGCCTCTCTGCAACGCTTGCTAAGCCATATCCACCCAACCAATACCGCTGTCATGGTTAACAGTGAGAGTGTCATCCAGTGCTCCATCAAGTTGGTATTGATGGAGCACTAGATTGAACGGCGTTCATTTTTTCTTCTTACCACCCTTTTGATAGACCTTGCGTTGAAACAGATCCGTACGCCGACTCACCAGTCGATCGATGAACAGGATACCATCGAGATGATCCACCTCATGCTGCAGGGCACGGGCTTCATACCCTTCCATCTCATACTCATGGTGCTCACCTTGTGGATCTTGAGTGCGCAATTTAATCCGTTCAGCACGAATGACATTTCCGGTGTAGTCAGGTACTGATAAACAACCTTCACGACCTAGTTCGAAACCATCCCATTCAATGATTTCCGGATTCACAAGAATCAGGTGGCCGTGGTTCGGGACCGGTTTTCTGGTCGTGGAACAATCGATTATGACTATACGTTGCGATCTCCCAACCTGAGGTGCTGCTATACCTACGGCGGCTGGACCTGCTTGGCGGGTCTCTTCAAGATCAGCTATAAATTGCTGTAAACCCTCATCAAATTGAGTCACATCCTGTGCGACTTCCTTTAACCTCGGATCTGGTAGCTTTAAAATTTCCAACATGGCCATAAGTTCAGCCAATCAAGGTTTCGATGGGCGATACATGGACATCTATCTCCTCGGACTCAAGTTGTTCCAAGGCCGATTCAAGCACCTCAATATCGACTTCAGCGTAACCCTGTATGGTCATGATGTAGACCGGCTGTTGCGAGTCTCCCACCACATCAGATGCCAGCTCAAGAATATTGAAGCCACATGCGCTAAGCACCCCTGTCACTCTGGCAACAATACCGGCCCGATCTGCACCATTGACCCTTACCTGAAAATTGGGCACACGGTGCTGATGCAGTCCGCCATGCATGGGATCGAGATGAAATTTTAATTTTAACTGCTCTGCAACCGGAGTAATGATTGATGCCAGTGCCTGTTCGCTCCGGCCTCCATCCACCATCATCATAATGGTGAAATTACCCCCCAGTCGGATCATGGAAGTCTCACCGAGGGTGCAGCCACCGCGATACAAGGCATCCGTTATCCGAGCAACAATGCCTGGCTGGTCTTCCCCCACCAGGGTCAACATCTGCCAATTCATTCTCTCTCCTCACGTTTAAGCAGTAAACATCAGTGCCCAGGGTAAATTACTCACTAGAATTCGTCCAGAAACGAATCCATCTGCCTGGTAGTGTGACGTTCAATAAAATGTGTGTTTACAGTCGATCGGCAGGTAGGGTGCGGCCCTGCCGCACCCTACATCAGCTTCCAGTACTGCAATGATCCTGATAAATAAAGTGTATTCATGAACAGCAGCTATCTATTGAATTTCTCAGCTATTTACACGCTCTACTTTTCAAGCCAAATCAATGAGGCCATTCGACCGGTAACTCCATCTCGACGATAAGAGTAGAAGAGCGCTTGCTGAGTCACTGTACAATATTCTCCACCTGCAATTGAACCCACACCCGCACGCGCCAAACGTAATCGTGCCAATGTATAGATATCAGCCAACCAATGGCCGGAACGGTTGGGTGTAAATGCACATTCATCCGCCCGATCACGGTCGAGAAAGGACTGCCGTACTTCGTCCCCCACCTCAAATGCGGTCGGACCTATTGCTGGCCCTAACCAAACCACTAACTGATCTGCATCCGCTTCAAAACGCTGTAGTGCCTTCTCAATAACACCGGCGGCCAATCCCCGCCAACCCGCATGCACAGCACAAACCTCTCTTCCATGCCGGTCTGTGATTAAAAGAGGCAGACAATCTGCCGTTAGCACTGCACAGACAACGCCAGCACGATCTGTGTAGACAGCGTCAGCCTGGCACCCAACCTGATCTCTATCCGGGCTGGCCACAGAACAGCCATGCACCTGGCTGAGCCAAAATGGCTCAGTGGGTAGCTGACATTGGATCTGTACACGGTGTCTGTTGCCCGATACGGCTTGTGGATCATCTCCCACATGGTCTGCAAGATTGAGGCTATCGAAGGGAGAGGCACTGCAGCCACCTTGACGGGTAGTAACCAACGACCTGACATTTTCCGGTGCGGGCCATTCCGGCAGTAATGTCTCGATCATTGTTCTACATCCTTCTCTAGCCGCTCCAGTAATTGCTGCATATCAGAGGGCATCTGAGCCTCCCAGGTCAAAGTCTCCCCTGTTTCAGGATGCGTCAGCTCAAGACGAGTGGCATGTAAGGCCTGGCGTCTGAACACCTTTAGCGCCTGTTGCAGTTCCTCATTTGCACCAGACGGCAGTTTCAATCGCCCGCCATACAGGGGATCCCCCAGAAGTGGATGGCGAATGTGGCTCATGTGTACACGAATCTGATGAGTACGACCGGTCTCCAAATTGACTCTGAGCAGGGTGTGGGCTCGGAAACGTTGAACGACACGATAGTGGGTTATAGCCCTTTTACCCGTGTCTATCACCGCCATACGCAATCGATTCACCGGATGCCGGCCCACGGGTTCATCCACGGTGCCCCCAGCAATCATCTGGCCTTGTACAATGGCGAGATATTCCCGTTTGACACTACGTGCTTGTAGTTGCTGAACCAGCCTATGTTGAGATTGCAACGTTTTTGCTACGACGAGCAGACCGCTGGTCTCTTTATCCAGCCTGTGAACGATCCCTGCTCGAGGAACCTGCTTGAGTGGCGGATGGTGGCTGAGCAATCCATTCAGCAGTGTGCCATCCGGATTTCCAGCAGCAGGGTGCATTACCAATCCTGCCGGTTTATTAACCACCAGCAGCGCATCATCCTCATAAATGAGATCCAGGACCATCTCCTGGGCTAGATCATCAACTTCTTCTTGCAGCAAGGGCCTTAAACTCACCGCTTCTCCACCACGAACCTTCTCCTTGGCCTTGCATGGACGTCCATCCAGCTCCACCAATCCCTGTTTGATCCAGTGTTGCAAGCGACTGCGTGAAAATTCGGGAAATTGCTCAGCCAGAACCTGATCAAGGCGGCTACCAGCCCGTTCTTCTGGAATCACCGTTACACGGTGGGGAACTTTGTCTATTAACTCACCATCCGACATAAATAACCTACTAAGCTGAATCCAACCCATTAATACAGTAAGTTAGGTTATACCGAAACCTAGTATGGTGTCCTATACTAGCTTTCCTTTATACTTCGCACCAACTCACTACACACTGGTATCGACCGACCATGTCCTGGAAGCGCCTGATCATCATTCTCACCACCCTACTGCTGGCAGGATGCTCCTTGCCAGATCAGATTGACGTCACCAAGGATTGGAGTGCCAGTCAATTCTATTCTGAAGCAAAAACAGCCTTGATGGATGGTCAATATGATGAGGCCATCAAGAACTACAATGGCTTACAAGCGCGCTTTCCATTTGGTCGTTACGCTACCCAGTCACAACTCGACATAATCTACGCCCACTACAAAAATGGAGAGCCTGACTCAGCCATAGCGGCGGCAGATCGGTTTATAAAATTAAACCCGCAGAGTCCGTTCGTTGACTATGCCTACTTTATGAAAGGCCTGGCCAACTACAATCGAAATCAAAGCATTTTTACCCGTATCTTGCCAACAGACCCCTCTGAAAGGGATGCAGGTGCAGCCCTTGATGCATTTAATGATTTTGCTGAACTTGTGCGTCGATATCCAAACAGTAAATATTCTGCTGATGCGCACCAACGGATGCTCTACCTTAGAAACAATCTGGCTAAATACCAGATACATATTGCTAAATATTACATGAGACGCGGTGCCTATCTTGCGGCGGCCAACCGGGCTAATCGTGTTGTGACCCATTTTCAACGCACTGATGCAGTACAAGGTGCTTTGGAAATTATGATCGATGCCTATAACAGGCTCGGTATGACTGAACTCGCCGATGATGCAAAGCGGGTGTTGACGCTCAATCTGACAAATGGTCGCTTGAACACCTTATCCACAGCTGAATCGGAAGATGAGAAGTAGATGTAGAACCACTACCCCTTATTCAATTACTGAGGGGCAAACAGTGGAAAGCCAAAAAAATCAGATAGCAGCTTCATCCTCCTCTCCGGTGCGGATACGAATCACCTGTTCGACTGGTGTAACAAAGATTTTACCGTCACCGATCTTTCCTGTGCGAGCCGCATTTGTGATCGCTTCAATACATGCTTGCACCTGATCACTGGCAACCACCAGTTCCAACTTGACCTTAGGTAGAAAATCAACCACATATTCAGCACCACGATAGAGCTCTGTATGACCCTTCTGTCGCCCAAACCCCTTAACCTCGGTTGCGGTCATGCCGGTAATACCCACTTCCGACAGGGCCTCTCGAACATCCTCCAGTTTGAAAGGCTTAATAATTGCTTCAACTTTTTTCATTGTTTCTTTGCTCCCTTTAGGGGATATCTTGGTGGTACAGCGAAAACTCGCCGGGATTGTAACGCTCTGTGCACGGGTGCGTCCATGCCTGCATCGGTAATCGGGCTGGATCCGGGTGCTGGCAGGAGACGATAAATGCCGATCACAGTAAGCTCAGACTGTGATCAGGTCATCATATAGTTAAGGGTGGCATCATGACGAACTGTATTTCATGTAATGGTCGGCATCTTGGCTCATCCATTAGATAGGGTCTGCCCTAAAAAAGTCAATTCCTCTCTCAGAAAACACAAATTATTTATATTTAAATAACAATAAGTTACATGATATTATGGCGTAGTTATTTTACCCAGGTCAGTGGGTAACGCCGATCACGTCCATAGGCGCGCCGGGTTATTTTTATCCCTGGGGGGGCCTGGCGACGCTTGTATTCATTTCGGTCAACCATACCGATCACCCGCTCCACCGTTGCTTGATCAAAACCTGCCGCCACAATATCCGATAGGCCCTGATCCAATTCCACATAGCGTTCAAGTATCTCATCCAAGATGGCATAATCGGGTAGGGAGTCAATGTCTTTCTGATCTGGGGCCAGTTCTGCAGAAGGTGGCCTTTCTAACACCCGCTGCGGAATCACCGGCGATAGGCTATTGCGGTAGTGGCACAGTCGATAGACCAGTGTCTTAGGAACATCCTTGATGGGCGCAAAACCACCTGCCATGTCGCCATATAACGTAGCATAACCTACTGACATCTCACTCTTATTCCCTGTTGTCAGCAGAATACGCCCTTTTTTGTTGCTGATTGCCATAAGGATGATGCCGCGACAACGTGCTTGGATATTCTCCTCTGTCACATCAACGGGTTTGCCAGCAAATTCATCAGCCAGCATATCGAGAAAGGCATTAAAGGCAGGTTCAATTGAAATTATTCTGTATTCCACACCCAATGACTCAGCCTCAGCCACCGCATCCTGATTACTCATATCCGCTGTATAGCGAGACGGCATCATGACCACCTCGACCTGTTCCGGCCCTAATGCGTCTGATGCCAATGCCAGAGTGAGTGCTGAATCAACACCACCGGAAAGACCAATAATCGCGCCATTGAATCCATTTTTGAGTACATAGTCACGTACACCGCTTACCAGTGCTTGATAGACCCGCTCCTCCTCAGCCATGAGTGGTGCGATTGTCTGACTGACTGCTAGTCTGCCCTCATCCAGATTCAGGTCAACACAGGCGGAGAGTTCCGTAAAAAAAGGAAGGCGTTCTACCAGTTGGCCGCTGGCATCAACCACAAATGAACCACCATCGAATACCAGTTCATCCTGTCCGCCAACCAAATTGGTATAAATGATGGGGAAGTTGTTCTCCCTAGCCCTTATCTGAACCAGCTCCTCCCTCTCTGGTGCCTTACCGATATGAAAGGGAGAGGCATTGATATTCAGCAGTAATTCAGCACCTGCCGCACGGTTCATAGCGGCAGGTTCCACCTCCCAAATATCCTCACAGACGGTTAGACCGATGCGAGTACCTTTGAGGTTGAAGGTCACTGCCTCCCTGCCTGGCGAAAAATAGCGTTTTTCATCAAACACACTGTAGTTCGGGAGTCGATGTTTCTCGTATTCTGCAATAACCTCACAATCGCGCAAGACACCTGCCACATTGTAGAGCTTGCCATCCCGTTGACGAGGATAACCAATAACCAGGTGAATGCCCCGAACCCGTGTTAGGATACTCGCAACCGCCTCCTCCGCCCGATGAATAAAATGGCTGCGTAACAGCAGATCCTCGGGGGGATAACCGGTAATGGCCAACTCCGGAAAAACGATGGCATCCGCCTTTCCGATGACTGACTGAGCTGCATCGATGATTCTCTGGGCGTTACCTTCTATGTCACCAACGAGAAAATTGAATTGAGCGATCTGTATTTTGAGATTCAAGCGAAAACTCCTGACTGCCTGATAGCTATCGAAGCCTCATTCCAGACCATTGCGTCGAATGTTGCAAGACTCACCCATCACAATTGACTCCAATCCATACATCATAAAGAATCAACCAGATGGGATTCAGATATATTTTATTAGGACTGGCAATATGGGGTGTCTACCTCATCGGCCGTCATTTTTGGCGTCAACGGCTTGAGCAAAGCAGACATTCACAGCAGATCAAATCGGTGGATAGCGTACAGTGTGCCTATTGTGGACTTCATCTACCCAGAGATGAAGCCGTTAAAGACAAGGAACGATACTACTGCAACAAAGCACATCTGAAAGCAGCCAACGATACTGAATCCTGACCGCATGAACAACTGGCTTGATACCCTGGAAAATAAGGTCGCCACACCCAGCCAAGCCGAAGCTGGGACTGATGACATGCATTGGCGTTCCCTCAGTCTGTTTCTGCTCTATCGAATCACCCTTTCACTCACGCTCATGTTCTTTTTCTACTTAGGTGCAGGACCAGCATTTCTTGGCTCGGTGGTTCCTCAACTCTATGCCATTGTGGTCACCCTCTATACAGCATTGGCCTTTACATCCGCACTTTTTTTTCTTTGGCGCTCACCAAAACCCGAACAGCAAACCTATCTGGCCCTGTTTGTCGATATCACCGCTATCACACTTTTAATGCATGCCAGCGGTGGTGTGCAGACAGGCATGGGTATGCTGATCGCTGTTTCCATCATTGCCGGCGCCCTGATTATGGGAGGCCGCGCAGCACTTTTATTTGCTGCTCTGGCAGCATTGGCAGTGATCGCAGATCAGGTTCATGCTTCATTGAGCAAAGCGGCTATACCCCCGCAATTTATCCAGGCAGGATTTCTTGGTGCTGTTTTTTTCGCCACCGCGTTGCTAACCCTGGTACTAAGCAGCCGTGTGCGCGCCAGTGAATTACTGGCACAGGAGAGGGCGAAAGAATTGGATCATCTGGCAAAAATCAATGCCTATGTCATTCAACACATGCGTACCGGCGTGTTGGTGATCGATAGCGCTGGTAAAATAGTTATGATGAACGACCCTGCATGGCATCTTCTCAGCATGCCAACTGCCTCAACAGGCAGTCAACTGGCCAAGGCATCACCGGAGCTTGCTCATATGTTGAGGAAACGCCACTCTGGTTCAAAACGAAAATACAACAACTTCCGCAGTCAGCGACAAGGCCCCGAGCTCAGAGCTCATTTCAACCCACTGGGTAGTAAGGAGCAAGGTGACATACTGATTTTTCTTGAAGACACCTCCCAAATCACACGGGAAGCACAACACATGAAACTCGCCTCATTGGGCAGGCTCACCGCCAGCATCGCCCACGAAATTCGAAATCCGTTAGGTGCTATCAGTCATGCCAGTCAACTGTTCTACGAATCTCCCGACCTGAATCCGGCAGACCAACGATTGACCGAAATCATTAAAACCAATACGGAACGGGTAAACCAGGTGATTGAGAATGTCCTTCAGCTGTCACGCCGTGACCCGGGCACACCCAAGACTATCCAGCTCAAAACCTGGTTGAAAAAGCTCAGCGCTGATTTGATTAAACATCAAGGATTTAACAAACATGACTTTCACCTGCAAATAGAGCCTGCTGAAACTGAGATTATTGCTGATTCCGAACAACTGCGGCAAATAGTGACAAACCTCTGTAATAATGCCAAAGAACATGGTGCCAAAGACGGATTGAAAATACAGATTGTTGGTGGATTGATAAAAGAATTCGATCATCCCGTGGTGGATGTGATCGACAATGGTCCGGGTATTGAACCGAATGTGGCGGAACAGATCTTCGAACCTTTTTTCACCTCCTGTAACACGGGCACCGGACTTGGGCTATATATTGCCAAGGAACTGAGTGAAACCAACCATATTCGCCTGGAATATATACCTGGACCTACCGGAGGAAGCTGCTTTCGCCTCCATTTTGATAACTGGCAACGTGGGAGTCGACCTGTATGACCCAACCGACTGCATTGATCGTCGATGATGAACCGGATATCTGTGAACTGCTTGAGATCACTTTGATACGCATGGGGATCGATGCTCATTCAGTATTTGACATGACCACAGCCCAAAAACTGCTTGCAGAACAGTCATTTGATCTATGCTTATCAGACATGCGTTTGCCTGATGGCAATGGTATCGACCTGGTACGGCATATTAATCAAACCTATCCTCAGCTGCCAGTGGCCATGATCACAGCTCATGGCAATATGGAGTTGGCTATTGAGGCATTGAAGGCTGGTGCCTTCGCTGAGCGCCAAGGAAGGCTGAAAGCCGAGGCGGTTAGTCCCCGGTAGGCGTGAGGCGAGACTGTAGACCCGTCGTGCCTTGCGCCAGAGGGGATGCAAAGCGAGCATCCGAACACGGCGTCCAGTCATTTGGGAACTGACGGCGGAGTGGTCACGAGCTTGCGATGTGATCACGTAGTGTCAGTGACCAGGACCGTCCGGGGCACTAATAGGTTGTCAAAGATCGAGTGTCTTTTAGGCCTGGGACGCCTAAAAGACATCACGAGATCGAAGACTCACTTGCGACTTTGTCTCGAAACCGGTTGATCTCGACATGTTACGCAAACTGGTACAACAGGCCATCAAACTGGGTAAACAGGAGGCCCCTTCTTCAGCACCTCAAAAGTCATCGGCAAGCGAACACTCACCCATGTTGGGTAACTCACCTCCCATGAATCATGTTCGCCAACTCATCGATAAACTGGCACGCAGTCAAGCCCCTGTCTATGTCAGCGGTGAATCAGGTACCGGCAAAGAATTGGCTGCACGCCTGATTCATCAACAGGGTCCACGGGCAGACCATCCATTCGTTGCCGTCAACTGCGGTGCGATCCCCCAAGAGCTGATGGAAAGTGAACTGTTTGGTCACAAAAAGGGTAGCTTTACAGGTGCGACCGATGACCATCAGGGACTCTTCCTAAGTGCTGATGGCGGCACACTGTTTCTTGATGAAATCGCCGATCTGCCTCTGCATATGCAGGTCAAACTACTGCGCGCCATACAGGAAAAGCACATTCGCGCTGTTGGCAGTCAACAGGAAATTCCAGTAGATACACGCATCATCAGTGCCACACACAAAGACCTTGCACAACTAGTCGAAAGTGGGGATTTCAGACAGGATCTATTCTATCGAATCAATGTCATCGAACTCCCATTGCCCCCCCTCAGAGAGCGGGTAGAAGATATCCCGTTGCTTGCACAGCACTTCCTGACACGCATGGCACGAGAGTCCAATACTAAAAAGTCCAAGCTATCATCAGGTGCATTGAAAAAACTGAAAGGATACAACTTCCCCGGCAACATACGGGAGTTGGAAAATATTCTCGAACGCTCGGTTACTCTGCTTGAGGGTTCCGACCTGGAAGCAGATGATCTCCATCTACCTGTCACTCAGAAGAGTCGCCAAAGTAAAGGAGTAGGCACACGTCCGCTAGGTGATAAAATGGAACAACTGGAGCGAGAAGCAATTCTAGATGCTCTAGAAAAAACTCGCTGGAATCGAACGGCCGCTGCAAAAAAGCTGGGAATGACGCTGAGATCCCTGCGTTACCGTTTGGAAAAGCTTGATATTGAATGATCTAACGTACTATCCCAAAGATGCAAGAATCTGTTGGACAACATAGGCCTGCTGTTCTTCCAATCCCACCCATAGTGGTAGACGCACCAAACGATTGGACAGATCATGCGTATGCGTCATGTCACCACTCACACGACCAAACTGTTGTCCCATTGGAGAAGCATCTAGTGGCACATAGTGAAACACTGAAAAAATGTCCTTTTCTTTAAGTTTCCCAATAAATGCTGTTCTCTCCTCAAGGTTTTTCAGAAGTAGATAGAACATATGTGCATTGTGTGTACAGCAAGTCGGTATCACGGGTCTGCGCAGCTTCTCAGCGATCTCTAATGCCTCAAACCACTGATAATAAGTCTGCCATATATCAAGCCGACGCCGGGTAATAGACTCAGCTTCCTCTATCTGAGCCCAAAGAAAAGCGGCAATAATTTCACCTGGTAGAAAAGAGGAGCCAATATCTACCCAACTATACTTATCCACTTGACCACGAAAAAACTGGCTACGGTTTGTGCCTTTTTCACGAATAATTTCAGCGCGCTCAACCAAGTGAGGAGCATTTACAAGCAGCGCCCCGCCTTCACCTGCAATAATATTTTTCGTCTCATGAAACGAGAGTGTTGCCATATGGCCGATAGAGCCTAGCGGTCGCCCCTTATAGGTGGACATGATGCCTTGGGCCGCATCTTCGATAACTAGCAGATTGTGGCGCTGCGCTATATCCATAATGACGTCCATCTCACACCCTACCCCAGCGTAGTGGACAGGAACAATCACCTTTGTTTTACTGGAAATTGCCTCTTCAATCTTTGTCTCATCAATATTTAGCGTATCAGGCCTGATATCAACAAACACCGGTACAGCTCCTCGGAGTACAAAGGCATTAGCTGTCGAAACGAAAGTGTACGAAGGCATAATCACCTCGTCACCGGGTTGAAGATCAGAAAGAATCGCAGCCATCTCAAGGGCAGCTGTACAAGAATTGGTCAACAGCGCTTTGTCACATCCGATATGGCTCGCTAACCAGTCGTTACACTTCCGAGTGAATTCACCATCACCTGCCAAATGTCCATTGGCATGAGCCTGACTGATAAACCAAAGTTCCTTACCTGTCATATACGGCTTATTGAAGGGAATTTTCATTTTGTATTCACACTATTTTCATTCTTGCGTGCTATCATCAGAAGAGAACCACCTGCTGGCCAGGAGATACCATTTCGAATCAATACCCGTTCTAGATCAAGCATCTTTTCAAGCACTTTGTTGGCGATGCCTCCAATTCTGAGCTCAGCCAATGGATCAAAATCTTTTTGCGAATCACGCTGCCTTAATCTAGAGAGCATCATCAGTGGCAATAGCAATGATACAAATGATGTCATCCTCTCAATACTAAAACCTGCCTTCTCTACTTTTTCCCGCAGATCCCTGACGTTGTACCGACGAACATGACAAGCATGAGAATCCGCCTGACTCCATAAAAATTGATGCTGAGGTACTGTCAAAATAACACCACCCCCAGGTCTGACTGCACGATACATCTCAGGTAGTACCTGGACATCTTCGGTAATGTGCTCTAAAACATCAAAGGCGCCTATTACATCAAATTCCTCTTCAAAAGGGATTTGCCTTGCATCCATTTGCAAGAGCTTAGTTCGTTTGACTCTTCCTTTTGCATATTCAAGACCTGATGTAAAAATATCACTTGCGGAGAGTTCGAGCGTAGGAAACGCATCCTCAATACCAGATAGCACATAGCCAGTACCACAACCAATTTCAAGCAAGCTACGAATACCTGGGAAATATTTATTCAGCGCCCAAATAATCAATTTATTTCGAGACCGAAACCAAAAATTCCTTGCCTCCAGAGGTGCCAACTCATCAAAGTGAGAGACCTTAAACCCATCATTTTTCTCAGACAGAGAGGGTGCAAATGCAGGAAATCCATCTAGTATCAATGGAAAAGCATGGCATGATGGACATTCCCATCCTGAGGAGTCAAATCTGGAATTACAGGAAATACAGATTTTCATGGGGCACCGTGTTTACATATCTGCCCTGACTTGTCTAAAGACTGATTAAAGACCCAAACTCTCTGCAGAGTAAATAGAAGTATAGCTACAAGGACAATCATTAGCCCCTGTATCAATTGATGTGAAAAACCAAGCATATCAGCAAATATATACAATCCACTGAAAGATACAACGTAGCCAATCAAGTAAATAGTAACGTAGCGAATTAAGGGTCTATCCGGGTTTCGCAAAGAAATTAAGGTATTGATCGGCCACAGATTCTTCTCTATTTTTGATGTTGAAAAGGCATCAAAAAA
>JAIVEQ010000022.1 GCA_023838465.1 Candidatus Thiodiazotropha sp.
TTGATGCCTTTTCAACATCAAAAATAGAGAAGAATCTGTGGCCGATCAATACCTTAATTTCTTTGCGAAACCCGGATAGACCCTTTTTTATAGGGAATCTCATCGATAAAGCTTTTATCGATCTTGAGTTCGTCAAGCGGCAGCCGTTGCAGATAGGCGAGTGAAGAGTAACCGGTGCCAAAGTCATCAATGGATAGGTGCACTCCTTGATCGCGCAGTTGATTAAGGGTGGATATCGCTTCCGTTTCGCGCTCCATGAGAGCACTCTCAGTAACCTCTAATGAGAGTTGTCCGGCCGGATAACCGGTCTCCTTTAAGATCCTGGTGATGTTCTCAACTAAATCACTCTGTCGAAGCTGATGAACGGAAAGGTTGACTGCCAAAGAGAGAGGTGGGAATCTATCTTCCAACCAGGCCTTGCCCTGTGTGCACGCTTCGTGCAACACCCACTCACCGGTCCGGTTGATCAGTCCTGTCTCTTCCGCCACCGGGATGAATTGACTGGGAGCGATATTGCCATGATCAGGGTCCTGCCAGCGCAGCAAGGCTTCGGCCCCAACTATCCGTCCGCTATGAAAGTCGAGTTGAGGCTGATAGAAAACAGAGAGCTTCTCTTCTGCCAGGGCATGGCGCAGATTGTTATGTATCTCGATACGCAGACGCGCCGCCAGGGTCAGTTCTTCGGAGAAGTAGCAGAAACGTCCACGCCCCTCATTTTTTGCTTTGTAGAGCGCGGTATCGGCATGTTGCAAGAGCGTTTCAGCACTATCCCCATGATCAGGATAGAGGCTGATGCCTATGCTGGTACCAATTTGGAGCTCCAACCCCTCCGGAAGTTGCCAAGGCTCATTGAGCGCTTGGATGATCTCACTGGCGAGGATTGCTGCATCCCCGGGGTTGACCAATCCCTGCATCAGTATTGCAAATTCATCACCACCAAGACGGGTTACCAGATCACTCTCACGCAACCGTTTGCTTAATCGTTGTGCAACAAATTGCAATAACTTATCACCGATCAGATGGCCATAACTGTCATTGATATCTTTGAAGCGGTCGAGATCAAGAACCAATAACGCCATCATTTCATGGTTTCGGCCGGCTGCCTTCAACCCATATTCCAGTTGGGACATGAGCAAGCGTCGGTTGGCCA
This sequence comes from Candidatus Thiodiazotropha sp., assembly GCA_023838465.1. Lineage (GTDB taxonomy): Bacteria > Pseudomonadota > Gammaproteobacteria > Chromatiales > Chromatiaceae > Thiodiazotropha. The sequence goes on from JAIVEQ010000022.1 coordinate 1,151, forward strand.
GGTGGGTCAGAGGATCGTGGTGTGCGAGGTACTCAAGTTTAGCCTCGGTTTGTTTGAGTTGGCTGATATCGGAGAACACACCGACATAGAATCTAAAGTCGCCCTGGTCTCCATGGACACTGCTGATACTCAGTAATTCGGGAAAGATCTCACCGTTCTTTCGGCGGTTCCAGATTTCACCCTGCCAGTGTCCGGTAGTAATGAGGCTGTCCCACAGTTTGCTATAAAAAAGATGATCGTGTTTTCCCGATTGAAGAATGCTGGGTGTAATACCGAGTATTTCCGATTCTGAATAACCGGTTAGTTCAGTAAATGCCCGATTGACCATACAGAGGACACCTTCCTTATCAGTTACCATAACACCTTCACGGGTGTTTTCAAAAAGTGTCGCATAGAGACGCTGACGCGCCATCAGCTTGTCTCTCTCTGTGATATCTTTGGCAACCGCGAGGGAGTAGTCAGTCTCTTCGTGATGCAGGTATTTGGCGTTCACTTCGATGGGGATTAGTGTACCGTCGCGCTTACGGTGTGTAGTACGCAGTGTCAGGCTGCCTTCAGTTTTTAGGCGGGTCTGAATCTCTTTCAGCAATATGGCAGTCATGTTCTGGTATGCTTATTGACAGACTAGAGTGGGGTGTGAGTAACTGATGGTTCGCAGGCTTGTCATGATGGCTCACCTTGAAATGAAGATTCAGTTTTCTTTGTTAACCAATTCATTAATATCGAGGCGACTTTTCGGATTTCATAGGGTTTACCGATAAAGTCATCCATACCGGCTTCTTTACAGCGAATCGGGTTTTCTTCAGAAACGAAAGCAGTGCATGCAATGATGGGTAAGTGTGAACCATTGTTGAGTGCCTGCTCTTGTTGACGAATCCGGCTGGCAGTTTGATACCCGTCGAGAATGGGCATCTCACAATCGAGTAACAGCAGATCGAAATCCTCTGACTGTAAGAGATCAAGGGTTTCCAGACCGTTTTCTGCAACCCTGTAGTGGCAGCCAAGACTATCGAGCATGGCGGTGGCAAGCTCGATATTGATCGGATTATCTTCCGCCAGCAACACCTTTCCTCCCAATTGAGGCAGTGGCTCTTTATTATCAGTTTCAATATTTGAAAGGTGGCTGCTGACTTTTTTATCTGTCAATTGGAATGGGATTTCGAACCAGAACAGCGTGCCGCCCCCGCTCCCCTGAGAAAGACCGATTTTACCACCCATCAAGGCAATCAACTCCTTGCTGATGGTCAGGCCCAAACCATGTCCGCTACTACCTTGACCAAACTCGTTTGATGCTTGCGAAAAGCAGTCAAAAATGGATTGGTCTTCACCAACCGGTATCCCTTGACCTGTATCTTCGATCTCAAATCGGATTAGACAACCATTCTGTGTCATTTTTTGCATCTGTAATGCACGAAAAATGACAGACCCCTGGTCTGTGAATTTGATTGCATTGCCAATCAGATTGATCAGCACTTGTCGTACACGGGCACTGTCACCAACAATGTGAGTAGGGATTATTTCATCGACACTGTGTTCTATATGCAACCCCTTCAAGGCGCCCTGGGAAAGAAAGAGATGGTGTAGTTCATCCATCAGGCCGGATAAGTCGAAATCATTCTCTATCAAACGCATCTTGCCTGCTTCAATTTTTGACATATCCAGTAGATCAGTGATGAGTTCCAGCAACGATTTTCCGGAGCTCTGTATGATCTCTGCATAACGCTTCTGGGTTTGACCGAGTTCGCTATTGAGCAACAGCTCGGTCATCCCTAGAACACCGTTCATTGGCGTCCTGATCTCGTGAGACATCTTGGCCAGGAATTGTGACTTGGCCCGGTTGGCCGATTCAGCTGTCTCTTTTGCCTGGGTAAGTTCACGGGTTTTCTCCTCAACCAGCTCTTCCAGATGATAACGATGCCTCTCCAACTCTGTCTGGATACTCGACCGTTCACTGATCTCCTGCCTGAGACCCAGGTTGAGACGTTCCATCTCATTGGATGCCTTCTGTAATTTGTTAATCAGATCCAGGTTTTCGAATCTCAGGGCGAGGCTTTCGATAAGGGATCGGTGGGTATAGCGAGCAATCATCATCATCATCAGGGTGTAGGCCAAGACACCGACCAGTAACCCGTCAGGGAGATCCATATCGACGAACAGATAGCGTATTGCGAGAGTGATTGGTGCGGGCAGACTGTAAGCGTAGACAGCGCCCATAAATATAGCCAGTACGCCACTGCCAGCTGCAACTACACCTGCGATGACGATAAGGACAAAGGCTTGATAGACAATCTCTTGCGGGTAGAGGGGAAGTAGCAACATCGCCCAACCAGTACCGGTCATGGCTGTGGCTAGAGTATAGAGATACATCCAGCTTGGATGATCGACTGCTAACCACTTATTTCGACCTCGTAAGATGATCAGCAGTAACCGAAAACCGACTGTAGTTATCATGTAGACAAGCCATATTGCAGCAACCTTGGGTGGCGCCTTGTCCCAGAGAATTATCGCCACAACAGCCGATATGATAACCACTGTCAGGTTGGCTGGAATACCACTCCTGTACAACAGATCGAGTTGTTGCGGGAATATAGCTTTCAGTCTGCTATTGTTGACGTTCATCTCTGGCATAAAAGCTTGTTTAGGAAACCCGGGCTACCCTTCAAGATTTAACGGTTTCAGTGAGGAAAACTAAAGGCTACTAACCCTCTCTGTATTCACTAATCCTGTGTTGCATGGCTTTTCTCAGAGAGGGTAGCAATCTCTTCCGGATGATCGGCATATTTCAATGCAATCTGCAGGAATTCCTCCGAACACGCCTGAAAGGCATCGACCACATCCGGATCGAACTGGGTGCCCTTGCCCTCCAGAATGATCTCAACTGCTTTGGCATGTGGGAAAGGAGGCTTGTAAACCCGCTTGCTAATCAGTGCATCGTAGACATCGGCAACCGCCATTAAACGACCGCAGATGGGTATCGCTTCACCTGCAATACCATGGGGATAACCCTTGCCATCCCAGCGTTCGTGATGTGTTTCCGCAATCTCCCGGGCAAAGCCGAGGAAGGAGTTGCCACCCAGCTTCTCTTCTGCAACCAATAGGGTATTGCGACCAAACAGGGTATGCTCTTTCATCTTCTCAAATTCCTGGTCGGTGAGCTTAGCCGGTTTACAGAGTATGCTGTCACTGATACCGACCTTGCCGATATCGTGAAGGGGTGCAGAAAGATAGAGCAGGTGGATGGTCTCTATATCGAGATAGTCACTGAATCGAGCATGATCTTTAAGCGCCTCAGCTAATAGTTTCATATAGTTTTGAGTACGTTTGATGTGCCCGCCGGTTTCTGGATCACGGTATTCCGCCAGTGCACCCATAGCTTCTATTGTCGCTTCCTGGGTTAGCATTAGTTCCTGTGTACGTTCATGCACCAAGACTTCCAGATGATCCCGATGATGCTTCAGTTCAAGCTGATTATGCACACGCGCCTGAACCAGGACCGGTTTAAATGGTTTAGCGATATAGTCTACTGCGCCTAATGCGAGTCCCTTCTCCTCATCCCCTTCATCTGACAGTGCAGTAATAAAAATGACGGGAATCTGGGCAGTATTGGCATCATCTTTTAACCGTTTGCAGGTTTCATAGCCATCCATCTCAGGCATCATGATGTCCAGTAGAATCAGATCGGGCTGTGGAGTTTCCTGTGCGATGGCCAAAGCCCGTATACCATTTTTAGCCGCGCGCACATGATATGTAGGTCGCAGGGTACTGCTGAGTACTTCAATGTTAGCGGCTGTGTCATCCACGATAAGAATCGTGGGCTTGTTTTCAGATAGATTCATCAACTCCTTCCTCGACATTCGTCATCTCTTGACTGACACCCAGAGCAAAAGAGAGGTCCTTCAGCTCAGTGAGTGCCAGTTGAAAGTCGTAATCTTCCACCGCCATATTCAGTCCCATCCAGGCATCCTTAAGTGGCGAGTTTTTCAACTGTTCGCTTAGCGCATCCATGACATCGACTACGGCGGTGTCATCGTTCTGAAGCAATACTTCCAGTTGGCCCAGCAATGGCACCAATATTTCCTTATCCGGCATATTGGTAGCAACGGTTATCGATGAATCTTCGCTGTTCCTGAGTTTGTTTATGACCGGGATGAGGCAGCGCTCAACTGCTTGCAGCATAATGAGCAATTGCGCTTTGTCTGTTTGTTGACGACAGGCCGATTCCAGTTCCAGGGCCGCCTGTTGGAGGTGGAGTGCGCCAATACTCCCAGCTGAGCTTTTGAGCGAGTGGGCATGCCGGGTGGCAGTGGTGATGTCGTCTTCCCCCAAGGCATTTTGAAAGCGCTCAGGAAAAGTAGCCTCAGAGGAGAGAAAACGTTTCAGTATGCGCTTATAGAGTGCCTCATTGCCATTGCAGACGACCAGGCCTGCTACTCTGTCAATGAACAGGGATGCCCTATCCGGTTCTGTATCATCTGGTGACTCAACTGACTCCTTACGGACAGCAGGAATATACTTGATCAGTGCATTGTAGAGTTCATCCACTTTGATCGGTTTGGCGATGTGATCATTCATCCCCACTTCCAAAGACATCTTGCGGTCGCTCGACATGGCATTGGCGGTCATTGCGATTATCGGTAGCCTATCATTTTCCATCTCTTCCTGGCTGCGGATTAACTGGGTAGCGGTATAACCATCCATAACCGGCATCTGTACATCCATCAGGACTGCATCGACTGTATTAGTTTCCAGCATCTTCAGTGCTTCTGCGCCATTTTTTGCGACCTGGACCTTGATGCCGATATTTGTTAACAGTTCCCAAGCCACTTCCCTGTTCAAGGAGTTGTCTTCCACCAGCAGCACTTTTGCTCCACGTAGTTTCAGCAGTTCTTGCTGATTGTCAGGTAGCGATACTTTACCAATCTCATCCAGTTTTCTTTTGTGATCGTGCAGGTGGTTGATTCCATCGAGGAGTGTGGATGGACTGAGTGGCTTCGCGAGTACTTGGTCAGGTTTTATGGCTTGGCATTGGCTTAATAAGTCACTCGCCCCGTATGCGGTAAGCATGATGACTTTTGGGCGATGAGTCAGTGTCGGCTCTTTATGAATGGCTTCAAGCACCTCCAGACCATCCATACCCGGCATCTTCCAGTCGAGTATGACCATCCCGAAAGGCTTGTTTTGTGCTTGTGCCTTAAGCAACTCAATAAGTGCAGCGCCACCGCTGGCGCAGGCTTTGGTATGGAATCCTATCGACTCCATCATCTCCTGTTGTATTTGCCGTGAACTGTTATTGTCATCAACCACTAAAACAGGTAAGTCTAAAAGTGCATTGGGTTGGGTTTGCGGGAGCGCATTGGCGGATGCATCTTTAGCTAGATTCACTGCAAAATAGAATCGACTGCCCTTCCCTGGGGAGCTTTCGGCTTGAAGCTCACCACCCATTGCGTTTACTAATCGTTGTGAGATCGCCAAGCCTAAGCCACTCCCGCCATAGCGACGGGTAATCGATCCATCAGCCTGGGTAAAGGCTTGGAAAAGACGACCTAATTGTTCGGTTTCGATCCCAATACCGGTATCGGTGATGGAGAATCCAAGTTGAACCTGGTCATGGTGTTGCTCTAGAATCTCTGCCTTGACGACAATTTCACCCTGTGCGGTGAATTTGACTGCATTACCCCCGAGATTGACAAGAATCTGCTGCAGCTTGACAGGGTCACCTAACAGCAGCGGAGGTATTCGCCGGTCGATATCGAAGATGAGCTCCAACTGCTTTTCTGTCGCCTTTTGACCAATCAGAATACTGAGATTATCAAAGATCGATTCGATGGAAAACGGGGTTTGCTCAAGTTCGAGACCTCCAGCTTCGATTCGGGAAAAGTCGAGAATGTCATTGATGATATTCAGTAATGATTGTGAGGATTGACGTACCTTTTCCATGTATCGCCGCTGCTTTGGTTCCATATTGTTGGCAAGTAGGGCGAGGTGTGTCATGCCGATAATAGAGTTCATTGGGGTACGTATTTCATGACTCATCGTGGCAAGGAATTCTGATTTTGCTTTACTTGCCCGCTCAGAGTTTTGTGCGGCGATCACCAGTTCGTGTGTGCGCTCTTCAACCTTTTTCTCCAAATCCAGATTGAGTTGGGCCAGTTTTTTGTTGGATCTGTCTATCAACTGTATGTTTGCTTCGACTTCAGAGGATCGTTGCTGCAGATTTTCTGCCATATCATTGATACCCCTTATCAGGGGCTTGAATTCCTGCTGAGTAATATTGGGTATCCGGTAGTCGAGATTACCGTTGGAGAAGGTGGCTATTCCATCCTTAATCTGATTAACAGGCTTGGATATGGCACGAGAGACCCCAATTTGTGTGGCGATTGTGATCAGCACACCCAATACACTGATCAGGATAAAGATTCTGCGTTTTTGCCAAATCTCATGTTCAACAAATAACTGCTGTTGGCTGAAGTGGCTCTCAATGAGTATTTCTGCTGCTTGCAGATCCTCTAGTAGATGGGACTTGATCGGTACCAGTTGTTCCAGGATGCTGAGCATATAGGAGCCTGAAGGATCCATCATCTCATGCTCTTCCTGATATTGATGGATAGCAGCGCGGAAACGCCTCAGATTGAAAGAGACGTTGTTCAGCATTGCGCTAATCTTTTTGTATTCCGTGTTGTCTTTCGGTAGCTCATAGGCAGGGAGGTCTGAGAATACTTCAGTTAATTGCTTAAGATTGGATTGGGCCTGTTGCAGTGGAGATGAAATTTCTTTGTATTCCAGTAACACTGTTTCGTGTTCAGCAATCAGCTGGGACTCTATTTCAATCAGTAATTGCAGTAAGACGGAGTGTGGGTCTGTTTGATTTTTAACTGTTAAAATGGCTGGAGGTAGCTTCTGCAACAGGACACGCAATTCATCAACCAGCTGAAGTTTTTGTTGAAGGGAGTTGTCCAAAAGTTTATCAGTGAGTGAATCATCCGCCCTGTCTGTCAGGGCGCTGTTTAAGCGTAGATAGACTGCGTCGACTGGTTGACGATTTTGTGAATCGAAGCTGTTCAATACCTGTTTAAAATGCTCAAGGATACTATTGCTGCTGCCAGCCTCGAGTCTGGATTGTTGAGTGTAGAGTTGAAAATCACGTTCACTCCGGTTGATGATGGCAGCGATACGAGTAATGTCGTGTAAGGATGTACCTCGGATTTCACTCATTATCTGGCCGTTATCCTGGATTTCCTTGATAAGACTCTGACCGAGCGTGATAACGATCAGTAGAATGGATAGCAGACTCAAGGCACTGATACGAAACAGCACTTTGATAGAGGGAGCGATGATCATCTATTCACTCGCTAAAGCCCAATTTCAGACTTTCACCAATCTCACCACTACCGAACAGGGGAATCTCTATCTTGGGATCTGGGTCGCGACCGGCAATCTCGAAGCGGGAAACACCAAATTGATACGCCTCGCCAGGTTTGAAGATGACATCATCCCCATGACCAGTATTGAGTTTGCGCATGAACTCAACCCGCCAGACGCCCTCAGCCCAGACTCCTTTAGCAAGGATATCTGAGCGGCTTCCCTCAGGCTTCTGAATATTGTAGGCATGGGTCTGGTCACCGGTATGCTCCACCAGCATACGATTTTGATAAGCCGAATTGCCACTGTCACCTCGCCGGATCAGGTAGAATCTTGATCCGTTTTTAGACAGCAGCGGCAGAGACTTGGCTATCTTCCTAGCTGAATAGACCTGGAATTTATCATCGGCATAGCCGACTGGATCAGTGCGTGCGGATTTCCAATACCAGATGTCAGCTTTGTAAGGGGTGGTGGCGCTGAGACTCAAATCAGTCTCCCGGGGTGAGATGGCCCATTTTAATACAAACGTATCTTCTCGCTGGGGCCCTTTTCCATAGAGTTCTATTTCCGGATTCCATTGCAGCGGCTTGTGCTCACGGTTTTCAGTGGCATCGGGAAAGACCGCCAACATGTAGATATGCTGTTTGTCATAACAGGCACGTAATTCGATATCGATGCCGGCAATAGCGTCTCGGGTTATTACTGGCTTGATTTCAGACCACACTGGCTCATCAGCCATCCCGTCTATGGCAGGTGGCTGTGAAGTGGGAATGGCAAGAAGTGTCTGATCTGCCGCTAGAGGTAGACTGAGCAGCAGAAGTAATGTTGCAATTCTCTTCGAGTACATGGCATTTGTTGAGTGCGGTATCTTTATTTTGAGGATTTCTATTACAGAAATTAGCGGCTGAATGTGTGCATTCTTTACCCTACCAAAGCAGTTTTAGGTGGAATTTAAGGAATGCTATTCATCTATTAGCTGTGATTCAGTCGACAGAAACGTTTTTTTACACTTTTAATTCTCCCACAAAAAGAAGCAGGGTTTTCGGTTGTGGCTACATGGGTCGATAAATGATTTACCGGGATCTGTCTAAAAAAGTGTGAACTGCCATGAAAGTTAATTTTGTAGTTGTTTGTGAAAAGGGCGATAACTTTCATCGCAGTAGCGGTTATATTCGAAATCTGCGACAAATGTGGCGAACTCACTGGCAGGTATTGCCGGAGAGAACAGAAAGCCCTGGATAACGTTACAATGATCCTGACTGATTTTCAGCAAATCCAGTTGCTGTCGATTTTCCACCCCTTCTGCAACAACCTTCAGGTTCAGGCTTTTCGCCATCGCGATTATTGCCAGTACCAGGGCTTTATCTTCACTGTTTACTGTCATATCGGCAATGAATGTCCGGTCAATCTTGAGAATATCGACAGGAAATCGTTTCAGGTAGCTCAGAGAGGAATAGCCAGTGCCGAAATCATCGATGGCAACCCTTATTCCAAGATCCTTCATGAATAAGAGCCAGGCCAGTGACTCTGCAGTATTTTCCATGATTAGGCTCTCAGTGATTTCAAATATCAGTTTATGAGGAGGTGCATCTGTTTCGACAAGTATCTGCTTGATTGAAGTTGTTGTTCTGAGAACCCGAGGATTATCTCTGCTGCAGGATTGGCATCCAGAATTCTACCTTCGGTTGTGACAGTTACAATACCATCCGCTATTGATTCCAATATGGATCGTGTACGTGATTCATTGTGAGCAATGAGTGCCTGTTGGTGCGTGCGTTGGACACGTTGGTACGCGATCATATACAGGAAGATCAGCAATAGCAGGAGTAGGGGGGCAGTTACAATGGTTAGATTCTGGGTAATTCTGGATTTAACTGCTTGTAATACGTTTGGATTAATTTGAAAGACAATTATCCAAGGATATCCTTTAGTGGTGATTATACGTGTTTGATCGGTTAATGTTTCCCTGGTTGTATCCTCTTTGAACGGTAGTGTGCTAAGTGCTGTTAATAAAACGTTAGCTGTTTCCCACTGTTTAAAGCTGACTTCTTGTATTTCCTGTCATTCGTCCGGTAATTCATTGGCCAGAGTTTGATTGTTCTCCAACATAAATCCCCAGCGCTTTTCCTGATCTGGATGGTATAGTCAGTAGCCCTCACTGTTGAGCAGCATCAACTTACTCTCGGTATCGACATGGAGCGCAGCATACCGTTGCAACATGGGTTCCGCCTGGTAGTTGATGACCAGAACCCCAATGCGTTCGTTATCGGTATTAAAGACAGGGGTGGAGAGCCGAATAGTTGGCTTGAATGGTTGTTCAATTTCCCCATGTTCTTTATTTAGGTCGAGTGGAGAAATATAAACCTCATTGAAGTTGAGGTGTCGAGCCTCATAGAAATAGTATCTTGATGATTTGTTTTGCAGGATGGATGAAAAGGCTACCTGCGTCTCCCCGGACTGGATGTTGATTCGTATTCGCTCCATGCCTGTATGGTCGAGAAAGCGAATCTGATCATAGTGGCTTTTAAATCGGCTGAAACCCAGAAAATTTTGGGTGAGCTCTCTCTCTAGATGGGTATTGTCTGCCCCCTTTGTCCATTCGCCGAATCCACTACTTAGACTGAGAATTAGGGTATCGGAAATAGGTTCGCTGAATATTCTGGTGAGTGTCTCTGAAGAGAGTTCAACATGAAGTGACTCCCGTAGTTGCAGTTGATCCAGGATGGTATCTACCCGCCACAGGTAGATGAGAAGAACAAAAAAAGAACAGACCACATACCCAGGAAATGGCTAGTCTAATGTAAGTTGTCGCGAGACTTTTTGTGGTCATTTGAGATGTACACAGGGATGTTGTTTCATCCCTGAGTCGGATTGACGCAGATTAAGTAGCATGCTTGTTAACTATCTATCGACAAACCAAGTTGTTTCTTTATCGATTTGAGAAAATGCAACACAGTTTGGAAATTTTCAAGATTCTTGATCCCAAATCCATGCTAAAGAAAATTGATGTTTCAATTAACAAGATAAAACGTTTCTATTGCTCTGATAAGTCTGACTTTATGAGCGGCGTCTTGTCTTTCTTAGGTGTTTTTTGTTTCTCGCATTCCCTCTTGCCGCTTTGAAATAGTTACGCAGGCGTTCTGTAAGTGGCAGGTTACTCATGGGACAGCTACTTGTGATGGATGACGGTGGTTTTGGTATGTCGTTCCATGCCTCCACAATCTGTCCATCAGCCAGTTTTATGAGGCGACTGGCTGCCTGCTTGACGTCCGGGTCATGGGATGAAATGAGAAAGGTTGTACCGAGTCGCTGATTGAGCTCCTGCATTAAATGAATCAGGTGCCTGCCTGTCATACTGTCGAGGTTTGCAGTAGGTTCGTCAGCGAGTATTAATTTTGGTTTGGATGCGAGAGCACGGGCAACCGCTACACGTTGCTGTTGTCCACCGGATAGTTGGTCCGGGCGACGATAACCGAGATGCCCTATCTCGACTTCCTGCAACCAGTGGTTCGCAATCTCCATACTCTCTTTCTTGCTCTTACCCTGGAGTTGGCAAACATAGGCGACATTTTCACGTGCGCTGAAAACACGAATGAGATTATAAGCCTGAAATATGAATCCAATATTGTGTAGACGAAATTGAGTACGTTGGTCTTGGTTCATGCTGAGGATATTCTGACCCAGTACCTCAACCCTGCCGCTGTCTGTGGATTCTAAAGCGCCAACGATGTTTAGTAGGGTGCTTTTACCCGAACCTGAGCGTCCGGCCAATACCGCAAATTCCCCTGATTCGATCTCCAGATTTATCCCGTACAAGGCAGGAAAAGGCATAGTGCCGACCCAGTAGCATTTGTGCAGCTCCCGGGTCTTAATAACACTTTCGGCCGGTTGATTAAGCATGAACTTCCTATTGAATACGTAGTGCTTGGCTGAGCGATAGACGTGTAGCTTTCCATGCCGGATAAATGCCGGCTAACAGCGCCGCTGCCAGCGTGGCGCCCAAAATTTTAATCGCTGAACTCTGTGTTAGTTGTGGGTGTATGACCGGATCCATGTAGAAAAACTCAAAGGCGTTCGCAAAGTGTGTCAGGTTAATTCCGCTGTCAGCCACAGAAAAGACTAATAAGCTTCCCGCCAGGTAACCCAGAATGGCGCCGATAAAAATAAGCATCACAGCTTCCAGTAGAAGCATCAGAAAAACCTGGTACCGTTTAGTGCCGATAGCCACGATCACACCTAACTCTTTTTGACGTTCATGTAGGGAGATAAGCATGGTATTAAGAATTTCAATAAGTACCAGTATGATCACAACAAAAAGAATAACAAAACCGTAAGCATCACTGAACTCGAGCCATTGCCTGACCATTGGGTCCAACTCCTGCCATGGCATTATTTCGTACTTCAAGTCGGATAATTGTTGTACGAAGAGTCGATAAAGTACATCAGTGTTGTCATGATTATCTGCCCGAATAACAATATCAGTGATGGTCTGATCCATCTGTAGCCATTGTTGGGCGCTGTTGAGTGTAATAACAGCCAATGTGCGGTCTATCTGTGGTGCACCGGTCTCGAGTATCCCCCGCAGAAAAAAGACTTCAGAGACCATTTCACCATTCAGGCGCTGTGCCATCAGGATCACCCTGTCGCCCAGTTCTGCTCCCAGATTCTGTGCAATGGTACGGCCTAGTAGAAGATCATGGCTCATACCGGGTCTTAGCCAGATACCCTCCTTGATACCCTGGTCCATAGAGGTAACCCAAGTCTCCTGTTCTGGATCGGTCGCCATAATCTGAATACCAGCGCTACTGCCACTGACCGAAGCCAGGCCGGAAGTGCGTATACGCTGCGTCCAACCGATGATCTCGGGATAGCTTTGCATCAGCCTGGAGACCTCTTCCGGATCCTTAATCCGATCATTGAGATTTTGTGAGGTCTCAAAACCTTTGGCATGGATCTGTAGATGACCGGTATAGCTGAGAATGAAATTTGTCTTCATCTGACTCAGCCAGCCATCGTTTAAGGCACTCAATAAAGTCAATGTGGCGATACCGAATATCATGGTGATCAGTGTGATCAGTGTGCGGCGTCGATTACGCAATAGATTACGTGTTGCGAGTGACAGGTAAGTGAACAAACCGAGATGATCAGATTCAGCCATTTCGAATCGCCTCAACAGGCTGTAGCAGACTTGCTCGCCATGCGGGGTAGATGCCAGCTAAAACTGAAGCTAGAAGAATCGTCCCGACAGTGATACCCAGGTTATCAAGTTTAAGATGAGGATAGATCAGCGGATCGACATAAAACCTTGATGTAGAACCCAGTAGTATCGTGAGATCGATACCTATGATGCTAGTTACTAGGATGATGCTATAACCTAGCAGAATGCCTAATGTAATACCGATGGCTCCAATGAGTACTGCCTCAACCAATAGCATGCTAGCCACTTGGTAGCGCGTTGTACCAATAGCCATTAATACCCCAAACTCCCTGGTCCTCTCCAACATGGATAACAGCATGGTATTCATTTCACCTGCAAGCACAATGAATAGCACCACACCAATGAACAGATAGAGAAAGCCATTATGTAGAGTAACCCATTCCTTCATCACCGGAAACATGGTGTACCAAGGCATAATCTCCAATGATTCTCCTTGCAGAGATTGATTAAGATCATCGACCAGGGAGGGAATCTGTTTTTCCTCGGCACTGATAACGATAGTTGTGATTTGTTCAGGTAAATCCACCATCTCCTGGAGAGTCGATAGGCTGGTGATAGCCATGCCACTATCAAGCCCCATTTCGCCACTAGTGATGATGCCAACCAGAGTAAAAGACTCAGCCACCATCGCGCCATATCGGTCATAGCCGATAATGATGATCTCGTCACCTAGCTTGACCTGGAGATTGCTGGCTGTGGTTGCGCCTACTACCAGGCTGTAGTCGTCTTCTGGTTGTAAAAATCGACCTATGCCTATTCGTTTTTCGAGCTCTGTGACAAGGCCCTCCCGCTGTGGATCCATACCGATCAACATGACCCCCTGGGTTGTGGTATCGGATGCAGCGAGGCCAAAGGTCTCAAGTCGACGGCTATAGTTTGTTATGCCGGCTTGCTCCAGGTTGGCGATTATCCCGTCAGGATCAGCGATCACTCTGGAGAGTTCGGGACGCTGAAAAAAACCCAGATGATGAATTTGAATAGAACCTATGATGGCTTTTTGAAAATTACTCAGCATGTTTCGATGCAGGCCTTCATTGAAGCCCCAAAGAAATATCAGAGAAGCAAGCCCAACCGCGATAGCCCCGACGGTTAACAGGGTGCGACGGAGATGGCTAAGCAGGTTGCGTAGCGCTGCAGCTAGGATGGTGGAGTTGACTACTGACTTCGACAGGGTTATCTGCTCCCTAGGTGTAACGTATAAAGTGTACCTATCTGTGAGACGCTGTGATCCGTACTATAAAGAGCTTAGCGGTTGTTTATCATTTGCGCTTATCAGGTGCGAATAGGTTATCAGTCAGTGGGACATTGAACTCGATCGATTTTAATGTAATGACTGTGCGTTTGCCTTCGTCTCCCAAGGGGGTCATTGTCCAACGGGTTGGAATAAGACGTCCTCCCATCTCCTGGATCAGGTCAAAAGTCATTCGTCTGTTTGCCCTTTTTTCACATTGGTATTCCATTTCCAGAGGTATTCCATCAGCGCGGATACGCTGAATTAGCTGTTTCCAGGTTACCTTGACGGTGGGAGATGGAGTGGATTCGATGGTTATGACAGCCTGGTTTCCGCTACCATCACGCTGAATGATACGGTGGCTGTAGTCACTGATGAGTGAATCGGTCTCCAGTAGATCCTGGTTGTTGAAATCTGATCCCATCCAGGGATCCTGCATCATCGCCGGAGAGATATTGATCTGTCGCCGCAGTTTGGGTAGGTACATGGAGAGTATATTGTCGACCTTGAGATAGACAGTACCCTTCGTTTTACGCGGAGAGAGGATCTCCATACGAAACCGGTTTTTGTCCACATCATCATGACTACGGAATGCCATACTACGTTGCCAATCCGGACGTATGATATCGACTTGATATTCTGCAATGGTGCCGGTTGAGCGCATCAATGCTTCGGCTTTTTTAAGCAGGTCGATCGCTTCCAGTTCGCTTTCGCTGGCCATGGCCCCGGTAGCGTAGAAGATCAGAAGCCAGATTGCCTGAATAAACAGTTTCATAGAAAAACTCACTCCCAGAGTCAGGAATTCAGGATAGATGGTTAGATTATAAGCATTAGTTAATATATTGCCAATCAAATGCCCTATCAGGGATAGTGAAGAAGTGTGACGTATAGGCCAATGGGGGGTGATATTGAATTGAGATGGTGGTTCTTCCGGCGGTCTATTTAAAAAAACATCTGACTACCCACCAAGCACGGCTGATTAAGGTTGTGTGTATTCGATCTTCAGCGGTTTAGTTAAGTGGCATTGGCATCAGTTAGTGAGACTGATCGGTTTGATCCCCTATTTTCAGCTTAGAGATCCGATGGCTGAGTAGGGTGGGTAATCAGGAAAAATATAAATCCGTGGGTTTAAGATGAGGCATAACATAAGCCCATGATTCAATTAGATAATCAATGTCTTGTGCTCTGCACTTGCCTGAGTCCACGGATTAAGGCTGAGTAGCGCGGTAGGTTTAGCGACTGCTATGGAGGCGATTCATGGCTTTTTGCAATTCACCCTTTACAACCTCATCGAGGCAGTCAATGGCACTATCAATGGCTGTGTTGATCGCTTCCCGATCAGCCTTAGAGGGTCGCCCGAGTACGTAGTTAACGACCTCACTACGATCGTTAGGATGGTCAATACCGATTCTCAAACGGGGAAAATCACGACTCCCCAGGGCGCTCATGATGTCTCTCAACCCATTATGCCCAGCGTGCCCTCCGCCGATTTTAAGGCGTATTTGTCCGGGATCCAGGTCGAGTTCATCGTGAGCAACCAGGATCTGATCAGGGCTGATGCGAAAATAGTTAGCCAGACTAGAGACTGACTGACCACTGCGGTTCATATAGGTTGCAGGTTTCAGGAGACGCACTTCCTCTCCCTGGATGTTCAGTTTGCACATTGATCCGTGATGGCGTGAATCACTTCGGAAATGTTGGTGATATTGCTGGGCCAGCTTGTCTACAAGCCAAAAGCCGGTATTGTGGCGGGTCTCTTCATAGTCGGGTCCTGGATTTCCCAGGCCAACGATGAGTCTGATGGGAGGGTTCACCCTATTACTCATCGGCTAACCAACAATATGTATTTCATAAAGTGGGTAAGGGGAGGTGGTTGCCTCCCCTTCATGTGGCTTACTCTGTGGGTTCTTCTCCACCTTCTTCTGCCTCTTCACCCTCTTCTTCTTCTTCTACCGTTGTGTGAGCGGCGTGGACGGTAACAACGATAGGATCCTCGTTACCTTCATGTGTGATCAGTTCAACCCCCTCTGGGAGCTGGAGATCCGAAGCATGTAGAATCGCACCCATCTCCATATTGGCCATATCAACTTCAATGAATTCAGGCAAATCCTTCGGCAAGCAACTGATCTCCATATCGGTCATAACATGGCTTGCCTGGCCACCTGACTTGATGCCCGGACAGGTTGCTTCATTGATGAAGTGAACCGGTACGTTCAGACGAATCTTCTCGTCAGCCTGTATGCGTTGAAAATCTACGTGCAGGATGATTGGTTTGGCTGGATGGCGTTGGAGATCCTTCAGTATCACCGTCTCTACTTTACCATCGACCTTCAAACTCAGAAGGTTGGCGTAGAAGCCCTCGTTTTCCAGAGAGTGGCTCAGTTCATGGTGTAGAACGCTGATCCTGGAAGGCTCTTTATGGGCACCGTAGACGATGCCAGGGACTTGGCCGGTCCGACGCAGGCGGCGGCTCGCACCTTTCCCCGAATCGCTCCGTGATTGAGCGTTAACTTCAAAATTGGCAGACATGGCAATCTCCGTATCTGGTTGGTTCAGTTCATAGGGAGTGCCGCTCCGCGACCAAAGCGGCACCGTATCGCTGTGTGACAGCGGACGCGCGATTCTAACAGGACTGGCTTTTTTTTCCAGTCTTTATACGTCCTAACAATTCAGTAGGTCCTGATATTCCATCATTGAGGACGTACTAATCGATGAACAGAGAGCTGACTGACTCTTCATTTGAGATACGACGCATAGTCTCAGCCAACAACTCAGCGATGCTGACCTGCCGTATGGCGGTACACTGTTTGGCCTCTTCAGACAGAGGAATGGTATTGGTAACCACAAGTTCATCGAGCAAAGAGTTGCTAAGATTGGTTACTGCTGGTCCGGAGAGGACAGGGTGTGTGCAATAGGCTACAACTTTGGCCGCACCGTGTTCTTTGAGTGCTGCGGCTGCCTGACATAGGGTGCCAGCGGTATCGACCAGGTCATCAATCAGAATACAACTGCGGCCCTCTACCTTACCGATGATATTCATCACCTTGGCTTCATTGGGGCGGGGACGGCGTTTGTCGATGATGGCCAGCTCAGAGTCATCCAGTCGTTTCGCTAGAGCCCGAGCCCTTACAACGCCACCCACATCGGGTGAGACGACTACGATATCCGGATGTTTCTGGCGCCAAACATCACCCAACAGTATGGGTGAGGCGTAGACATTGTCGACAGGAATGTCGAAAAAGCCCTGAATCTGGTCTGCATGGAGATCGACAGTCAGTACCCGATCTGCGCCAGCAGTACCAATCATTTTAGCGGCCAAACGGGCGGTGATGGGTACGCGAGCTGAACGAGGACGCCGATCCTGGCGAGCGTACCCGAAATAGGGGATGACGGCTGTTATTCGTTTAGCAGATGACCATCGCATGGCGTCGATCATCACCAGCAACTCCATCAGGTTTTCATTGGTTGGGGCCGAGGTTGGCTGGACGATGAAGACATCACGTCCTCGTACATTCTCATGGATCTCCGCCATGACCTCACCGTCGCTAAAGCGGCCAACCTGCATCTTGCCGAGTGGGAGGTTGAGGTGAGTAGCGATTTCACTGGTCAGTTCCGGATTCGCATTACCAGAGATAACCATCATGGCATTAGAAGGCACGGTTTTGATCCCCTATCTCAAACAGTGATTTGTATGAAATGGCTGGGGCGGCAGGATTCGAACCTGCGCATGCAGGGATCAAAACCCTGTGCCTTACCGCTTGGCGACGCCCCAAATTAAATCTCATCGGGTTGGAGAAACTCCAGTAGCGGGGAACGGTTGACCCCCCGCGCAACAAAACCATTAAGACCGGCAGGTAGATCGTGAAGGTGTTCACGGGCCTGCTGCTGGTTAGCAAAGGCGGCGAATACACAGCCACCGGTGCCGGTTAGTCGGGCATCAGCATACTGGTTCAGCCAATCCATTGCTTCTGCCACCTCTGGGTGGCGTCTGCGAACAACAGGCAAACAGTCATTCTGGTAGTTGCCCTGCAGAAAGGCGCGTATTTTGATCCGGGGGGAGTGGCGTGTCAAATCGGCTTGATTGAATATTTCCGCAGTTGAGACATGACATGCGGGTTGTAAGACCAGATACCAGCTTTGTGGGAGTTCTATGTTGGTCAAATGTTCACCGATACCTTCGGCCCATGCAGCGTGTCCATGGATGAAAATCGGTACATCCGCTCCCAATGTTAAAGCTATTCTTTTTAGCGCTGCCTGGTTGAGTGAAAGCTCCCATAGCCGGTTGAGAGCAATCAGGGTGGTGGCTGCATCAGAGCTTCCCCCGCCAAGGCCGCCCCCCATCGGGAGGTGCTTTTCAAGTTTTATTTCGACTCCTTGGGAAGATCCGCTAGTCATCTGCAGTTGACGGGCTGCCCGATAGCAGAGATTGTCCTTTTTTGGCAGTCCGGGAATGTCATCCTGTAGGATGATCTTGTTATCTACACGTCGCTTGAATCTGAGTCGATCATGGATGTCGAGAAACTGGAAGACTGTTTGTAGTTCGTGGTACCCATCACTGCGTCTACCAAGGATTCGCAGCATCAGGTTTAGTTTTGCAGGTGCCGGGTAGGCAATGCTCTCGATAGGCGGTGTGCTGACCGACATAGAGAAATTCAGATATCAGCGCCTAAGCGGCTCATCACCTGATTAATGAATCGGTTATTGGGCTCGCGCTGATTGGCGGCCTTCCATACCTTCAAGGCGCGTTGTTGTTGACCCATTTGCCAGAGTACTTCACCCAGATGGGATGCAATCTCAGCGTCAGGGCTGAGTTCTGCCGCTTTGTTGAGGAATTCCAGGGCGGATTCAAGATTACCCATACGGTATTCAACCCAGCCCATGCTATCCAGGATCGCTGGGCTGTCTGGTTTTAATGAAAGGGCTTGTTGAATATACTGCTTAGCTTCCTCCAGGCGGTCAGTCTGATCAGCTAATGTATAACCCAGTGCATTGAGCGCATCGGCATGTTTAGGCTGAGCGGTAAGAATCTTTCGAAGGTCGTTTTCCAACAGATCGACACGTTTTAGATCGGCAGCATTGAGTCCTCGAGCATAAAGGAGGTCGGTGTTGTCCTGAAAAAGATCCAGGGCCTTGCTGTATACTTTGTGTGCAGCTTCGAACTGCAATGCCTCACGTAAAAGTTCGGCTTCTATGATATAGAATTTAACCTGATTCTGGGACTGGTTGATACGTAACCGCTGTAGTGTCTCACGGGCTTGATTCAGGTTGCCTTGATCTGCCAGTATTTTGGCAATGCGTACCTGGGCATCAGCCAGATTCTTCCCCTCCACTTGGCTGTACCAAGCGAGCGCCTTTTCAGGTTCATCCTCTTCTTCGGCGATCATACCGAGATAGTAGTTGGCTTCATTACGCTTCTGACGCTTGTCGACCAGTTTTTCCAGATGGCTTTTCGCTTGCTCTAATTGCTCGAGTTGCAAGTGAATAATGCCTAGGGAGAAAACGATATCGTCATCATCAGGAGCTAATGTATGGAGCTTCTCGAATGTGTCGAGAGCGGCCTCTGGCTGATTCAGCTCAAGCAGTGTTCTGGCGTAGGCTTTACCTAGCTGTACATTGTCAGGAGAATCATCTACGGCCTGCTTCATGAAAGCCAGGCCTTCACTCTGTTTGCCCATTGCAATCAATGTGTGTGTCTTGAGTACAAGGCTTTGAGTCGATTTGGGGTTGAGTGACAGAGATTGATTGATATAGTCCAGAGCAAGATCGCGTTGCTTAGCGTGATTAGCGGTCAATGCCAAGGCATAAAGTGCTTTCGGATCACTGCTCTCTTCCTCTACCAGCTGCTGCATGATGATCAATGCCTGGTCAGGTGCCCCCGACTTTTCTGCAATTGCCGCCGCCTGGAGGTGGCCCGATTGCCCTTTACTATTGGCAATTTTCACGACCTGTTGCAGGTGCTGAATGGCATCGCTTAGATTTTTCTTGCGAATGTACAGGATGGCTGCAATTTGATGGGCTTTGAGGGAGCTGGGGGAGATATCGACCCACAGCTTTGCGGCAGTCAGGGCTGAGTCAGGCCTATTTGCCTGTAAACCAAGGCCGGTAGCACGCTCAGCTGCGCTTTCATCTCTTGATTCACGAGCCGCCTGTAGGGCATGTTCAAATGCTAGGCTGTTCTGTCCCCGTTGAGCCGCAATTTCGCTGGTCAGTGTATTGTATATGAGGTCTCTACTGAGGCTGTTTGGCTGATTTTCCGATGTTGATTGTTGCACACCCTCCCCTGGTTCAGGCAGGGCATTGGTCGTGCCGGTTGGGCCGGTCGCACAAGCAGAAAGCAAGATGCTCGATAGGACAAGGAAATACTTTATTGGTTGGTTGATTCGCATAGGTGTGTAGTAAATAGGTAATTGCGACTCTCTGCAAGTGTTGTGAGTCGGTTCCTACTCATGAATAGTCCTGGGTTCACAATCCTATCCTACTGATAAGTCGGCTAGATAACCGGCTAATGCAATAGACAAGTAATTGTTTGAAATGTTGTATTGACTTTGGCTGATGTAGGCGTCAGAATGCCCGGCTCTCGCTAGGAGGGGTTCCCGAGTGGCCAAAGGGATCAGACTGTAAATCTGACGGCTCAGCCTTCGGAGGTTCGAATCCTCCCCCCTCCACCAGATGTTGGTTTTGTAGCGGTAAATGGTGAGCGACGCGTCGCTTGGCTGCGCGGGTGTAGTTCAATGGTAGAACTTCAGCCTTCCAAGCTGAATACGTGGGTTCGATTCCCATCACCCGCTCCATATCCTCGGGGCGACCGTGATGGCTGGTTCGGGTGGGCGGTAGTACTGATGGTTAATGGTGCCACCGTTTGTTGTGATCCTGTAGAGGGTCGCGGACGGGCACAGGCGTCATTTGGGCGCTGTTTGGAAGTGAAATTTGCCCAGATAGCTCAGTTGGTAGAGCACACCCTTGGTAAGGGTGAGGTCGGCAGTTCAAATCTGCTTCTGGGCTCCAATATTGAAAGGCGTGCGGAAGCATGCGAATTTATCTTTATACACTAGAGAACCTGGAGAACACTCATGTCCAAGGAAAAATTCGAACGCACAAAGCCGCATGTCAATGTGGGCACGATCGGTCATGTAGACCATGGTAAGACCACGCTGACGGCGGCCATTACGACGGTACAAGCAGCCAAGTTTGGCGGCGAGCAGCGTGCATTTGACCAGATAGATAACGCCCCGGAAGAGCGTGAGCGTGGTATCACCATTGCGACCTCGCACGTGGAATACGAATCAGAGACGCGTCACTATGCGCACGTTGACTGCCCAGGCCATGCAGATTATGTGAAGAACATGATCACCGGTGCGGCGCAGATGGACGGAGCGATCTTGGTGGTGTCAGCAGCAGACGGCCCAATGCCACAGACCCGGGAGCACATACTGCTATCGCGTCAGGTAGGCGTACCGTACATTGTGGTCTACCTGAACAAGGCAGACATGGTGGACGATGAAGAGCTGCTGGAATTGGTTGAGATGGAAGTGCGAGAGCTGCTGGACAGCTACGAATTTCCAGGAGACGACACCCCGATCATCGTGGGTTCGGCACTGAAGGCCCTGGAAGGGGATACCTCAGAGATTGGTAGCCAGTCGATCGACAAGCTGGTCGAAGCACTGGACAATTACATCCCAGAGCCGGAGCGAGCAGTGGATGGTGCCTTTCTGATGCCGATCGAGGACGTATTCTCGATATCGGGACGAGGCACGGTAGTGACAGGGCGTGTTGAGCGCGGTGTAGTGAAGGTGGGAGAAGAGGTCGAGATAGTCGGCATTAAAGAGACCACCAAGACGACCTGTACCGGCGTGGAGATGTTCCGCAAGCTGCTGGATCAGGGCGAGGCTGGGGACAATGTGGGGGTGCTGTTGCGAGGCACCAAGCGAGACGAGGTAGAGCGCGGACAAGTATTGGCGCACCCTGGCTCGATCACGCCGCACACCCATTTTGAGTGTGAAGTGTATGTATTGAGTAAGGACGAGGGTGGACGACACACCCCGTTTTTCAGTAACTACCGGCCACAGTTTTACTTCCGTACGACAGACGTAACAGGCGCCTGTGATCTGCCAGAAGGGGTAGAGATGGTCATGCCTGGAGACAACGTGAAGATGGTGGTGAATCTGATCGCGCCGATCGCGATGGAAGACGGCTTGCGCTTTGCGATACGCGAAGGCGGCCGGACCGTGGGTGCCGGTGTGGTATCCAAGATTATCGAGTAAATCGGTAGAGATGTTTGCGGGGCGGGTCTATGACTTACCCTGCATTTACTATTTTTAGGCCAATGGCTCAATTGGTAGAGCAGCGGTCTCCAAAACCGCAGGTTGGGGGTTCGATTCCCTCTTGGCCTGCCATATATATCGGCAAATAGAAACTATGAATTCGAAGTCCCAGGTAGAGGTATCGAGTCTCGATACCGTCAAGCTCATATTGGCGGTAGGGATCATTGTGGGCGCTATTCTTGGTTTTTACTACCTTGATGGCTACTCGCAACTTTTACGTGTCCTGGGCCTATTGGCGCTGGTGGGCGTATCAGCATTGATTGCCTATCAAACGACGGTGGGTCGAACAGTTTGGGAATTCGCCTCGGCTTCCAAGGTCGAGGTACGTAAGGTTGTATGGCCAAGTCGTCAGGAGACGGTACAAACCACACTGATTGTGTTTGTGATGGTCTTGTTTATGGGCATTGTGCTGTGGTTGTTTGACATGATGCTGGGTGCGATTCTTCGCGCCTTGACTGGGTCTGGATAGGGAGAGTGATATGACCATGCGTTGGTATGTAGTGCACGCCTACTCCGGCTTTGAATCCCAGGTTCAGCGCTCGCTTAAAGAGCGTATCGAACGTTATGATATGCAGGATAAATTTGGCGAGATTCTGGTCCCCACCGAAGAAGTAGTTGAGATGCGCGCTGGTCAACAGCGTAGGAGTGAACGAAAGTTTTTCCCTGGGTATGTGTTGGTGCAAATGGAGATGACTGACGATACTTGGCATTTGGTGAAGGATGTACCGAAAGTGATGGGATTTATTGGCGGAACAGGTGACCGGCCGGCGCCTATCTCCAATAAGGAAGCGGATGCCATCCTGCAGCGGGTTCAGGAGGGTGTTGAAAAACCCCGTCCGAAGGTGTTGTTCGAGCCTGGCGAGGTGGTGCGTGTTGTCGATGGACCTTTTAATGACTTCACTGGTGTGGTTGAAGAGGTCGATTATGACAAAAGCCGCCTGAAGGTGTCGGTACTGATTTTTGGTCGCTCCACACCTGTAGATCTGGAGTTTGGCCAGGTGGAGAAGGGCTGACGCCCTGAATCCTGGAATTGTAACTATTGAATGGGGAGCCGAGGTGAGAGTCCAAGGCATTTGCACCCATAACAGAGGTATGACATGGCTAAGAAGATAATGGCTTACATCAAGCTTCAGGTGAAGGCTGGTGAAGCTAATCCGAGTCCTCCTGTTGGCCCTGCGTTGGGTCAGCATGGCGTGAATATCATGGAGTTTTGTAAGGCCTTCAATGCGAAGACGCAAAACGTAGAGAAGGGACTGCCTATTCCAGTGGTCATCACTGTTTATGCTGATCGCTCGTTCAGCTTTATTACTAAAACACCCCCAGCATCAGTATTGCTGAAGAAGGTGATGGGCCTACCAAAAGGTAGCTCGGTCCCCAATACTCAGAAAGTGGGAACCGTGACACGCCAGCAGTTGGAAGAGGTTGCCACGATCAAGATGCCGGACCTCACTGCAGCCGATATGGATGCAGCTGTTCGTACCATTGCGGGTAGTGCCCGTCAGATGGGGCTCGATGTTGAGGGGGTGGAGTAAATCATGGCTAAGTTGACAAAACGAGCTAAGGCAATCCGTGAAAAACTGGAAGCTGGTAAAAGCTATCCGGCTGATGAGGCTTTCAGCTTACTGAAAGAGTTATCTGCCGTGAAATTCAGTGAGTCCATAGACGTCAGTGTGAATCTTGGTGTTGATGCAAAAAAATCTGATCAAGTAGTACGTGGAGCGTCAGTACTGCCTCATGGCACCGGTAAATCTGTGCGTGTGGCCGTTTTTGCACAAGGTGCGAATGCGGATGCAGCTAAAGCGGCAGGTGCAGACGTGGTCGGTTTTGAAGACCTGGCTGAAGAGATCAAGGGCGGCAAGATGGATTTTGACGTGGTCATTGCCTCTCCGGATGCAATGCGTGTTGTGGGTAAACTGGGGCAGATCCTAGGGCCACGAGGTCTTATGCCAAACCCCAAAGTTGGCACTGTTACACCGAATGTGGTGGAGGCAGTTGAGAATGCAAAGGCTGGACAGGTGCGCTATCGCACAGACAAAGCAGGCATTATCCATTGCTCGATCGGTAAAGTTGATTTTGAACCACAGAAATTGAAAGAGAATCTGGAACATTTGCTGCGTGCTTTGGTTAAGGCAAAGCCAAGTTCGGCAAAGGGTGTTTATCTGGGTAAGGTGACAGTCTCCTCGACCATGGGTCCAGGGCTGACACTTGATCAGGCAACGCTCACAATTTAATGAACTCGAGCGGTTAGGTGGCATGCTATCTACCTGGCCGCTTTCTTGAACTTTGGTGGGGTGCCGGTTCACCGGTGCTGTCAAAGACCGCAGGCGCATGATTTAGCATGCTTAATCTCTGCCTGCGCAGACGGAGCACCCCCAATCAGGAATTTTCCTGGTGATGGTGCGCGTTAGGTTGTGACACATTTGGTGTCATGTTGTGTTTGGGAAATGTGATGTTTCCCCATTATCAGGAGGTGACGACTTTGCCACTCAATCTTGAGCAAAAAAGAGCCATCGTTGCCGAAGTCAGTGACGTAGCCAATAGTGCGCTTTCAGCGATTGCCGCTGAGTATCGGGGGCTGACCGTCGAGGAGATGACCGCATTGAGACGCGAAGCGCGTAACAATGGTGTCTACCTTCGAGTGGTTAGGAATACCCTGGCTAAGCGTGCTGTTGAGAACACGGATTTTGCCTGTATGCAGGAGGGTTTGACGGGTCCTTTGATCCTCGCCTTCTCACAGGAAGATCCAGGTTCTGCAGCTCGCGTTATTAAGGACTTTGCTAAGGAGCACAAGCTTCTCGATGTCAAAATGGTATCCATAGGCGGCAAGATGCTGGCGCCCAGTGATATCGATGCTTTGGCCAAATTACCGACCTATGACCAGGCAATCAGCATGCTGATGGCTGTCATGAAGGCGCCGGTAGAGAAGCTGGCCCGCACCATGAATGAGGTGCCTAGCAAGCTGGTCCGGACTGTGGCTGCGATCAAGGATGCCAAACAGGCGGCTTAATCGGCTTTACCTTTCATACGTATATCGTGCAAAACAATTTTCAGGAGTTTTAATAATGGCCGTTTCTAAAGAAGATATCCTCGACGCGATTGCCGAGATGTCCGTGATGGACGTTGTCGCGCTTATCGAGGCAATGGAAGAGAAGTTTGGTGTTACCGCTGCTGCTGCTGTTGCCGCTGCACCGGCAGCTGCTGGTGGTGGTGAAGCCGCAGCAGAAGAGCAGACCGAGTTTGACGTAGTACTGGCTGAAATCGGTGGCAACAAGATTGCTGTCATCAAGGCTGTCCGCGGCATGACCGGTCTGGGCCTCAAAGAAGCAAAGGAAGCTGTCGAAGGTGCACCGACCACATTGAAGGAAGGCGTGAGCAAGGATGAGGCCGAAGAGGCCAAGAAGAAGCTCGAAGAGGCAGGCGCCAAAGCCGAGATCAAATAAGATTCTCGTCTCGATCGTCTGCAGACAAGTGCGGTTGAGGCTGGTGGCGTAAAGCCGCCGGCCTTTTACCGCTTGTCACGCAGGAAATTCACTGAACCCCTATTCTATGGGGATGAGGTGAAGATCAGGTTCCCTGAGCCGAATTAAATCAGGCGTTAGTTTGATGCGTTGTTCACTACCTGACGGGAAGTAGGTATTGATAGCGCAACCACCAAGCCTTTGACACCGAGGGATGGCAGTATGGCCTATTCTTTCACCGAAAAAAAGCGTATCCGTAAAGACTTCGGTAAGCGACCCAGTATACTGGACGTACCGTTTCTTTTAGCAACCCAAATCGATTCCTATCGTGGCTTTTTACAGGATGGCGTAGCTCCTGATGAGCGCCAGGATATGGGACTACACGCGGCTTTTAAATCGGTAATGCCGATTACCAGTTACTCAGGTAACGCTGTACTGGAGTATGTGAACTATAAGCTTGGTGAACCTGTTTTCGATGTCAGGGAGTGCCAGCTTCGAGGTACCACCTACGCGGCACCACTGCGGGTTCTGGTGCGCCTTGTCATCTATGATAAAGAGGCACCCGCCGGTTCCAAGGTGGTTAAAGATATCCGTGAACAAGAAGTCTACATGGGCGAACTGCCTCTGATGACCGATACGGGTACCTTCGTAATCAATGGTACCGAGCGCGTTATAGTGTCTCAGTTACACCGCTCTCCTGGTGTATTTTTTGACCATGACCGGGGCAAAACCCATTCTTCCGGCAAGCTGCTGTTTTCGGCACGGGTGATCCCCTATCGTGGGTCATGGCTCGATTTCGAGTTTGATCCAAAAGATAATGTATTCGTGCGTATCGATCGGCGTCGGAAACTGCCAGCAACCATTCTGTTACGTGCGCTGGGATTCGATACTGAACAGATTCTTGAGATGTTCTTCGAAACTGACTCGTTTAGCCTGACTAAAAGGACATTGAAAGTTGATCTTGTACCGGAGCGTTTGCGCGGCGAAACCGTCAGTTTTGATATTAAGGTAGCTGACCAGGTTATTGTTGAAGCTGGACGGCGTATCACAGCGCGGCATATTCGTGATCTTGAAAAAGCCGGTGTTAAGAAGCTGGATGTGCCTCGCGATTTTGTCTATGGAAAGGTGTTAGCCCACAATGTGGTCGACAAGGAAACGGGCGAGCTGATCGCAGAAGCCAATGCTGAGATCACCGAAGAGTTGTTCGATGTACTTGTCGAGAATAGTGTGAAAAAGCTGAAAACGCTGTTCACTAACGACCTGGATCATGGTTCGTTTGTCTCGGAGACGCTACGCATCGATCCAACCACCAATCAGCTGGAGGCCCAGGTCGAGATCTATCGCATGATGCGACCAGGTGAGCCGCCCACTAAAGAAGCCGCTCATAATCTATTTAATAATCTCTTTTTTACGCCGGAACGCTACGACCTTTCAGCAGTCGGCCGTATGAAATTCAATCGCCGATTGAGTCGTGAGGATGAAGTTGGTGAAGGCGTGTTGTCCAAAGAGGACATCGTCGATGTTCTCAGGGAATTGATAAATATCCGCGACGGAAATGGTGTGGTGGATGACATTGATCATCTGGGTAATCGCCGTATCCGTTGTGTCGGTGAGATGGCGGAGAATCAATTTCGTGTGGGTCTTGTTCGTGTTGAACGTGCTGTTAAGGAGCGTCTGACCCAGGCTGAATCCGAAGGGCTTATGCCCCAGGAGATGATCAACGCCAAGCCAGTTTCTGCTGCCATCAAAGAATTTTTCGGCTCCAGTCAACTGTCTCAGTTCATGGACCAGAATAATCCACTTTCTGAGGTAACCCACAAGCGCCGTGTTTCAGCGCTGGGTCCAGGCGGTCTGGCGCGTGAGCGTGCCGGTTTTGAGGTGCGCGATGTTCATCCAACGCACTATGGTCGAGTCTGTCCCATCGAGACGCCTGAAGGGCCGAATATCGGCTTGATCAACTCCCTCGCAGTCTACTCGCGTACCAATCGCTACGGCTTTCTCGAAACACCGTACCGTAAGGTCGAGAACAGCAAGGTCACAGATCAGATCGACTATCTCTCCGCCATTGAAGAGGGTCGTTACGTCATCGCTCAGGCCAATGCCACGTTGGATGCGAGTGGAAAATTGGCTGATGAGCTAGTCTCTTCCCGATTTCAAAATGAATTCACACTCTCTACCCCGGATAAGGTGCAGTACATCGACGTTTCACCGAAGCAGATCGTCTCTGTGGCGGCTTCCTTGATTCCGTTTCTGGAACATGACGATGCCAACCGAGCTTTGATGGGATCCAATATGCAACGTCAGGCTGTTCCTGTGTTGCGAGCCGAGAAGCCATTGGTTGGTACCGGCATTGAACGTGTGGTTGCAGTTGATTCCGGCGTCACAGTGGTGGCGACCCGTGGTGGTATGATTGAGTCGGTTGACGCAGCCCGTATCGTAGTGCGTGTTAATGATGATGAGACTGAGGCAGGTGAACCTGGTGTCGACATCTACAATCTGACCAAGTACACCCGATCCAATCAGAACACCTGTATCAACCAGCGTCCGCTGGTTGATGTGAATAACGTGATCGCACGGGGAGATGTGTTGGCCGATGGTCCTTCTACAGACATGGGCGAACTGGCTCTTGGACAGAACCTGCGTGTCGCATTCATGCCCTGGAACGGCTACAACTTCGAGGATTCGATCCTAATTTCCGAACGAGTTGTACAGGAGGATCGTTTCACATCGATCCACATTGAAGAAATGACCTGTATGGCTCGCGATACCAAATTGGGTCCTGAAGAGATCACCGGAGATATCCCGAATGTGGGTGAAGCTGCGCTCTCCAAGTTGGATGAGTCCGGCATTGTCTATATCGGTGCAGAGGTACGTGAAGGGGATATCCTGGTCGGTAAGGTCACACCCAAAGGTGAATCTCAGCTGACTCCTGAAGAGAAGTTGCTGCGCGCCATTTTTGGTGAGAAAGCCTCTGATGTAAAAGACACTTCACTGCGTGTCTCATCCGGTATGGTCGGGACTGTTATCGATGTCCAGGTATTTACCCGCGATGGTGTGGAAAAAGATGCTCGGGCACTACAGATAGAACAGGTTGAGTTGGATCGTGTCCGTAAGGATCTCGATGATCAATTGCGTATCATGGAAGAGGATACCTTTCAGCGTGTTGAAAAGATGCTTGTGGGCAAGTTAGTTGATGGTGGACCCAACCAGATCAAGGCTGGCACCAAAGTCACCAAAAACTATCTTGCAGACATGGAGCGTGATAAGTGGCTGGAAATCCGACTGCGTACTGAGGAGTCTGCTACACAGTTGGAGGCGATTGCCGAGCAGATCAGGGCTCAGCGTGAATCTTTCCGTGACAAGTACGAGGAGAAGAAGCGCAAATTGACTGCCGGGGACGATTTAGCGCCTGGTGTGTTGAAGATGGTCAAGGTCTACGTGGCAGTAAAGCGTCGTGTTCAGCCAGGTGACAAGATGGCGGGACGTCATGGTAACAAGGGTGTTATCTCCACTATCGTACCGGTAGAAGATATGCCATTCGACGAACATGGTGAACCGGTGGATATTGTGCTTAATCCGCTTGGCGTACCTTCGCGTATGAATGTCGGACAGGTACTTGAAACCCATCTTGGGTTTGCAGCCAAGGGGGTCGGTCGCCGTATCGGTGCAATGCTGGATGCCCACAATAAGATGGCTGAACTGCGTGGTTTCCTTGACAAGGTTTATAACACCAGCGGCAAAAAAGAGGATATCAACTCTATGACCGATGAAGAGGTGGTGGCTATGTGTCAGAACCTCAGAAGCGGTGTACCGATGGCAACACCGGTATTTGATGGTGCCCATGAATCTGAAGTGAAACAGATGCTGGAGCTGGCAGGACTGCCGGAAAGTGGCCAGTGCAGACTGTATGACGGTCGTACCGGTGACACATTTGAACGTGAGGTGACGGTTGGCTACATGTACATGCTTAAACTCAACCACTTGGTGGATGACAAGATGCATGCTCGTTCAACCGGTCCCTACAGTTTGGTGACGCAGCAGCCACTGGGTGGAAAAGCCCAGTTTGGTGGACAACGTTTCGGTGAGATGGAAGTCTGGGCGTTGGAAGCATACGGTGCTGCCTATACCTTGCAGGAGATGCTTACCGTCAAGTCTGACGATGTCATCGGGCGTACCCGGATGTACAAAAACATCGTGGATGGCAATCATCAAATGGAGGCCGGTATGCCCGAGTCATTCAACGTGCTGGTCAAGGAGATACGTTCTCTGGCCATCAATATCGAATTGGAACAGGACTGAGGCACTGACTCAGGTCAGTAACCGAATGCAGGAGAGACGATCTTGAAAGATCTACTGAATATTCTTAAGCAGCAGGGTCAGACCGAAGATTTCGATGCCATCCGCATCGGCTTGGCGTCACCGGACATGATCCGTTCCTGGTCCTATGGCGAAGTAAAGAAGCCGGAGACCATCAACTACCGTACTTTCAAGCCAGAGCGGGATGGATTGTTTTGCGCCAAGATCTTTGGCCCGGTAAGCGATTACGAGTGTCTCTGTGGCAAATACAAACGACTCAAGCACCGCGGTGTGGTGTGTGAGAAGTGTGGTGTCGAGGTAACTCTGGCTAAGGTGCGTCGTGAGCGTATGGGCCACATTGAGCTTGCCAGTCCAGTGGCGCATATCTGGTTCCTCAAATCATTGCCATCACGAATTGGTCTGTTGATGGACATGACCTTGCGTGATATCGAACGGGTACTCTACTTCGAATCATTTGTCGTGGTCGACCCCGGTATGACACCCTTGGAACGTGGTCAGCTGCTAACGGATGAGCAGTACCTTGATGCTATCGAGGAGAATGGAGACGAGTTTGATGCCAGGATGGGTGCCGAAGCGGTCTACGAACTGTTAAAGACTATTGATATTCCGGAGGAGATAAAGCGCCTGCGGGAAGAGATTGAAGGCACCAATTCAGAGACCAAAATCAAGAAGTTCACCAAGCGGCTCAAATTGCTGGAGTCCCTCAATGAGTCGGGTAACCGGCCTGAGTGGATGGTGATGACTGTGCTGCCTGTGCTGCCGCCGGAGTTACGGCCTTTGGTGCCATTGGATGGTGGGCGATTCGCAACCTCTGACTTGAATGATCTCTATCGTCGAGTCATCAATCGCAACAATCGCCTGAAACGACTGCTTGACCTCAACGCGCCAGATATCATCGTGCGCAATGAAAAACGTATGCTGCAAGAGTCGGTGGATGCCTTGTTGGACAACGGACGCCGTGGTCGTGCCATTACAGGTACCAATCGTCGTCCTCTGAAGTCCCTGGCAGACATGATCAAAGGCAAGCAGGGACGCTTCCGTCAAAACCTGCTGGGTAAACGTGTCGACTATTCAGGTCGTTCAGTTATCGTGGTAGGTCCAACCTTGAAATTGCATCAGTGTG
Organism: Candidatus Thiodiazotropha sp.; assembly: GCA_023838465.1. Taxonomy (GTDB): domain Bacteria; phylum Pseudomonadota; class Gammaproteobacteria; order Chromatiales; family Chromatiaceae; genus Thiodiazotropha. Next base: position 32,178 of record JAIVEQ010000022.1, read on the forward strand.
GTTTGCCCAAGCGGATGGCCCTGGAGCTGTTTAAGCCGTTTATCTTCAGCAAACTGCAGTTGCATGGGTTGGCAACAACCATCAAAGCTGCCAAGAAACTGGTGGAACGTGGCACCGGTGATGTGTGGGATATCTTGGAAGAGGTGATCCGTGAGCATCCCGTTATGCTCAACCGTGCGCCTACCCTGCATCGACTCGGTATTCAGGCCTTTGAACCGGTGCTTATCGAAGGTAAGGCCATCCAGCTCCATCCTCTGGTCTGTACTGCTTTCAACGCCGATTTTGATGGTGACCAGATGGCTGTCCATGTGCCACTGTCACTCGAGGCGCAGCTAGAGGCGCGCAGCCTCATGATGGCCACCAACAATATTCTCTCCCCGGCCAATGGTGATCCGATTATTGTTCCATCACAGGACGTGGTGCTTGGTCTCTACTTCATGACCCGTGATCGGGTTAACGCCAAGGGCGAGGGCTCTGTATACGCTGACGTCAAAGAGGCGAAGCGTGCCTATGAATCGGGCCATGCTGATCTACAGGCACGTGTCAGAGTGCGTATGAAAGAGGTGGTGCTGGATGAGGATGGTAACCTCAGCGAGTCAATCCGTATTATCAATACCACAATTGGGCGTACACTTGTCTTTGATGTAGTCCCTGATGGCCTACCCTTCTCCCTGGTCGATCAACCAATGGGTAAGAAGTCAATCTCAAACCTTATCAATGCCTGCTATCGCAGACTTGGTTTGAAGGACACGGTGATATTCGCCGATCAGCTCATGTATATGGGCTTTCGCTATGCTACCCGTGCAGCAGTCTCCTTCTGCTCAAATGATATGGTGGTTCCTGAAGAGAAAGGTGAAATACTGGCTCGTGCCGAATCGGAAGTGAAAGAGATCGAGAATCAGTACACATCCGGCCTCGTAACCAATGGTGAGCGATACAACAAGGTAGTCGATATCTGGTCGCATACGAATGATCAGGTAGCAAAGGCCATGATGGGCAAGTTGGGCAAAGAGAAGGTGATTGACCGTGATGGTAACGAGGTCGAGCAGGACTCCTTCAATTCCGTCTACATGATGGCCGACTCCGGTGCTCGTGGTTCTGCCGCGCAGATTCGCCAATTGGCGGGTATGCGTGGCCTGATGGCCAAGCCAGACGGCTCCATCATCGAAACGCCGATCACCGCTAATTTCCGCGAAGGTCTTGACGTACTGCAGTACTTCATCTCCACCCATGGTGCTCGTAAAGGTTTGGCCGATACCGCATTGAAAACAGCCAACTCTGGGTATTTGACCAGACGTCTGGTTGATGTGGCGCAGGACATGGTGGTGCTGGAAGTGGATTGTGGAACGGATGATGGACTGTTGATGCAGCCCATTATTGAGGGTGGTGATGTGGTAGAGGCGCTCCGTGAGCGTATTCTAGGACGGGTCACAGCTGTACCTGTCTATGCGCCTGGTAGCGACGAGGTAGTCTGCGAAGGTGGTGTGCTATTTGATGAAAAATGGGTTGACATACTAGAGTCTGCGGGTGTGGACCAAGTCGTAGTACGTTCCGCTATTACCTGTAATGCCAAAGTTGGTGTCTGTGCTAAGTGCTATGGACGTGATCTGGCACGTGGCCATCAGGTCAATATGGGTGAATCGGTGGGTGTCATCGCCGCTCAGTCAATCGGTGAGCCAGGTACGCAGCTTACAATGCGCACCTTCCACATCGGTGGTGCAGCCTCTCGTTCTGCAGCAGTCAACAATATTCAGGTGAAGTCTGATGGTATAGCAAAGCTGCACAACATAAAGACAGTAAAGCATTCGAGCGGTCATTTGGTTGCGACCTCCCGCTCCGGTGAATTGACCATTGTAGATGATGTCGGGCGTGAACGTGAACGCTATAAGGTTCCCTATGGTGCTACGCTTCAGGTTGAAGATGGAAGCGCGGTTGATGGTGGACAGATCGTCGCCAACTGGGATCCTCACACCCATCCGGTTATAACCGAAGTTGCCGGTGTACTGCGTTTTGACGCATTTGTCGATGGAGTTACAGTGCAGAAGAAGACCGATGAGGTTACTGGACTGAGTTCACTTGAGGTCATCGATCCCAAGCAACGCCCACCGGCCGGTAAAGATATCCGACCAATGGTCAAGCTCGTGGATGATAAAGATAAGGACCTCAACATTGCTGGCACCGATATTCCCGCTCACTACTATCTACCCGCTAATGCAGTAGTTAACGTGCAGGATAGCGCTGCAGTGGGTGTGGGTGACGTACTTGCTCGCATTCCACAGGAGTCGTCCAAGACCCGTGACATCACCGGTGGTCTTCCCCGTGTGGCAGACCTGTTTGAGGCGCGCAAACCGAAGGATCCGGCAATTTTGGCTGAGGCAACAGGTACAGTGAGTTTTGGTAAGGACACCAAAGGTAAGCAGCGACTTATTATTACCGATTCTGAAGGTGAGCATCATGAAGAGCTGATTCCGAAATGGCGACATGTCAATGTGTTCGAGGGCGAACATGTAGAGAAGGGTGAAATGATCTCAGATGGAGAACTCAATCCCCATGACATTTTGCGCTTGAAAGGAGTGACGGATCTGGCTGAATACCTGGTTAAGGAAATACAGGATGTCTATCGCTTGCAGGGTGTAAAAATCAATGATAAGCACATTGAAGTAATCATCCGGCAAATGTTGCGCAAGGTCGAGGTGGCAGCTACTGGTGACAGCCACTTCCTGAAGGGAGAGCAGGTAGAGAAGTCGGCTCTGTTGGAAGAGGCTGAGAGGCTTCGTGCAGAGAGCAAACATCCAGCACTGTACACGCCGCTCTTGTTGGGCATCACAAAGGCGTCACTGGCTACTGAATCGTTCATTTCGGCTGCATCTTTCCAGGAGACGACACGTGTATTGACAGAAGCTGCGGTGCGCGGTCTGTCTGATCGCCTGCATGGTTTAAAAGAGAACGTTATTGTCGGACGACTCATACCATCGGGTACCGGCCTCTCATTCCACAATGACCGTAGACGCAGACGTCAAGAGGAGCTGATGGAGCCTGAGGCTAAACCAGAGCTTGTGGTTGAAGAAGTTGAGCAGGCATTTAAGGAAGCACTCAACACGCCTGAGACTGAATGACCTGTTTCGGGGAGTATATCGTTACAGTCTCTTGACAAGAGGATAGAGCAAGCATAGAATGCGCGCTCCTTAGACAGGCCGGCCCATGCCGGCCTGTCGTTTCTGCCACTCAATTCGTCGACTAAGGCGTTGTTGGGTAAGATTATTTTAACCAGAGAAAATGCATTCGCTTTTTGTTGTTTTAACTGCAACAGGAAGGATTCAGCTTCTCCGGTTTTTTTTGTGCATATAGCAAACATCACGTCCCTGGAGACGGAATAGATGGCGACAATTAACCAGCTGGTGCGTAAGCCCAGGAAACGTAAAGCTCAAAAGAGTAATGTGCCGGCACTGGAGTCCTGCCCGCAGCGGCGTGGCGTGTGTACTCGTGTCTATACTACGACACCTAAAAAACCAAACTCTGCGCTTCGTAAGGTTGCGCGTGTCAGGTTGACCAATGGCTATGAAGTATCGAGTTACATTGGTGGTGAGGGGCACAATCTGCAGGAGCATTCAGTAGTGCTAATTCGTGGTGGTCGTGTAAAGGACTTACCTGGTGTTCGTTATCATGTGGTGCGTGGCAGTCTTGATACCTCAGGTGTCGAGAAGCGGCGTCAAGGTCGATCCAAGTACGGCGCTAAGCGTCCGAAAGGTTAGTGGTCTGCTGGTCAGACATTCTTCAACGAGTTTGAGATAGAGCAATGCCAAGAAGACGAGTTGCATCGAGGCGTGAGACACTGCCTGATCCTAAGTACGGAAGCCAGTTGCTGGCCAAATTCATCAATATGGTGATGCAGGACGGTAAAAAATCGGTTGCTGAGAAGATTCTCTATGTAGCACTGGACTCTGTATCTGAGAAACGAGGCGGTGAGCCGCTTGAGTTGCTTGAGACAGCACTTGAGAATGTGCGCCCGCTGGTTGAGGTCAAGTCGCGCCGTGTTGGTGGTGCCACTTATCAGGTGCCTGTCGAGGTGCGTCCCAATCGTCGTAACTCGCTTGCAATGCGTTGGCTTATTGATGCCTCCCGCAAGCGTAGTGAAAAGTCCATGGCGTATCGCCTGGCTGGAGAGTTGTTGGATGCTTCTGAAAACAAGGGTGCGGCAGTCAAGAAGAAAGACGATACGCATCGGATGGCAGAAGCAAACAAGGCATTCTCGCACTATCGCTGGTAAGCGATCTATTAATCCTAATTTAGCTCTTTAAAAACAGGTTTGTAACGTGGCACGGAAAACTCCTATCGAGCGCTATCGCAATATCGGTATCATGGCGCACATCGATGCTGGTAAGACGACGACAACTGAGCGTGTGCTCTATTATACTGGCGTATCTCACAAAATTGGTGAGGTGCATGACGGTGCGGCTACCATGGATTGGATGGAGCAGGAGCAAGAGCGGGGTATCACAATCACCTCAGCAGCCACGACTTGTTTCTGGAGCGGTATGGGACAGCAGTTTCCTGAGCATCGCTTCAACATCATCGATACTCCCGGACATGTAGACTTCACTATTGAGGTGGAGCGTTCATTGCGTGTACTTGACGGCGCCGTTTTCGTGCTGTGTGCCGTGGGGGGTGTTGAGCCCCAATCCGAGACTGTTTGGCGTCAGGCCAATAAATACAACGTACCCCGTATGGCGTTCGTCAATAAGATGGATCGTATGGGTGCTGACTTCTTTCGTGTGGTTGGCCACCTGAAAGATCGTCTCGGTGCCAACGCAGTCCCGATTCAAGTGCCGGTTGGTGCTGAAGAGGGTTTTAAAGGTGTTATCGACCTCATAAAGATGAAATCAATCGTCTGGAGTGAGGAGAATATGGGTGCTCAGTTTGAGTATGCCGATATCCCGGCTGACCTGCAGGACACCTGTGACGAATGGCGTGAGCACATGGTTGAGGCTGCGGCAGAAGGCACCGATGAGTTGATGGAAAAATATCTGGAAGAGGGTGATCTTTCGGAAGAGGAAATCCTTGCGGGCCTACGTGAGCGAACCCTGCGACTTGAAATTGTACCAGTTACCTGTGGGTCGGCCTTTAAGAATAAAGGTGTTCAGGCGGTTCTGGATAAGATTATTGAAGTGATGCCGTCTCCTGTAGATGTACCGGCTATAACCGGTATTCTGGATGATGCGGACGGGACAGAAGAGGCGCGACCATCTGATGACGGTGCGCCGTTCGCTGCTTTAGCGTTCAAAGTCGCAACAGATCCATTTGTCGGTACGTTAACTTTCTTCAGGGCCTATTCGGGGACGCTGAAGTCAGGTGACTCAGTATATAATCCGGTGAAAGGAAAGAAAGAGCGTATCGGACGTATTCTTCAGATGCACTCCAACTCCCGTGAGGAGATCAAAGAGGTTCTGGCTGGAGATATTGCAGCTGCGGTGGGTCTTAAGGATGTCACTACTGGTGATACATTGTGTTCATTGGATAAGCCAATAACGCTAGAACGTATGGAGTTCCCTGAGCCTGTTATCTCCGTAGCTGTTGAGCCTAAGACCAAAACTGACCAGGAGAAAATGGGTATTGCCCTTTCTAAGCTGGCCCAGGAAGATCCTTCATTCCGAGTTAGTTCTGATGAAGAGTCGGGGCAGACAATTATCTCCGGTATGGGTGAGTTGCATCTCGATATTATCGTCGATCGCATGCGTCGTGAGTTTAATGTTGAGGCAAATGTGGGTGCACCTCAGGTTGCCTATCGCGAAACCATCCGTAAATCGGTTGAGCAGGAAGGAAAGTTTGTGCGTCAGTCAGGTGGTCGTGGTCAATTTGGTCATGTCTATCTGCGCATCGAGCCTCAAGTGGCAGGTGAAGGCTACGAGTTTGTGAATGAGATTGTTGGTGGTGCAGTACCCCGTGAATACATTCCGGCTGTTGATAAGGGTATCCAAGAGGCGATGGGTAATGGTGTAATTGCTGGATATCCGATGGTGGATGTAAAGGTTACGCTTTACGATGGCTCGTACCATGATGTCGATTCCAGTGAAATGGCCTTTAAGATTGCCGGCTCTATGTGTTTTAAACAGGGTTCTGCAAAAGCGAGGCCAGTCTTGCTTGAGCCAATGATGAAAGTCGAAGTCATTACGCCTGAAGAGTACATGGGTGACGTGATGGGCGACCTTAACAGTCGACGCGGACTTGTTCAGGGTATGGATGACACACCGGCAGGAAGACAGATAAAAGCTGAGGTTCCATTGTCCGCGATGTTCGGTTATGCAACCGATCTACGCTCAGCGACTCAGGGCCGAGCAAATTACAGCATGGAATTTGCTAAATACGCAGAGGTGCCGGCTAGCATAGCTGACGCCGTAATCAAGAAACAGTAAACGGGTATAGGGGTAGCACTGTGTCCAAGGAAAAATTCGAACGCACAAAGCCGCATGTCAATGTGGGCACGATCGGTCATGTAGACCATGGTAAGACCACGCTGACGGCGGCCATTACGACGGTACAAGCAGCCAAGTTTGGCGGCGAGCAGCGTGCATTTGACCAGATAGATAACGCCCCGGAAGAGCGTGAGCGTGGTATCACCATTGCGACCTCGCACGTGGAATACGAATCAGAGACGCGTCACTATGCGCACGTTGACTGCCCAGGCCATGCAGATTATGTGAAGAACATGATCACCGGTGCGGCGCAGATGGACGGAGCGATCTTGGTGGTGTCAGCAGCAGACGGCCCAATGCCACAGACCCGGGAGCACATACTGCTATCGCGTCAGGTAGGCGTACCGTACATTGTGGTCTACCTGAACAAGGCAGACATGGTGGACGATGAAGAGCTGCTGGAATTGGTTGAGATGGAAGTGCGAGAGCTGCTGGACAGCTACGAATTTCCAGGAGACGACACCCCGATCATCGTGGGTTCGGCACTGAAGGCCCTGGAAGGGGATACCTCAGAGATTGGTAGCCAGTCGATCGACAAGCTGGTCGAAGCACTGGACAATTACATCCCAGAGCCGGAGCGAGCAGTGGATGGTGCCTTTCTGATGCCGATCGAGGACGTATTCTCGATATCGGGACGAGGCACGGTAGTGACAGGGCGTGTTGAGCGCGGTGTAGTGAAGGTGGGAGAAGAGGTCGAGATAGTCGGCATTAAAGAGACCACCAAGACGACCTGTACCGGCGTGGAGATGTTCCGCAAGCTGCTGGATCAGGGCGAGGCTGGGGACAATGTGGGGGTGCTGTTGCGAGGCACCAAGCGAGACGAGGTAGAGCGCGGACAAGTATTGGCGCACCCTGGCTCGATCACGCCGCACACCCATTTTGAGTGTGAAGTGTATGTATTGAGTAAGGACGAGGGTGGACGACACACCCCGTTTTTCAGTAACTACCGGCCACAGTTTTACTTCCGTACGACAGACGTAACAGGCGCCTGTGATCTGCCAGAAGGGGTAGAGATGGTCATGCCTGGAGACAACGTGAAGATGGTGGTGAATCTGATCGCGCCGATCGCGATGGAAGACGGCTTGCGCTTTGCGATACGCGAAGGCGGCCGGACCGTGGGTGCCGGTGTGGTATCCAAGATTATCGAGTAAGAGATAATGGCTAACCAGAGAATACGAATTCGTCTGAAAGCATTTGATCATCGACTGATTGATCAATCTGCCCGTGAAATAGTGGAGACTGCTAAGCGCACTGGTGCGCATGTGCGTGGCCCTATTCCACTGCCGACAAAAAACGAGCGATATACCATTTTGATTTCACCGCATGTCAATAAAGATGCCCGTGATCAATATGAGATTCGCACCCACAAACGGTTGCTCGATATTGTTGAGCCAACTGATAAAACTGTGGATGCATTGATGAAGCTCGATTTGGCTGCCGGCGTTGATGTGCAGATCAAACTGAACTGAGGTTAAGAACGATGGCGATTGGAGTAGTCGGCCGGAAGGCAGGAATGACCCGAGTATTTACCGAACAGGGTGAGTCAATACCTGTCACGGTAATCGAGGTTGAACCCAACCGTATCACTCAATTGAAGAGTGAAGATGCGGACGGATATTTGGCTGTTCAGGTAACCACCGGATCTCGTAAGACCTCACGTGTGAATAAGCCTGCTTCTGGACACTTTGCGAAAGCGGGAGTGGAAGCCGGTCGTAATGTCTGGGAGTTTCGCACTCAGCAAACTGATATGGAAGGTATGGAAGTGGGTAGCGAAATTAAAGCTGACCATTTTGAGCCTGGACAGATCGTAGATGTGCGTGGCCGCTCCCAGGGTAAGGGTTTTCAGGGTGGCGTAAAACGTCATAACTTTCGGATGCAGGACGCGACCCATGGTAACTCGCTGTCTCATCGCGCGCCTGGTTCAATCGGGCAGTGCCAGACTCCGGGGCGCGTGTTTAAGGGCAAGAAAATGGCTGGCCATATGGGTGCAGTGCAGCGTTGTCAGCAGAACCTAGAGGTTGTACGTGTAGATGCAGAACGCAATCTGTTGTTGGTCAGGGGTTCTGTGCCTGGTTCCAGAGGTGGTGATGTTATCGTCACTCCCGCTGTGAAGATGAAGAATAAAGGGTGACAGTAATGGATCTCAATGTACAAACAGCCGTTGGCGCTCAAACACTGGAGGTTTCAGATGAGATCTTTGGTGCAGAGTTTAAAGAGTCACTGGTCCATCAGGTGGTTTCTGCTTACATGGCAAGTGCTCGTGCCGGCACTAAGGCACAAAAAAACCGTGCAGCAGTAAGAGGTGGTGGCGCTAAACCTTTTCGTCAGAAGGGTACTGGACGAGCTCGTGCAGGTACCAGTCGAAGCCCTATTTGGCGAAGTGGTGGTGTGAATTTTGCTGCTAGCCCTCGCAGCTATGCACAAAAGGTTAATCGCAAGATGTACCGTGGTGCAATCCGTTCAATTCTTTCTGAGCTGAACCGCCAGGACAGGCTTGTTATCGTCGATGAGATAAGTGTATCTCAACCGAAAACCAAGGAGTTGGTCGATAAGCTGAAAGGTATGGATTTGAGTGATGTGTTAGTGGTCTCACTCAACCCGGACGAGAATCTCTATCTGGCTTCTCGCAATCTTTATGGTGTTGATGTGCGAGATGTTGATGAGATTGATCCGGTTAGTCTGGTAGCTTATGAGAAAGTGCTGGTTACCGAGGGTGCAGTGAAGAAACTTGAGGAGCGGCTGGCATGAACAATGAGCGTCTCATGAAGGTTCTTCTGAGTCCGGTAGTATCAGAGAAGAGCAGCATAATAGCTGATGCTAATCGGCAGTACACTTTTCGCGTTACTACTGATGCAACTAAGCGAGAAATTGCCAAGGCAGTTGAGAAGCTGTTTGAGGTAGAAGTCGAGCAAGTGCAGGTAGTGAATTGCAAAGGTAAGCAAAAGCGCTTTGGTCAAGTAAACGGAAAGCGTTCTGACTGGAAAAAAGCATATGTTCGTCTCAAGCCGGGTAGCGATATCGATTTCGCAGCCGGTGCGTGAGCAAGTAAAACAGGATTGGGATAATGGCAGTCGTTAAAACAAAACCGACCTCTGCAGGCCGCAGGTTTGTGGTTAAGGTTGTCAATGATGAGCTCCATAAGGGTGAACCTTTTGGGCCGCTATTGGCAAAGAAGAGTAAGAGTGGCGGTCGTAACAACAACGGTCGAATAACTACTCGTCATCGTGGTGGTGGTCACAAGCAGCGTTACCGCATTATCGATTTTAAGCGTAATAAAGAGGCAATACCGGCAACTGTAGAACGTCTGGAGTATGATCCAAACCGTACAGCACGTATTGCATTGATCCGCTATGCAGATGGTGAACGCGTTTATATCATTGCACCAAACAACCTGCATGTAGGTGACAAGATTGAGTCAGGTTCTGGCGCGCCGATCAAGACAGGTAACTGCTTACCATTAAGAAATATTCCACTGGGTTCAGTGATGCATTGCATCGAAATGAAGCCTGGAAAAGGTGCGCAGCTCGCTCGCTCTGCTGGGGCATCAGTTCAGTTGGTCGCTCGCGAAGGTGAATATGCTACCTTGCGTTTGCGCTCAGGAGAAATGCGTAAAGTACCTGCTGATTGTCGTGCTGTAATCGGTGAAGTATCCAACTCTGAGCATACGCTTCGTTCACTCGGAAAAGCCGGGGCGAAACGCTGGAAGGGTGTACGTCCGACAGTACGTGGTGTCGCCATGAATCCGGTTGATCATCCGCACGGAGGTGGCGAAGGTCGTACCTCAGGCGGGCGTCATCCCGTATCGCCATGGGGCACGCCAACCAAAGGGTATAAAACCCGCACCAACAAACGTACGAATAAGATGATCGTGCGCCGTAGAAACCGTAAATAATTGATTAGGGGTTAGAGTCGTGCCACGTTCAATCAGAAAAGGCCCATTCATAGACCACCATCTGACAAAGAAGGTGGATGAGGCAGTAGCCCAGAACAATAAGCGTCCTATCAAGACCTGGTCACGGAGATCAGTCGTGATCCCGGAAATGGTGGGATTGACCATTGCTGTTCACAACGGTAAACAGCATGTACCTGTACTGGTATCAGAAAATATGGTCGGACATAAATTGGGTGAGTTTGCGCTGACCCGTACCTATCGCGGTCATTCCGCAGATAGGAAGGCCAAGTAGAGGATATGACGATGCAGACAACAGCAAAATTGCGTCATGCCCGCATCTCTGCTCAAAAAGGACGCTTGGTCGCTGATCAGATTCGCGGTCTTCCTGTTGAGCAGGCCCTCGATATCCTGACATTCAGTAAGAAGAAGGGAGCGGAGCTGGTAAAAAAAGTTCTTGAATCGGCGATCGCCAATGCAGAACACAATGACGGTGCCGATATTGATGAATTGAAGGTTTCGGCCGTCAGTGTTGATGACGGTCCGACTATGAAACGTATCCGTGCTCGCGCCAAGGGGCGTGCATCCAGGATTCTCAAGCGCACCAGTCACATTAACGTGACTGTCGCGGAAAAGTAACAGGCAAGAGAGGCCGAAATGGGTCAGAAAGTACATCCAACTGGGATACGTCTTGGCATCGTCAAAGATTGGACGTCCAAGTGGTATGCAGATTCCAAGCACTATGCAGATCTGTTGAATAATGATCTCGAAGTCCGGGACTTCTTGAAAAAGAAACTGTCACAGGCTTCAGTCAGTCGAATTCAAATCGATCGTCCGGCCAACAATGCCCATATTACCGTCCACACGGCACGTCCGGGATTGGTAATTGGTAAAAAAGGTGAGGATATCGATGCCTTGAGGGCTGAGGTCTCCGGCATGATGGGTATCCCTGTTCATATGAGCATTGAGGAAATCCGTAAGCCAGAACTGGATGCACAATTGGTTGGCGAGAGTATTGCTCAACAGTTGGAGCGTCGAGTGATGTTCCGACGTGCTATGAAGCGAGCAGTTCAAAATGCAATGCGCCTGGGTGCCGAAGGTATCAAAGTTCATATCAGCGGGCGCCTAAATGGCGCTGAGATTGCACGTTCTGAATGGTATCGTGAAGGCCGCGTTCCACTACATACACTGCGAGCAGACATTGACTATGGCTTCGCTGAAGCAAATACCACCTACGGTATTATCGGCGTCAAAGTATGGGTCTTCAAAGGTGAAGTCTACGGTGACCGTGAGGAAGTAGAAGTGGAAACTAAGACAGCCTCACCGAGTAAGAGGTCGTAAGTCATGTTGCAACCAAAACGGACAAAATTTCGAAAACAGCACAAAGGACGCAATCGCGGTTTGGCAATAACGGGTAGCGATGTCTCCTTTGGTGAGTACGGCTTGAAATCAACGGGCAGGGGTCGCCTCACAGCGAGACAGATCGAGTCAGCGCGTCGTGCCATAACTCGACACGTAAAACGCGGCGGTAAAATCTGGATTCGTGTCTTTCCAGACAAGCCAATCACTAAAAAGCCTTTGGAAGTACGTCAAGGTAAAGGTAAGGGTAATGTTGAATACTGGGTAGCTCAGATTCAACCAGGCCGAATGCTTTATGAGATAGAAGGTATCTCAGAAGAGTTGGCTAGAGAGGCATTTGCACTCGCTTCTGCCAAGCTGCCTGTTTCGACTGCATTCGTGAAGCGGACGGTAATGTAATGAAAGCATCTGAACTAAGAGCGAAATCGCAACAAGAACTAACTACCGCACTCGACGAACTTTTAAAAGAGCAGTTTAATCTGCGCATGCAACGTGGTACTGGACAATTGGCCAAGCCTTCTCGCATGAATGAAGTTCGCAAAGATATTGCACGAGTTAAGACTCTTATGAACGAACAGAAGTCGGGTAATGCATCATGAGTGAGCAACAGACAACTAACCGAACGCTGGTTGGGCAGGTCGTAAGTAGCGCAATGGATAAATCCATCACTGTAACTGTTGAACGTCTCGTAAAACATCCGGTATACGGTAAGTTTATGCGTCGCTCTACTAAAGTACATGCGCATGATGAGACAAATGAATGTCAGAAAGGAGATAAGGTGATGGTGGAACAGTGCCGTCCCCTGTCGAAAACCAAAACATGGCGTTTGGTTAAAGTACTGGAGCGTGCTAGCTGAGTAATATGCTCAGTATGCGTCCATTCGAAACTATTTGGAATTAGGGCAATACCATGATTCAGATGCAGACCAACCTCAGTGTTGCTGATAACAGTGGCGCTAAGCGGGTTCAGTGCATAAAGGTGCTAGGTGGTTCACATCGTCGTTATGCCGGGATCGGAGACGTTGTGAAGGTCAGTGTCAAAGATGCAATACCTCGAGGCAAAGTGAAGAAAGGCGATGTCTACAATGCAGTTGTTGTACGTACCACCAAGGGTGTACGTCGGCCAGACGGCTCGGTGATTCGTTTCGATACCAATGCAGCGGTGCTTTTGAATAATGCGCTGCAGCCTATCGGCACTCGCATATTTGGCCCCGTTACCCGTGAATTAAGGAGTGAGCGATTCATGAAAATCATATCGCTTGCTCCAGAAGTTTTATGAGGCAGCATTAATGGCTAACAAGATTAAAAAAGGTGACGAAGTCATCGTTATTGCCGGTAAGGATAAAGGTAAACGCGGCACTGTAGTCAAAATGCTACAGGAAGACCGACTGGTAGTTGAAAACGTCAATATGGCGAAAAAACATACCAAACCAAATCCGAATAAAGGCGAACCAGGCGGAATCCTTGATAAGGAGATGCCACTGCACATCTCAAACGTCGCTCTATACAACCCGGAAACCGGCAAGGGCGATCGTGTTGGATTTAAAATTCTAGAAGACGGCAAAAAGGTTCGGATATTTAAATCGAATCAAGAAGTCGTCGATATTTAAGGCGTGATCAGACATGGTAAGGTTACAGCAACATTATAAAGAAACTGTGGTCCAGGAACTGATGGGCAAGTTTCAGTTCAGCAGCATAATGCAGGTGCCTAAGATTACCAAGGTTACCCTGAATATGGGTGTTGGTGAGGCGATTGGCGACAAGAAAATCCTGGAGCATGCAGTAGGCGACATGGAGAAGATTGCAGGTCAAAAAGCAATCATTACATATGCTCGAAAATCGATTGCGGGATTTAAAGTCCGTGAAGGATGGCCGATCGGTTGTAAGGTTACCTTGCGCCGCGAGCGGATGTATGAGTTTCTTGACCGCCTTATTAATGTCGCGATTCCGCGTATCCGAGATTTTCGAGGACTGAATGGTAAAGCCTTTGATGGCCGTGGCAACTACTCCATGGGTGTTAAAGAACAGATCATGTTTCCAGAGATTGATTACGACAAGATCGATGTGCTGCGTGGATTGGATATAACCATTACCACTACAGCACGTACCGATGAAGAGGGTCGTGCATTACTGGAAGCCTTCAAATTCCCTTTTAAGAACTGAGTTTTAAATATGGCAAAGAAGAGCATGATTGCACGCGAATTCAAACGTGCGCAGACAGCTTCACGCTACGCTTCCAAGCGTAATGCACTGAAGGCTGTAATTAAAAACCCTAACAGTGGTTTTGAAGAAATTGAGCAAGCAACTCTGAAATTACAGAAAATGCCCAGGGATGCAAGTCCGTCTCGAAAGCGAAATCGCTGTCGAGTGACCGGACGGCCTCATGGTGTGTACCGTAAATTTGGGCTCTGTAGAAATAAATTGCGTGAAGCGGCAATGCGTGGAGATATACCAGGACTTGCTAAAGCAAGCTGGTAAGAGTATTATTCTGCGCCTTTATCCGGGGCAGGTTCTGGTCCGGTTGTTTTACTTTTTGGGTATCGCGCCATAAAGGCGGACTGACCTCAGGAGCTCAAATATGAGTATGTCAGATCCCATCGCGGATATGCTTACGCGCATCCGCAATGGCCAGGCAGCTAAAAAAGCGACTGTCGAACTGCCTTCCTCTAAGCAAAAGCTGGCAATCGCTAATCTTCTGAAAAATGAAGGTTTTCTTAAGGAAGTCTCTGTAAATAGCGAATCCACTAAGCCTATCCTTATGTTAGAGCTGAGCTATTTTCAAGGTCGTCCTGTCATCGATATCATCAAGCGTGTTAGTCGTCCTGGTCTTCGTGTCTACAAAGGTAGAGACGAACTTCCTAAAGTACGCGGTGGTCTTGGTGTGGCGATTATATCCACTTCTAAAGGTGTGATGACTGACCGAGCTGCCCGAGAGATCGGACAGGGCGGAGAAGTTGTCGCCTTTGTCGCTTAAGAGGTTGATGATATGTCACGCATAGCTAAGAGTCCTATATCGATACCGTCTGGCGTTACTGTAAAAAGAGCTGACCGGTCGCTGAGTGTCAAGGGGCCTAAGGGTGAAGTTGCAATGAACATGCACCCAATGGTCGATGTTGCAGAGGAAGACAATTCTCTGAACATATCGCCTAAAACTGAGAGTAAATCCGCATGGGCCATGGCAGGCACAATGCGTGCCCTGGTCAATAACATGGTTACTGGTGTCAGCCAGGGATTTGAAAAGAAACTACAGTTGGTTGGTGTTGGTTATCGTGCTCAGGCAGGCGGTAAATCACTTAATCTCAATCTTGGTTTCTCGCACCCAATTGATTACCCAGTGCCTGAAGGTATCAGCATAGCAACACCTTCGGCAACTGAGATAATTGTCAGTGGAAGCGACAAGCAGCGAGTTGGTCAGGTGGCTGCTGAGATACGAGCCTATCGTCCTCCTGAGCCTTACAAGGGTAAGGGTGTGCGCTATTCTGATGAGCACGTTGTGCGTAAAGAAGCCAAGAAGAAATAGGGTATAACGATGGAAAAGAAAATATCACGTATACGTCGTGGACGCCGTACACGAGCCAAGATTCAAGAGCTCGGTGCTTATCGCCTGTCTATTCATCGTACACCCCGCCATATTTACGCCCAGGTGATTAGTCCTGATGGCGCAAATGTTTTAGCGAGTGCCTCTACGCTTGATAAAACCATTCGTAGTGAAATCACTGGTGCCAGTGGGAATGTAAGCGCTGCAACTGTAGTAGGTAAGTACATTGCAGAGAGAGCTAAATCCGCTGGTGTTGATAATGTTGCCTTTGATCGTTCAGGTTTTAGATACCACGGTCGTGTTAAGGCGCTTGCTGATGCGGCCCGTGAAGCCGGTCTCCAATTTTAAAGGTTCAGGATTATGGCAAATTTTAATACGAAGCCTGAGGGTGACGAGCTGCTTGAAAAGCTAGTCAACGTAAACCGGGTAGCAAAAGTAGTAAAAGGTGGCCGCCAATTCGGTTTTTCTGCCTTAACTGTCGTTGGTGATGGCAAGGGTCGTGTTGGCTTTGGAACTGGTAAAGCACGCGAAGTACCCGTTGCTATTCAGAAGGCGATGGAGACGGCGCGTAAGAACATGGTGTCAATCAGACTTAATGGTTCTACATTGCAGTATCCTGTAATGGGTAGACATGGTGCAGCCAGAGTTCACATGCAGCCTGCTTCAGACGGTACCGGTATCATTGCCGGTGGTGCGATGCGAGCTGTGTTTGAGGTTCTTGGGGTACAGAATGTTTTAGCCAAGTGTATCGGGACAAACAATCCCATGAACGTTGTTCGGGCTACTATTAATGGGCTGAATGATATGACAGATGCTGAATCCGTCGCACTCAAGCGCGGTAAGAGTGTCGAAGATATCCTGGGGTAAGTCATGGCAGAAAAGAAAACAATGCAGGTGACTCTGATGCGCAGCACAAGTGGCCGCCTAGCAAGCCATAAAGCATGTGTTACTGGGTTAGGGCTGCGACGCATGCACCAGATTGTCGAGGTAGAGGATACTCCTGCTACTCGAGGTATGGTGAATAAAGTTAATTATATGGTTAAGGTTGTGGAGGCTTAAAATGCGCTTAAATACACTACAGCCAGCTCCAGGTAGTAAACCAGCTCGAAAACGTGTCGGCCGCGGTATCGGTAGTGGTCTCGGAAAAACCTGTGGGCGTGGTCACAAGGGGCAGAAATCCCGTTCCGGCGGTTTTCACAAGGTTGGTTTTGAAGGTGGCCAGATGCCCCTCCAGAGAAGACTGCCAAAGATCGGTTTTACCTCACGCATCTCCATGTCAACCGCGCAAGTACGACTTGGTGAGTTGGCTAAAGTGGTAGGTGACGTCATCGATCTTGAAACCTTACAAAAAGCAAATGTCATCACACGCTCAATCAAGAAAGTGAAAATATTTGCATCTGGTGCAATCGATCGCGCAGTTACTATAAAGGGACTGGGTGTTTCAAAGGGTGCGAAAGCTGCAATCGAAGCAGCTGGCGGTAAGGTCGAATAAGTTATGGCCAATCAAGGTTCACCAATGATGGGGGCTCTAGGTAACATGGGTCGATTGACGGAACTTCGTCAACGCCTTTTGTTTGTTGCTGGTGCTCTACTGGTGTTCCGCATTGGTACCTTCATACCGGTACCCGGTGTGAATCCAGTTGCCTTGGCAGCGCTTTTTGAGCAAGCTCAAGGTTCGATTCTTGATATGTTCAATATGTTTTCAGGCGGTGCACTGGAGCGTGCCAGTCTGTTTGCTCTTGGCATTATGCCGTACATATCCGCCTCGATTATTATGCAGTTAATGTCTGCTGTTATCCCTACCCTGGAGCAACTTAAAAAAGAGGGTGAGGCAGGACGCAGAAAAATAACTCAATATACCCGCTACGGAACTGTCGTTTTAGCGACATTTCAAGCAGTTGGTATTTCAATCGCCCTACAAAGTCAGACTGTTGGTGGAGAGACGATTGTCATACATCAAGGTGTGGGTTTTGTTGTAACTGCAGCTGTCTCATTGGTTACAGGTACGATGTTCCTGATGTGGTTGGGTGAGCAAATCACTGAACGTGGTATCGGAAACGGTATTTCAATGATCATTTTCGCGGGCATTGTAGCTGGGTTGCCAGCGGCTATCGGTGGGACACTAGAGCTTGCGAGAACAGGTGAACTGAATGCGCTTACAATTCTCTTCCTGTTCGTATTGGCAATTGCTGTTACTGCTTTTGTTGTATTCGTAGAGCGTGGACAACGACGGATAACGATTAACTATGCAAAGCGTCAGCAGGGCAGGAAGATGTTAGCTGCTCAAAGTACGCATTTGCCGCTCAAACTAAATATGGCTGGGGTAATACCACCAATTTTTGCATCGAGTATTATTCTATTTCCGGCAACACTTGGACAGTGGTTTGGAAATACTGAGGATACACGCTGGATACAGGATATATTCTCCAAGTTATCTCCTGGTGAGCCGGTCTATGTCATGGCTTATGCAGCAGCGATCATCTTTTTCTGTTTTTTCTATACAGCATTAGTGTTCAATTCTCGTGAGACGGCTGATAATTTGAAGCGCTCGGGGGCCTTTATTCCAGGAATAAGACCTGGTGATCAGACAGCTAAGTATATCGATAACGTCATGTCGAGACTGACAATGGCCGGTGCAATCTATATTACTTTGGTTTGCCTACTGCCGGAATTTCTAATAGTCGGTTGGAATGTACCCTTCTACTTTGGCGGTACCTCACTATTGATTATCGTGGTAGTGGTTATGGATTTCATGGCGCAAGTACAAGCACACCTGATGTCACACCAATACGAAGGCTTGATGAAGAAGGCCAATCTGAAGGGTAGTGGTGCAGGGCTGTTACGTTAACGAATCTTGACCAGTATTGAACAAATTTTGGAGTCTATATCATGAAAGTGCGTGCATCGGTAAAGAAAATCTGCCGCAATTGCAAGATCGTGCGCCGGAATGGCGTTGTCAGAGTGATCTGTAAAGAAGGACGCCATAAGCAGCGTCAGGGTTAATCACAGCGAAAAATTTCCTACGTCCGCTTGATAGAGGCGGTTGCGTAGGGTAATATTGCTCGTTTACCTTTGGTGAAGTGCCAGGGGTTTCTTCAGGAGATTTAGAGATGGCTCGAATTGCAGGGGTCAACATTCCAGACCGGAAACATGCGGTCATAGCGCTGACATCAATATTTGGTATCGGGCGCTCGCGAGCGGGTGATATTTGTAAAGAAGCCGGCATCGAACCTGATACAAAAATACAAGAACTCAGCGAGGATCAAGTTGAATCGATACGTGCGATAGTGGCTCGTTTTTCGGTAGAAGGCGATCTGCGCCGTGAAGTCTCGATGAATATCAAGCGTCTGATGGATTTAGGCTGTAATCGTGGGATTCGCCACCGTCGCGGCTTACCGTTGCGTGGCCAGCGTACTCGCACAAATGCGAGAACACGTAAAGGTCCTCGTCGCCCAATCAAGCGCTAAATAAACATATTTTACGAATCTGTAGGTACAGAAGATGGCAAAACCCAGTAACCGTGCCAAGAAAAAGGTAAGGAAGAGTGTGACCGATGGCGTCGCTCACATCCACGCCTCTTTCAACAACACAATAATCATGATTAGTGACCGTCAGGGAAATACCCTGGCTTGGGCAACGTCTGGTGGGTCCGGATTCCGTGGATCTAGAAAAAGTACACCCTTTGCCGCTCAGGTCGCCGCAGATCGCGTAGGCCAGATGGTCAAGGAGTACGGGGTAAAAAACCTTGATGTCAATGTCAAGGGACCCGGTCCTGGTCGCGAATCGGCTGTTCGTTCACTGAATAATGCAGGGTTTAAGATAACCAGCATCTCTGACGTAACGCCTATTCCTCATAATGGCTGTCGTCCCCCCAAGAAGCGCCGCGTCTAATTACTGGAGTTACATGAATCATGGCAAGGTATATCGGACCTAAGTGCAAACTGAGTCGTAGAGAGGGGACCGACCTCTTTCTTAAGAGTCGCGTTCGCTCACTTGATTCCAAATGCAATATGGAAAAGGTGCCTGGACAGGCAGGCGATCGCCGTCGTCGGGTATCTGATTACGGCCTGCAGCTGCGTGAAAAGCAGAAGGTACGCCGAATCTATGGCGTTATGGAAAAACAGTTCCGTAACTACTATAAAGCTGCAGCTCAGAATAAGGGTGCAACGGGTGAGAATCTGTTGCAATTGCTCGAGACGCGTTTGGACAATATTGTCTATCGCATGGGATTTGGAGCTACACGTGCAGAGGCTCGCCAACTGGTCAGTCACAAGGCGATTGAGGTTAATGGCAAGGTTGTAAATGTACCATCCTTTAATCTTACAGCTGAAGACGAAGTCTCCATACGCGAAAAAGCAAAAAAGCAGCTTAGAATTCAAGGGGCACTTGAACTGCAAGGGCAGTTTGGTTTTGTTGATTGGGTTGAAGTTGATCCCAAGACAATGAAAGGTAAGGTGAAGCGAATACCTGATCGTTTCGATCTATCTGCTGAGATTAATGAGCAACTGGTCGTCGAGCTCTACTCTAAGTAAGTCTTGACGAGGGAACATACATGACCGAAAGCGTTACGGAATTTCTCAAGCCTCGCATCGTTAATGTTCAGCCTGTCACCGCTACACGAGCGAAGGTGACACTTGAACCATTAGAGAGAGGTTTTGGGCATACATTGGGTAATGCGCTAAGGCGCATCCTTCTCTCATCAATGCCTGGAAGTGCTATCACTGAGGTAGAGATAGCTGATGTACTCCATGAGTACACGACTATGGAAGGTGTTCAGGAAGATGTCCTGGATGTACTTCTCAATCTCAAGCAAGTTGCAATCGTCATGCATACACGTGACGAAGCAACGTTAAAGCTGCAGAAAAAGGGGCCTGGGCAAGTATTGGCTAGCGACATCACTTTAGATCACGATGTTGAAATCGCCAACCCTGATCATATTATCGCAACCCTGACAAAATCGGGCGAGATCAATATGACCCTGAATGTTCGTCGTGGTCGTGGTTACCATCCAGCGGCAGCGCGACAGGGAAGTGCAGGTGATGAGCGTCCAATTGGGATGTTACAGGTAGATGCCTCGTTTAGCCCTATCAGGGAAGTAGCATATAGCGTAGAGGCTGCCCGTGTGGAACAGAATACTGGCCTTGATCGCCTAGTGATCGAGCTGGAAACCAACGGTACGATAGATCCTGAAGAGGCTATCAGACGCTCAGCTAGCATTCTGCGTGATCAACTGTCAGTTTTTGTTGATCTTGAAGCCGAGGCGGCTGAGTCAATTGCAGAGCCAGAAGAGCCGGCAATTGATCCTATTCTGCTACGGCTTGTTGATGACCTTGAGCTCACTGTACGCTCTGCGAACTGTCTGAAAGCTGAAAATATATTCCTTATCGGTGATCTCATTCAGCGTACAGAAGTAGAGTTGCTCAAAACACCTAATCTGGGCAAAAAGTCACTCACTGAGATCAAAGATGTACTTGCTCGTCGTGGGCTGTCACTTGGCATGCGTCTTGAGCATTGGCCACCTGAAAATATCGAAGAGCAACTGACACATTAAATCCAGTTGCCCTGACCTTTTATTAACTATTGAATTTGTGGAAGTTGACCCATGCGCCATCGTAAATCTGGACGGCAGCTGAATCGTAACAGTAGCCATCGCAATGCCATGTTCAGAAACATGACTGTCTCATTGATCAATCACGAATTGATTAAGACAACCCTGCCTAAGGCAAAAGAGTTGCGTCGTGTTGCTGAACCTCTTATTACAATGTCTAAAACAGACAATGTTGCAAAACGTAGGTTGGCATTCTCACGGCTGCGTGACAATGCAGCAGTCGGCAAGTTATTTGCTGAGATAGGACCTCGGTATCAGGAGAGAGCTGGCGGATATCTACGCATACTGAAGTGCGGTTATCGTGACGGGGATCAAGCGCCAATGGCTTACGTTGAGTTAGTAGACCGTCCGATTCCGGAAGTCACAGAAGATTCTGAGGCTGAAAGCGAGGATTAAAGTCTCTTTAAGACTTTTCCGATTGAAAAAAACCCACATCGGATGATGTGGTTTTTTTTGTGTCGCTCTTTACCTAGATGGATACTAATAGTGAGTTACTTAGTCGCTAATCAAAGCAAGTGATTGCATTTTACTCGACCCTATCGGTTGCTAATAACATACTTGCTTATTATTGAATATTAATGACTATTTCCTGAGTGTTTTCAGCAAGTCATCTATTTCTACTGAATGGCTTTTTGACGCATGATATTGCTTAGATTGTTCCACCTCAAAAATACGTTGTCCATTGATCATTCCAGAAATATCTGAACCACTACCACCAAGGTCATGAGAAAAAACCGATAGGATATGCAATAAAGTAAAAGCTCCTACTACCTGGTAACAAAGATGGTGAAGAGCTTGCAGGCTTAGATTGCCAATCAGAGCGACATCCTTCAGCATCATCAATCCACTTATACTACTCAGTACCAGAATAAAAAATAGAACGAAATAGAGTGGTCCCCAGAATGGATTATGACTGTACCATTTTGGTAAGGGAGCCTTCCCGAGAGTGAGATAGAATTTCAACACTAACCAGGCTTGTGAAAGACGGTGCAGGTCCGGTTCGAAAGCTGATAAGTGATCGGTGCCTTTACCAAAAAAAAGTAGATAAAGCCTGAACAGGAGCGCCGGTAGTAGTAGGGCAGAGAGCATATAGTGGATCTCAGTAGTCGTTGTTGCTATCACACTGGTATTGTTCATTAGCCAGCCGGTTATCAGCAATCCTATGCTGGAGAGGGCAAGTGACCAATGAGCGAGTCTGAGTCCACGGCTCCATACCAAGATTCGAGTGACGCTTGTTGCCTGCATATTCGTCTTCCTGCCTTTGGATAAAAGGTTAAATCAATCTCTTGCCAGTTACTCAAAGCGCTCAACTGCCGTTTCCAGGATTATTACAACATGTATGATATGCAGACAGCCTGCACAATTGTCATGGTCTTTGAGTGGAAAATTTCAACTGGTATGTGACTTATAAGTGCATCGGTCAGCCGGTCATCACAACATCCGTATATTCCCGCGTTAAATATCGGGCAAGGACACAAAGATGTTAAGACAGAGAAAAAACAAGCGGGAGCGAAGGGAAGAGAGAGACCAGGCACTGTTGCGTTATACCAAGCAACGGCAACGAAATGTGTTGGCCAAGCCGGGGGTACATGAATTTATTGTTGTTCTCGATCAGATGAAAGCAGGATTCAATGTGGCAAAGATATTTAGAAGTGCAGAGGCATTTGGTGCACATGAAATTCATTTGATCAATATCGGTCCTTTTGATCCGTCTCCAGGAAAGGGGGCCTTTAAGAAGGTTCCAGCACGTTTTTTTGACAGTTTCGATCAAAGTTACCGGGACTTAGTAAATCGAGGTTATCAAGTCGTGCTACTTCAGGGTGGATGTGATCGACAACTAACAACCGCTGAACTGGCAAAAAAGAGCGCTTTCGTGCTTGGACATGAAGAGTGGGGACACAGTTTCAACCTGGATGATTATCCTGAGGTATCCTCTGTTGCAATACCTCAGTATGGCCAGGTTGAAAGCTTAAATGTCGCTGTTGCGGCGTCAATTGTCATGTATGAATACGTTCGCCAGCATCAAGCTAAAGCCAACCTATAGAGACATGACAGGCCGTCAGGCACATGAGCATTAGTCAGTACTTATATTCGTAGGCTATTGATCAGGAAATTCAATAGTCTTAGTTGCCAATACTGAGACAACAATAACTGCTAGAGCAGTCAGTAGTAATCATGACATAGGATTTCTCCTCAAGTTATTCACATTGCTGATCTATGCCAGCATTACCAACCGTAACGTAAAAATATGTTAATTTACGTGATTTATAACCTATTTATCTTAAATATTCCTTAAGAAACCCGTGAAATAGATCACAAATATTTACAGGAGTGGTGCTAGGCTGCTTTTGCTTACAGTTGTGATTTACCCGTGAAGACCACAGTTGGTGGGCGCTCAGCATCGATTTGGATGCGTGAGAGGCTAGCAGAGGCAATAGAAATTCGGTACATAGATTGAATGGGGGCCTGTAGGGCGTGTATCAACATACTGCGAATCACTCCGGCATGGGCCACAATCAGCAAATGTTTACCACTATGCTGTTCAGCGGCCTGTTGATAAGCCATATTAACCCTATGATTAAAGACTTCGAGGGATTCAGCGTTATCGGGTCGATGATGGAGGGGATCGTTATAAAAACGTGACAAGATGGATCTATCTTGTGCTCGCAATTGTTCCCCTGACTGGCCCTCCCAGATGCCAAATCCCACCTCTTTCAGACGATCATCGAATTCAAGGCTGATATCGAGCTTATTGCTTAGCGCTTGGGCGAATTGACTGCAACGCTGCAATGGTGAGCTGATAATCGCTTGCCAAGGTCTCTTGCCGGAAACGGCATGCCACATCTCTTCCCACCCGCGTTCGCTCAATGGATCGTCGATTTGTCCACGGTAGCGACGGCCCCCTACAGGTTCACCATGACGCAGCAGGTCTATTGTGGTGATTGGCACTACAGCTTAGATTATTCCGGTCATGGTGAGTAAAGTCAGTATCACAAGAAAGACAACCAGGGACCTCCAGACCAGAGCCATTGCTGATCGTGGGAGTGTGCTATAGAGTTGATTGCCTTCGTTTGCCTCGTCGAGAAGGGTAGACAATCGCATTGCGCCACTACCCGTACAAATCAAAGTGCCGCTATTGCTATCATTGAATTCACTGAAACGGCCCTCTTGAAAGCTGCGCCAGCCATATAGGGCATCTTCAAAGCTGCCAGCGATGGCGTAACAGAAGGCGGTGATTCTAGCCGGTATCCAGTCCAGGATGACTGTCAACTGTTTACTACTGAGTTGGAAATCGATATCCCTGTTCGACTGAACCAATGCCGGTAACCAGGTAGTTAATCGATAGATCATGGCGCCAAGGGGGCCTAGTACTATAAACCAAAACAAAACTGCAAATAGGTTTTGATTGGCCTGTAACAAAACACCTTCTGCAACGGCTTGAGAGCGTGCAGGCTCACTGATGGGTGGTTCGTCCATGATAATGGTACTGGCGATGGCATTTATGTTTGCTTCATCTCCATTATCAACAGCTTCAGTATACTGGCTGATTTGAGTGTCCAGATCCTCTGGGCCTAAACAGTAGAGCAGGATGACAATCGAGAGGCTGATTCCCAATAGGCCTTCGTCGAAGATGTGTTGGAGGATGCCGATTGCAAGCAGTGGTGGGAGTAGGAGTAATGCAATGCCGACGATCCCCCGTTCCAACCAGGCAGGGAGTTTCTGATGCTGAAGCCACTCGCTATAGCGAAGCAACCAGCGGTTATTGCGCAAGTGTACTTTTTCAAGTAAAAATCGCTCTGCTATCAGGCAGATAAGGATAATCATTAGTGTCATCGTGCAAGTGTCAGATAAACAGTGGTAAGTTTCAAGTGATTACCTGCAGAGAAGATGAAGAGGATCACCATCTCCCTGTCATATGAAGTTCAAATATCGTTGCCAGTCGAACATCGGTCCAGGGTCGGTTTTTCGTCCTGGGGCGATGGCTTCATGACTGGTTATACGGTCACTGGTAATAGATGGATAGAGACGGATGATCTCTTTGGTGACGCTGTTCAATGCGTTATATTGTGGATCTGTGAAGGGTTGATCATCAGAACCTTCTACTTCAACACCAATCGAGAAGTCGTTACAGCACTGGCGGCCACAGTAGATGGACTCTCCAGCATGCCAGGCGCGTCGGTTGAGGGGGACATACTGAATAACCTCACCATCCCGTCGAATCAGAATATGGCATGAGACTTTCAGCGCTTTGATTTCATCAAAATAGGGATGAGCAGTTGTATCCAAGCGGTTCATGAATAGGTCATCGACCCAATGACCGCCAAACTCTCCAGGCGGTAGGCTGATGCTGTGGATTACCAGCAGGTCGATCTCAGCATCAGGCGGTCTGTCATCCATGTTCTCTGATTGACGAAACTCAGCGCTACTCAGGAGGATATCGTCTTGCTCAGCCAACACTATTTCGGTTTCGGATTGAGGCCTTTTAGAACCATGTCGGTATAGCTTACGATGCCTACAATTTCACGGTTATCTACTACAGGTGCCCGCGATAAGTCGTAGCGGCTGAAGATACGTGCACAATAGCGAATGTCCATGCTTGACGAAACAGTCAATGCGGGTTTGGTCATGATCTCGTAAATATTGACCCTCTCTGGTGCGCGATCCTTGGCTAAAACCTGGCGTGCTATATCCGAGAGCATAACAAGGCCGTATTCATCATCATCATGGCGTTTTTTGACGATCAGGGATTTTGTTTCCACATGGATCATTCGTTCAAGCGCCATCTGCACCGTGTCCATGCCTTCCACCAGATCAAAGTCAGTTTTCATGACGTCCCTGACACGGATTAAAAGCCGATCGTTCATAGCTCCTCCTCAATAACTTGTGTGAGTGTTTTAATCTGATGACTGACACCGACGGCATCTTCGATATCAATCTGGAATGCGATGCCATTACCCGGTTTAGCCTCAAATTGGCCCGCTTCTGATATTTTCTCTAGGATGGCTCGGCTGAGATGCTCTTCGACAAGCAATAACAGGACATCTCGCTGAGTATCGAGGGTCAGGCCAAGAAAGGTTTTTGATTGCTCAACACCCTCACCACGAGCGTGATTAATGACCGTTGAGCCAGTGGCTCCCGCAGAACGGGCAGCTTCTAGGACCTTTTCGGTCATGCTGTCCTCTACCAGGGCGATGATGAGTTTGAAGTGCATAAGAAATACCTCGTTGTATCATCAATTTTGTCGTTTACTACGCCATTCGCTCAGCTGAGCGTAGGCCATGACTGACATGATCGGAAAAAGGCAGGTAAAGGCGATGAGGCCAAAGCCGTCCATCACAGGATTGCGTCCCGGTATATTGCTCGATAGTCCAAGTCCAAGAGCCGCAACTAGTGGAACCGTGACAGTGGAAGTGGTTACCCCTCCGGAATCGTAAGCCAGGGCAATGATCGAACGGGGGGCATAGACTGTCTGCACAATCACCACCACATAACCCGCCATGATGTACCAGTGTAAAGGCGTGCCGGAAATTATCCGGTAGCAACCCAGGGAGACACCGACCGCAGCGCCGATGGCGACCGCAATGCGTAATCCCCACTGACTGATGGCGCCTGCAGAGACTTGATTCGCCTTGATGGCGACAGCAATCAGGGAGGGCTCCGCAATAGTGGTGGAGAAACCGATGCTGGCCGCAAACAGATAGACCCAGAAGTAGTGGTACCATTGAACGGTATCACCCGTAGTGGAAATATTGAGTATTTCAGGGGAGGTGAGCTGATTCGCCATCAATTCGCCCAGTGGGAAGAGGGCCAGATCCAATCCCTCCAGGAACAATACCAGACCAATCAGAACCAGAAGAAAGCCAAATAGGACCTCTTTAGGGTTTTTTATCGGTCGGCGCAGAACCAGGAATTGGAAGCCGAATAGGATGCCGGCAATAGGCAATACATCGAGGATAGTACCCGTCAATACAGAGAGGAAATGTTGTAAGGCCTCATTCATAAAAACAGCCCATAGCCCATGACAAAGATCATTGGAGTGAGCGAGGCGAAAGCAATGAGTCCAAATCCATCTATCATCGGGTTGCGTCCCTTGATGCTTGATGCAAGCCCGACACCCAGGGCTGTGACCAGAGGAACGGTGACTGTCGAAGTGGTTACACCTCCCGAGTCATAGGCAATACCAATTATCTCCTTTGGCGCGATAGCTGTCATTAATATCACACCCAGATAGCCACCAATGATCAGGTATTGTACTGGCCATCCTTTGACAATTCTCAATACCCCGATCAGGATGGCGAAGCCAACTGAAATCGCAACAGTAAAGCGAAGGCCCTGGGCGTACTCATTTTGTGCATCGGGGGAATTGGCAATCATGCCCCCAACGGCTGCGACATTTGCAGCTTCCTGGGCGATTTTGATCAAAGCAGGTTCCGCAACAGTCGTACCGAACCCGAGGGCAAAAGCGAACAGAAGTAGCCAGGTTAGGCTGCCCTTTCTCGCAAAATCCCATGCCATTCCCTCACCGAGTGGGAACAGACCCAGGTTCAGTCCTTCGATGAAGAGGCTCAAACCAAGCAGTACCAGTAATGATCCCGTGAGTATTGTACCCAGGTTGGGAATCGGCTGTTGCAAGACAACCAGTTGAAAAAAAGAAATAACAAATACAATAGGCAGCAGATCACGAGCACGTTCCAGTAGTGAT
Organism: Candidatus Thiodiazotropha sp.; assembly: GCA_023838465.1. Classification (GTDB taxonomy): domain Bacteria; phylum Pseudomonadota; class Gammaproteobacteria; order Chromatiales; family Chromatiaceae; genus Thiodiazotropha. The sequence goes on from JAIVEQ010000022.1 coordinate 59,744, forward strand.
GAAATGAGGTGTTTGAGTAATCGCATAGAGTGGTTTCGGGCTGCTATGTGCTTCTATTTTTTTGTGGGGGGGAAGCCTAGCTTAAGCCTCCGATTGTGTTAGAGACAATACAGCAGATTCCATTTGGCTTCTATTCCTCACTGTCTCATCAGCCGGGTATTTTTTATCCTTGATTGCGGTCAGAAAATTGTTCTGGAATTAATTTCATGAAGTTAATTGATCGCCCACACTTGGGATAGCAAGTGTTGAATAGCATGAAAGCTGCGACATTTTAGTAGAAGTTATTGATTGTACAAGCACTTGGTGCTAATTTTCCACTAGTATGCTTAGATACTTAAGTATCACCAGATTTCGATTATATGGTTCTTTTGTGAGGTTATTCTCAGACGATGTCTCTGCACTATCATAGCCTTATGCTAGATGCGGCAAAAGTGACGGGTTGGCATCGTCTTAGATTTTGGAAGGTTTCCATCAAGTGGCGATAGATGCAAAGGCAAGACAACATTATTACATTCGGCTCAGCTGTGCCTCGTCGAAAAAACATCTCTCTTGACGTCAATGGACGGAGAATTGCGGCTGAGTGTCGCAATCTTGTTGTAAAGACGCTTCCCAAGCTGATGAGCGGCCTCTTCGATAACCTCGATGATGCTCTCTATGAGATGGCCAACAAATCAGAGAGTAACTCCCTACAGAACATCTATTTTGACTCGATGCGTGAATTAAGGAAGCAACGGGTTGGTATAGATCGCAGTTTCACTCAGGAAGTTCTACGTGCCTATGATCGCTATTGGGAAACGGGTGAGATAACCATCACTCAACCGACCCTCGACGAATTGAGTCGAGATTCAGAGATGGCGCTGGTTGACGATGAGGATTTAGAGGATTCACTCGCAGTCACCAACATGGTGAGTAAGTCAGAAGGTCGTTTTTCCCGTGAGCTTTATGCTATGGGTCAACGCTTTGCCTATGTTATCGGCGGTGGACAAGTGGATGAGAGGATCGCCCAACAGTCGCCACTGATGCCAGGTGTCATCTGCAATGCTTTCCAAATGGCAATGACCGATGTACCCGTTGAGTTGCCGGTCAAATTAGTGGTTTATAAATTGTTTGACCGCCATATCATGCACTACATCGGTGGTCTCTACGATGAGATTAATCTGTTGTTGGGCCGCGCTGGTGTGATAACCAAGCTGACGCCTAAGGTACGCCGTAACCCAGTTGCTCCTGCACTTCGTGGCGATGGGGGGGAAAGCTTTCTGGCCAGCGACTCTTCTTACGTCAGCACTTCATCTTCAATGCAAGCAGCAACCGCTGAAGAGCAGGTTCAGGCAGAGATTTTCTCCACTTTACAGCAGCTACTCGGTGTTCGGCGTGCAAACGCGAGTGCCGGCAGCAGCATGTTAGCTTCCAACCTGATGCTCAACCCACCAAACGGAAATGTGCCAATGGTGGACACTGGGGAACTGTTGGGTGTGCTCTCGGCAATTCAGCAATCGAACGTTGTGATGTTGCCACAAGGTCGTCGGGTCAATCAGCCATTGAATCCGGACGAGATGCGGGCACGTTTGGTCAGTGATCTACAGATTGCAAGGGATGGACAGATCACCCGGGCCCTCGGGGATGCTGATAATGACACCATTGATGTCATTTCCATGTTGTTTGAGTTTATCCTTGATGACTACAGCCTGCCAGATGCCATGAAGGCCCTGATCAGTCGACTACAGATACCCATGCTAAAGGTCGCCATCATTGATAAATCGTTTTTCAGCAAGAAGGTGCATCCTGCCAGGCGTCTATTGAATTCCTTGGCACAGGCCGCAGTGGGCTGGAATGACTCGGGGGATCGGGCCAACGATACTCTCTATAAGAAGATCGAGTCGATAGTAAAGCGGGTTTTAAATGAATTTCATGACGATCCAGGACTATTTGCGGAGCTTGATGATGATTTCACTGGCTGGTGGCAGAAAGAGCAACGTGGAGCGCAGATTGCAGAACAGCGCACCAATCAGATTACCAAAGGCAAGGAGCAACTCAGGTCAGCCAAGCAGATTGTATCTGAAGAGCTAAACCAACGATTGCGTAATCAGCAGGTCATACCAGAGGCAGTGATGTCAATCCTGGAGGATGGCTGGAAGGACGTTTTGTTGCTTATCTATCTACGTGAAGGGGTAAAGAGTCAGGGATGGGGTGAAGCGCTGGAGATTGTCGATAGACTACTGTGGAGCGTACAACCTAAGTCGGATTATGCCGAAAGACAGCAGCTGCTACGTGGAATTCCAGAGTTATTGAGAAATATTCGCGAGCGATTGAATAGTATCTCTTTTGATCAGCATAAGATGGCTAAGTTGTTTAAAGAGCTACAGAACTGCCATATCGGTGTATTACGTGGTGGCGATGTCAATCAGGTGCATACCGCAGGAACCCTGCCAATACCCCATCATGAAATCCACTTTCCTGACAGCCAGCTGGTAGGCGATCCCAATAGTCAGCTGCACCAGATGGCGGATGAGGCCATTAATGAACAGGATGAATTCACTCTGCAAGCGAAAGAATTGGAGACAGGTAACTGGTTGGAAATCGTTGAAGGTAACAGTAAGATCCGCATCAAACTCTCCTGGAAAAGCAAGGTGACGGATAACTATATTTTTGTAAATCGCAAAGGGATGAAGGCGATGGAGCTTACCACCTCCGGTGTGGCAAAGCGCTTACGCGAGGGAACAGCGAAAAAAGAGGAGCTTTCTAATACACCTATAATGGATCGCGCCTTGGATGCCATGCTCGGAGCATTGAAAAATACCAGTTCAACATCTGCTTCTGCCTAGAATACTAGCAGTCAGTATCATTGACTCTCTATAAATCACAGTTATAAACTGCGTGCCATCAAACATGGTTGATGCAGCCTCCATTTGTTCCGTATTACACCCGAGATGAAGCGATACATGCTTAAATCATCATGAAATTTTAAAAAAATGAGAGGGTTAAGTTTCCTATGAGCGAAAAAATGACTGATTCCGGATTGAAATACGAAGATTTGAACGAAGGCACTGGTAGCCTGGCAGCCGCCGGGCAACGTGTCTCTGTTCACTATACCGGGTGGCTAGTTGATGGCGATAAGTTTGACTCTTCAGTAGATCGTAACCAGCCTTTCGATTTTACCCTTGGTAAAGGCATGGTTATACAAGGATGGGATGAGGGTGTCGCAGGAATGAAGGTGGGTGGCAAACGCAGGCTTACCATTCCGCCTCAGTTAGGTTATGGCGACAGAGGGGCAGGTGGTGTAATTCCTCCCAATGCCACACTGGTTTTCGATGTGGAATTATTATCAGTTTCTGAATGAATGCCTTGCCAGATAGGGTGCTGATCAGTGAACAGGTCAGACAGGCATTGTCTGAGGATCTCGGGAGTGGTGACCTGACTGCAGGAATGCTTGATGAGCATGCGATAGCTCAAGCAAAAATCATTTGTCGAGAGACAGCTGTGTTGTGCGGTGTGGCCTGGGTCAACGAAGTTTTTCATCAGTTGGATCAAACAATCGATATTGACTGGCGAGTTGAGGATGGAGATTCAATCTCACCAGGAGAGGTCCTCTGTTTGCTAGGTGGAAATAATCGTTCATTGTTGAGTGGTGAGCGTACAGCGCTAAACTATCTGCAGACACTTTCTGCTACTGCCACTATTGCTCGTCGATATACCGAAGCGGTGAGTGGAACCGGTGTAAAAATCCTGGATACGCGAAAAACAATTCCAGGGCTCAGGTTACAGCAGAAGTATGCGGTAACCTGTGGTGGTGGGCATAATCATCGGGTTGGCCTATATGACGCCATTCTCATCAAAGAGAATCATGTTCGAATTGCCGGTTCTATTGCTGCTGCGTTGCAGAAGGCCAAACAAACAGCACCCTCAGGTGTAAGTATCGAGATTGAGGTTGAATCGCTGCATGAGCTGCATGAGGCGCTCAAGGCAAATGCTGAAAGGATTTTGTTGGATAACTTCGACTTAACAATGCTCGCAGAAGCAGTAAAATTGAATGCAGGACAAGCGAGGCTTGAGGCTTCTGGGGGTGTGAATCTAGGAAGTGTCCGGGCTATTGCGGAGACAGGTGTGGATGATATCTCCGTGGGAGCATTAACCAAGGATATTCAGGCTGTGGATCTGTCGATGTTGTTTATTGGGTAGATTAACTACTCAGTAGTGCTGACTCATTGGGTCGGTGATGGGTTATTTGTCTATATTATACCCGCTCATCTATCAGGGTACCCAGTACATCATTGACAGTTTGTAGTGTCTTTACCTGCGCCTTGGTTTGGTTAGCATGTTGCTGTAGTTCGACCATGGCGCGAGAGAGGTCGGTAGGTTTGGCCTGATTGGTCTGCTGGGTATTGGCGATCCCTGACGCCACTCTACGCATCCCCTGGAATCCTTTTTGAATCCCCTGAAGTGCGGGTCCTGTGATTGAGTTAATGCCCATAAGAAAGTCAGCTACCTCTACTTAAATGCTCTCTAACCGGTATGGTGGCAGATTTACCTGATTCTTTAGTTGATTAGTTCTCAAGCTTGGCATGTACCGTAGATTTAGAGAATCTGCTTCCCTCTTAGCTCCATTCATGGCGTGCCGGAAAGACTAAACGGGTGGTTGCGAAGAGGTGGTGATCAGAGGGTAATGCCCAATGACGGAAACTGGCACGTCTTAGCATTTGCTGGGTATGCAGGCTACCGCCTCTTAATGCGAAGTGATTTTCATCAAATGCCTGGGCAGAGACCGAAGAATCGGGAAAGGGCTTGAATTCCGGATAACTGTGGAAGGTGTTGCCGCACCACTCCCAAGCACGATTGGTTTGATCCAGTACTCCTGTACGTGTAGCCATCTCCCACTGATATTCGTGCTGTATGATAGCGCCTGAGTACTCGCCACCCTGTCTATCAACCCAGCAGCTGAAGGCGTGCGCTTCGTGAAGACAGATGCCGGTGACTGGTTCTTGAGGTGGAAGATGGGTGTGGCCGTTGATAGCCGTTTCGTACCAGCCATCATTCCCATCCTGGCGCCAATATTCAGGGTGTGAGCAGTTATGCTGTGCAAGCCATTGCTTGCCTTCATCACACCAAAGGGTATTGTCTGTATAACCACCATCCTGCATGAAAGCAAGATACTGGGCGTTCGAAACCGGGGATAATGCAATACGATAACTACTCAGCTCGACAGCTTGAGGAGGCAATTCATTGTCATAGGCTCTGGGATCATCGCGTGCACCAATACGATAGTGGCCCTGGGAAAGCTCTTTGGTATCCCACTGTGGGTTTTCGGCTATCAAGGGTTCGTTGCAGACAAAGTTTGGTTCTTGGATCTGTAGAGATCGCTGATTCAGAAGAATCAACATGCACTCGTAGAGCTTGGCCTGTTCCTGTAGTAGGAACCATACAATACGATCATTTTTGAGTATTGGATGATCAGGCAGTGCAGCAGGAGTGGCGAGTCGCCTCAAGTGCTCGTCATGAACCTCTGAACCCCAGTTAATCAGGTGGTTGACGGGTGGTAGTTGGGCACACTGCTGCTGTAAAGAAAGTTGGCCAGTCGAAAAAAGCTGATTCACTCTAAGTGCCAGGTCATCATCACCTTCTAACTCTGCTCGCAGCCAATGGAGTTCCAAATAAACCCCTCGGCCGAAATACCAGTTTAACGAGGCAAGCTGTGGGTGATATTGTTTAGCACAATCCTCAGCCGGTATGGAAGTCAGTAGATGCAGCTGCATCTCGTACAAACCACTTAATTGGCTGAGAAGGGTGGTTGATGTCATTTTCCCCTCTCCTGCGAACAAAAACAGGCTATCTTAACGGAGGTGTGAATGTGGGGGAAGCCCGGGTTTCCGCTAGTAACTAAACCGATTTTTATTCGTTGGCAGATGAGGCAGGCCAGCATTGATCTGAATGTGTAAAGCGCGTTTTAGGATAACCCTATTTGTCGCTATCATAGCCATCTTGCGATACTACGACACAATAGAGGCGTTGAGGCGCGCATAAAGAACGCAAAAAAATGTTGCTTGAAAGCACAATTATTTGCGTTCTTTGGGATGTTTTTTACACTACCAATCTGCTGGACGCTAAACACAACCAGTAGGTTTCGGAAGCCCGCCATATTTTGTAATCGGTTTCATCGGGCCGGTGAGCCAAAGTTCAAACATGGCTTTCTTGTCGGCTCCCAGGTACTTTGAAAACTTTCGGATAGGTGGGACCACGTTGAATTCATCGTAGTACTCTCTCGCTTTGAGGATCTGTTCCCACTTCTCTTCACTGAGATCAAAATCATCGGCTTCCGCCATTGCTTCTGCGATTTCCTGACTCCATGCGCTCATGTCAGTGAGATATCCGTCTCCATCACGTTCTGGAAGATCAATGCTCATTTAGCCTACTCCTATTACCAAGTAAAATAGTTGGTTATTGTCAGGCGGAAGTTTAATGTCAAGTGTCCATCAATATCTACCCCATATAAATTCAGGTTATTCTGTTCCAGAAGTATCGACTGATTGTGAGTCAATGTGCTGTAAGAGTTCCGTCGTGTGGTTGAAGCGCTGTTTGAAGTGCAGACGCTGCAGGTTCTGACCCAGGCGAACATCCAAACCATAGGGGTCTGCACCGACAGCTTCAATGGAGGATGTCACGGTAATCCTCAGACGGTCAGCAAGACCTTTCAACAGGCCATGGTCATGTGCATTTAGCTGATAAAGCAGCTCTGCTTCGTCTGCAGTAGAGAAGGGTGTTGGGGTTTGGATGCGACTTGTATCAAACCATCGGGCCGAACCAAAACCGCCAATAAAATAAAACTGCCGGGTAACGAGCCTGTAAAAAAGAAAGTTAAGCTCCTTCTGGTATCGCCGGGTTTCGGGATAATAACGAAAATAGCGTTCAGCCGTGTTGGTTGAATTGACCGTTTCTGCCTGCATCAGGCAAGTGAGCCGAGCTAACTGCTGTACGTCGCCATTTCCTTGTTCAGTAAATGTCAGTGAGCAAAGTGGGTTGGCTTCGAGATTACGGGTGTGTTGTGCTAGATGTGAGATCAGCAGCAGAGGGTAGCCCTTGGTATCTCGACAAATGGGTAGCAGGGAGCCGAAAGGGTAACCTGGAAACTTGAGCGAGTGTGTCGCCAGCAAACCATGATAGCTTTCGGACCAAAGTCGCTGGACAGCATGAATCAGCTCTTCCGTAGAAGTCTCATTGTTCATCTTGTTTTTCTCGTATGTTGTTAAATTTCCCTAAGTCTCAATGTCCTGCCTATTCGGATTCAAGTTTACCCTTCCAATCCGTGCCTGGACTGATTGAATTTTTCCCTGTAAACGATGCTTCTTATCGACACGGCTATCGATTTTAATCGTGGCATAAACGCGCTGACTACCATCCTTGTGCAACAGTTCAGTTGCTTTCTGAACAATGGACAACGCATCTGCAGTGGTTGATGTTTCGATCAGGGTCCCCATGGCAGTCAACTGGTAGTCAATGCCGGATTTTTTAATCATTGCAATTACCTGGCTTACCTCCTGACTGACGCTTTCTCCTTGATCGAGAGGAAAGATACTGAACTCAAGCAATACTGACATACGTCATTCTCTGTTGTTGTCTCCCTAACCTTAGCTGAATTCCCCGGCTTTTTACCCTGGTCTCGGCATGGATAGTGTTAGTGAATGGATAGATTGTGATATCGATTTAACAATTCTTAACAGGCACCACCTTTATTATCGGGTATGGATTGCCCTAAGCTGCAACCATTGTAGCCAATCGTATTGACCAAGATGAGTATGCCAGCTTATCTAGTAATAGGCCTCGCTGCTGGATAGTTTGCCAGGCTGGTTATGAAGGGGAGTGGTTCCGGAGTACTGGGTATCCTGGTTATTAGGGTGATTGGTCTTTTCATTGGGAGATATCTGTTCGATTTTTTTGGGGTCTATCCGGGTTTCGCAAAGAAATTAAGGTATTGATCGGCCACAGATTCTTCTCTATTTTTGATGTTGAAAAGGCATCAAAAA
>JAIVEQ010000023.1 GCA_023838465.1 Candidatus Thiodiazotropha sp.
TGTTTTTTGATGCCTTTTCAACATCAAAAATAGAGAAGAATCTGTGGCCGATCAATACCTTAATTTCTTTGCGAAACCCGGATAGACCCGTAATAGTCTGATAGAGCTGGTCTGTCTCCACCGGCTTATTTAAAAAGCGAAATATATTGCCATCGTTTACTGCATCGACTGCCACGTCCAGGTTGGCATTGCCTGTGAGCATGATACGTACAGTATTGGGTGAGATTGAATACACCTTGGACAGAAACTCAACACCATTCATATTCGGCATCTGCATGTCTGAGATGACCACGGCAAAGGGTCCACCGTCTCTTACCGCTTGTACGCCATCGGCACCACTAGTAGCGGTTTCCAGGTTGAGGCGTTTTCGAAACTGGCGGCGGAAGGAGTCGAGTAGGTTGCGGTCGTCATCGACCATTAAAACTTTTTCAGGCAGCTTGTCCATCGAGATACTCCTTGGCAACCGCTGTCCATTGCTCAAACTCAGTTGGGGATAGTAAGGCTTGCAGCCGGTCAGTTTTATAGTAAGGGCTTTGCTGATTCTCATGGAACCAGTGTGCATATAGATTGGCAGCATACACGACCAGACAATCAGGACGTTGGTTGCTCTGGCTCTCAGCTGAATGATGCAATGCTACTGCTTCCACAGCAGAGAGTGGAAGTCCCCATAATCCCATCAGGTAGGCGCCGATGGTGGCATGATTACACCATAACGATTCTGTCTCAATCTCATATTGAGGAATGCCGTCCTGCTTCGCCTGCTGCACTATGCGGCGGTATTCTGCAGTATCCTGGGTGGCCAGAACGACCTCTCCCAGATCATGTAGAAGACCTGCCAATACTGGTACTTGACGCTGCTGTTGATCGAGGCCGGCCACTTGAGCCAGACGTTGTACCAGACCGGAAATTATCATGCTGTGTTGCCACAGGGCATCGAGATTAAATTCCTCTAAAATAGATTTATCGAGTTGTGAGAAGACACCGACAGTAAGTGCAAGATTAGTAATGGTTTCTATACCCAATAGGGTGACAGCATGTTCTGGTGAAGCAATCTGCTGTGGTAACCCAAAGAAGGCTGAGTTGACCATTTGCAGAATTTTGGTGGACATGCCGATGTCCTGAGCCACTATCCGGCCAATGTCAGTCACTGTAGTGGAATCGGATTGCAGTGCAGAAATCATCTTTTGATAGGTGCTGGGGAGGCTGGGTAGTGTACCGAGGCTACTGATCATCTCCTCAACGGATGGATTGTTGAGCAGACTACGTAGATGGAATACCCGTTGTAAGATGGCTATTAAATCAGTTGTGTCACAGGGTTTTGCAATAAATTGGTGGGCGTGATGGACAACTTCCTGCGCTGGTGTACGCATCGCCTGTCCGGAGAACAGCAGGCGCGTTGCACTGGGATAGTGGAGCTGAACCTGTTTCAGCAGGTCGCTACCAGGCATACCTGCGAGCTGGATTTCGCTGACAACAATATCCACTGGCGACTGTTGCATTAATTCGAGGGCTTGTTTCGCATTATTGGCGAAATGCAGTTGCCAGATATTTCGATAGGGGCGCAGGGTACGTTTAAGTGATTGTAGCTGATTGCTATCGCTGTCAACGAATAGAATTGCCTTTATTTCTGTGGTGTACATTTCAGTTGCCTGAGATTGCCGAATTTCGGCGACCTGACAGCTCATCCTTGAGTCGATGACTGACACAGGGGAAAGAGCTGCTTGTTCCTCTGGTCGAAAGCCTGTAGACATGGGAAAATCCAAATCCGGGACGACTGGTTGCAGGCTTAATAGTTATATCGGTAGTACAGCAGAGAATCTTGAGGTCTGTGGCCCTGTAATATTCATGCTGTATCGTATCTTGCTGAATTGTATGTATATATTGGCTTTTTTATGAAACGAGCCATCAGGGTGAGAAGATAGTATTAACCTTGCTCTCAGGTAGTGATAGCTCAGGTATCATTGATAATCTATCATGAGTGCCTAACCTCATTAGGGATGTTAGTATGAGTTTTCATATTGTTTATTGGCATTGGGTGATCCTGGGTATCGGGTTGATGCTGTTGGAGATTGCACTACCCAGCTTCACTGCGCTTTGGATTGGAGCTGCCGCAGTTATTGTTGGCATGCTGCTCTTTTTCCTACCCGATCTGTCTGTCACGCTACAAGTGGTTTTGTGGACAGTACTGTCAGCCGGGTTAGCCTGGCTTTGGTTCAGGTATCTAAAGCCGCTCTCGATTGACAAAACAAAAGCGGGGCTGTCTCGGGAGGCCATTATTGGTGAAGTGGGTCAGGTTCTATCTGTGCCGAATGAGGAGAGGAGAGGGACGCTCCGGTTTCCAGCACCGATTTTAGGTGCTGATGAGTGGAAATTTATCGCTGAGGATAGTCTTGCTGTTGGAGACCGTGTGCGGGTCATTGATCTGTCAGGCAACAGCCTCATTGTAACTAAATCGTAACTGTTAGGGGGGTTTGAAATGGAAGCAGGATTGGTGATCTCCGTTGCACTCTTTGTGGCGATTGTTGTTACCATCGCAAAGGGTGTGCGCTTGGTTCCACAAGGATACAAATGGGTTGTTCAACGCCTTGGGAAATACCATACCACACTAAAACCGGGTCTCAATTTTATCATTCCCTATTTTGATGATGTTAGATTCAAAGTCACTACCAAGGATATCGTGCTGGATATCCCTTCTCAGGAGGTGATTACGCGCGACAATGCGGTGATTGTTGCAAATGCAGTTGCGTACATGAATATCATATCACCGGAGAAAGCGGTATACGGTGTTGAGGACTATAGATTAGCTATTCAAACCTTGGTCCAGACGACACTTCGATCAATCATCGGTGAAATGGCGCTTGATGATGCACTCTCTTCCCGTGATCTGATTAAGGCCAAACTGAAGGAGTCCATCTCTGATGATATATCCGACTGGGGTATCATCATGAAGACGGTTGAAATCCAGGATATCAATCCATCCGGTACCATGCAGCAGGCGATGGAGGAGCAGGCTGCCGCTGAGCGTGGCCGACGCGCTACCGTTACCCGTGCCGAAGGTGACAAACAGGCCCAGATTCTTGAGGCAGAAGGAAGACTGGAAGCATCCAGGCGCGATGCAGAAGCCCAGGTTGTCTTGGCAAAGGGCAGTCAGCGGGCTATTCAAATGGTAACTGAGGCAATTGGTGAGAATGAGATGCCTGTCGTTTATCTGTTAGGTGAGAAATATGTGGGTGCACTGGAAAATCTCTCCGGTTCCGATAACAGCAAAATGATAGTATTGCCAGCGGACTTACCTACTGCAATCAAGGGCATCATGAGTAGACCCTAGCTGAATTCCTGCTTCTGGCGTCCCTCTTTCTTCTTTGCCTCAACGGCGTACCCCCCAGTGCTGTTGGGGTTACCGCGTCTTGCAGCAATCCACGTTGGTTGACTCTGTGCTTCGTGTCAAAATGCACCGATGAAACACGATATAAAACCACCCAAATCGATATTGAGAAAGGTCGGCAAGGCGGTGGCCGATTTCGACATGATCCGTGAGGGGGATCGGATACTGCTTGGGGTCTCCGGGGGTAAAGATTCTCTCTCACTATTACAGATTCTCAACCATTTACAAAGTTATGCGCCCGTTAAGTTTGAGCTGGGCGTGATCACGGTCGATCCTGAGGTAGAGGGCTTCAATCCGGCGCCACTCAAAGACTACTACGACGCATTGGGTGTGCCCTGGTTCTATGAAGAGCAACCGATCATGGATGAGGCTCGGCAGAACATGGATGGCAACTCTTTTTGCGCTTATTGCGCACGCATGAAACGTGGCATCATGTACTCTACCTGTCGCCGGGAGGGCTACAATGTGCTGGCGCTTGCACAACATCTGGATGATCTTGCGGAGAGTCTGATGATGTCTCTGTTCCACGGTGGACAGTTACGCACCATGAAGGCACATTATCTCAACGATGCAGGGGATATCCGCATTATCAGGCCGCTGGTCTATTGTCGGGAGACCCAAACCGGATCTTTTGCTGTGGAAGCAACGCTGCCTATCATTCCCGACAGTTGCCCGGCTTGCTTTACAGTGCCCACACAACGCGCTTATATGAAGCAGCTGCTAGCCAGAGAAGAGAGACAGACCAAGCACTTGTTCGCCAATATGCTGCATGCAATGAAACCGTTAATGGATGAAACTCCGCCATGAAAATCAAGCACGTATCAATTCCAACAAAGGTGGCTAGACCGGGTATGCAGCTCGGTGAGGTCATGATGGAGTGCGTCGAAAAGCGCGTCCCAGGCATCCCGTACATGAATACGGAAGGTAAGCTGTCCGGCAGGTTTTCTGTCAGACACTTATTCTTACTTTGTTGTATTCCACAGGACGTCATCCAGGGTGCACACCTTCTGGGGGATGATATTGAGCATCTTGATTTTCCACACATCATAGCCGATGAACTGATGGCTCAGAAAGTGGATGACTTTGTATTCGCCGATTTCATTCAACTGTCGCCAAACTTTCAGGCAATCAAGGCGTTGGCGATCATGGAGCAATACAATACCTCTTATCTGTTTGTCACCGAAGGAGATAACTACCAGGGAGTTGTGACACGTTTGAGTATTGCCAGAGCCGTTGTTACCAAAGCGTGTTGCGTCGAGTAGATTGCATGCGATATGGATAATCTAACCCCGGAGATGTGGACCTCTGCTGCTGTGCTGGTGGCGGCTTATGGCTTGATTTTCTCTGAAGTCCTGCACCGGACTAGCGCTGCCATTTTCGGGGCAGTGGCAATGATTGGAATCGGCATGTGGATGGGTTTCTATACCCAGGAGGCTGCCATCCTTGCGGTCGATGCCAATACCATTCTACTGCTCGCTGCCATGATGATGCTGGTGGCTCTACTACGACCCACTGGCGCCTTTGATTTTGCAGCAGTGCATATTACCCATTGGGCAAAAGGCAACCCGAAACTGCTACTGATCTATCTCAGTCTTGCAGTGAGTGTCATCAGTACGATACTCGACAATGTCACCACAGTCATTGTATTCGCTCCGCTGACTGTGTTGATCTGCCGTCTGCTTAAGATAAATCCGATGCCCTACCTCATGGCTGAAGCGATGCTCTCCAACATCGGTGGTGCTGCAACGTTGGTTGGTGATCCACCCAATCTGATGATAGGTAGTGCAGGGGATATCAGCTTCAACTCCTTCCTGGTGCATATGGGACTTCCGGTTTTGGTAGTTTGGATTGGAACGGTGGGATTGATGCTCTACCTGTTTCGTGATCAGCTTACCGACGGGGGAAAAGATCCCAAGACACTGGTGGCCACACATGCCATTAAGGATGCTGCGGGATTGAAACGGATACTCTTCTCTCTCGCTATTGTGGTGGTGCTCTTTTTTATACACCACACACTACATTTTTTGCCCGCCTATGCCTCATTCATAGGATTGACGCTGGCGTTGCTGTTAATGCGTCCTGATATGGAGAAACTATTTAGCTCGGTCAACTGGTCAGTATTGTTCTTTTTTGCAGGACTTTTTATGATCGTAGGCGGTGTTGAGTCCTCAGGTCTCCTCGAACTGCTGGGTCATCAACTGGCGGAGTTGGCCACTGATCCCAGTAAATTGTTGATGACCGGTCTGGTGTTAATGTGGGTTGCGGCGATTCTCAGTGCTGTGGTCGATAACATCCCCTTCACCGTGACTATGATTCCCATCATCCTTGGGCTTGAGGGCAGTGGTGTCAATATCGCCCCCTTGTGGTGGGCGCTTGCCTTGGGTGTCGGGTTGGGTGGTAACGGAACCCATATCGGTGCAACAGCCAATATTATCGCAGTCAGCGAATTGGAAAAGAGTGGTATGCCTGAAGCCAAAGTGACGCCATTACAGTGGATGCGCACAGGGATGCCGGTTATGTTTTTTGGGCTACTGCTGGCTAGCGTGTTCTATCTGCTTTTTTTCGAGCTGTTTACGACAATCTGAGACAGTGGGCTGAACCGCTCTATTCCCTTAATTTCCCCATCTGATTAATCGCTGCAATTTACTTGATAGTTTTACTGGGTATTTCTATAGCTTATGTGTGATGCGCAGAAAAAAGAGGAGATTGGAGCGATGAATATCAGAACCACTACGGATCCCATAACTTTGCGTGATGTCTCTGATCTTGATGATCACCCCTGCCTCTACGAGGGTGATGGTGATCATGGTGTGGAGATCTATTTCGAAAGTGAATTCACCAAACGTATTTATCAGAACATGGTGTTGGAAGATCGGAAAATAGTTTGTGGCAATGATACAGACGACTATGTTGCTGAAGGTTAATGGGAGTTAGCGCATGATCCTGAGACGAATATATATGCTGATACCTACTACTGAGCAGGCTGACAAAGTGACAAATGATCTGATGCTTCATCGGGTCAATCGTCAGCACATACACACAATTGCCAAGCAGGGTGTAGATATTTCAGGGCTACCTGAAGCTACGGTAAGACAACGCAGTGATGCAGGCGCTCAACTGGAACGTTGGTTCTGGGACCTGAACCTGCTGATCTTTTTTACAGCCTTACTATTACTGTTGTTTGCGCTTTGGAGCACAGAATGGGTATGGGTACTGGGGTGTTTGACTGTTATGGTTGTCACAGTTCTATCAGGTTACTACTTTGCCAGTCATGTGCCCCACACACATCTGGCAGATTGCCGTGTTCCCTTACAGCATGGCGAGATTTTGTTGTTGGTCGATGTACCTCGGTGGCGTATCTCAGAAGTCGAAAGGTCGATTCGCCAGTTGCATCCCGAGGTTGAGATCGGTGGTGTTGGTTGGGGGTATGATGCCTTGGGCATCTAACTCACCGACTAGGGTGACGCTTTCGCGTCACCTGGTTTTTTTACTATCAGATCCCCGTTATCCCGCAGTGCCGTAACAAGGGTTCTATCTCCGGTTCTCTGCCTCTGAAGGCAACAAACAGCTCCATCGCATCCCTGGAGCCCCCTTGTTCCAAAACTTCCTGCAGAAATGCCTGACCCGTATCCGGGTTGAATATCCCGCGCTCTTCAAACAGAGAGAAGGCATCGGCGGAGAGTACTTCAGCCCACTTGTAGCTGTAGTAGCCTGCTGCATAGCCACCAGCGAAGATATGGGAGAAGCCGTGAGCAAAGCGATTCCAGGTCGGTGCTCTGATCACCGATACTTGCTGACGCACCTGCTCGAGAATATCGTAGATGCGTCCCCCTTTTTCCGGGTCATACTCCCGGTGGATACGGAAATCGAACAGTGAGAATTCGAGTTGACGGACCATCTGCATGGCGGATTGAAAGTTCCTGGCGGCGTACATGCGTTGATAAAGCTCATCCGGGATAGGTTCACCGCTATCGACATGTCCTGAAATCAGTGCCAATGCCTCTTTTTCCCAACACCAGTTCTCCATGAATTGACTGGGTAGTTCAACTGCATCCCAGGCAACACCATTGATACCCGAGACGGCAGGGTAATCGACCTTTGTCAACAAATGGTGCAGGCCATGACCGAATTCGTGAAACAGGGTTTGTACCTCATCATGGGTGAAAAGGGCGGGTTTGCCATCGACAGGGGGTGAAAAGTTACACGTGAGATAGGCGACCGGGAGCTGGTCAACGGTATCGGTGAAGAAACGGGATGCACACTCATCCATCCATGCACCACCCCGTTTTTTAGGCCGGGCGTAGAGATCGAGGTAGAACTGGCCACGCAGGTGCTGTTCCTTATCATGGATTTCAAAAAACCGTACATCAGGGTGCCAGCTATCAACACCGCTCACTTCGTTGATATGGATACCGAAGAGCCGTTCAACCACTGCAAACATGCCGGGTACCACCCGGGTTTCAGGAAAGTAGGGTTTCAATTCCTCCTGACTGATATTGTGGCGCTGCTGACGCAGTTTTTCCGAATAGTAGCCGATATCCCAGGCCTGTAGATCCTTGATGCCAAATTCGGTTTCAGCGAACAGTCGAAGTGCTTTAAGCTCCTGCTCGGCTTGTTTGCGAGACCGTTCAGCCAGGTCGGTAAGAAATGTCATTACCTGATCAGTTGATGCGGCCATCTTGCGTGCCAATGATCGTTCGGCATAGTTGGAATACCCCAATAACCGGGCTTGCTCGTGACGCAGTTTGAGCAGCTGTTCCATCTCCTCGCTGTTGTCCCACTGACCCGCGTGGGGACCCTGATCGGAAGCCCGGGTGGCAAACGCCTGGTAGACTTCCTGTCGCAATTCACGATCATCCGCATAGGTCATTACCGGTAGGTAAGAGGGAAAATCCAGGGTCAGTAACCAACCTACCTGATCCCGCTGTGCAGCTGTCTGTTTGGCAAGCGCGAGAGCTGATTCGGGTAGGCCCAATAGTGAGGACCGGTCGCTAATGAGTTTACTCCAGGCATGGGTGGCATCCAGCAAATTTTCCTCAAATTTGGTGGTGAGTCGGGACAGCTCCTGACTGATCTCCTTGAAGCGCTGTTGTTTTTCATGGTCTAAATCGACACCGGAAAGACGAAAGTCGAGCAGTGCGTTGTGCAGCAGTTGCTGTTGAGCCTGTTTGAGACCCGCTTGATCATTAACCTTTTTATAGGCATCGCAGAGCTGTCTGTTTTGTCCTATCTCGGTGGCATATTCACTCAGCTTGGGTAGTGATGCGTTGTAGACGGCACGCAGTTCGTCATTATTGACCACGGCATTCATATGGCTGACCGGTGACCAGGCTCGGCTGAGTCGGTCCTCAATCCTCTCCAGGGGTTCAACCAGGTTATTCCATGTGAAATCAATCTGAGTGTTCAGCAGCTGCTCGATTGTCTGGCGATTACCCTGTATCAGCTGATCGATGGCGGGTTCGATCATTGCCGGTGTGATACTGGAGAAGGCTGGTAGCCCGTGCATCTCTAAAAGGGTATTCTTCACTAAACAGCTCCAGGCTAGAAATTATTCAGGGATCGATTGTCCCGCATGGCACGAAATATTGCATCGGATGGATTGGTTTGGCCGGTCAGAAGATTACATATCAGATCTTCATAAAGCGCAGCGCGATAATCTGTCGATTCATCCTTTGGGATGGTCTGCCAATCGCTGTCGGCGGCAGGAAAAAGCTTGTTCGCGCTACCGTAGGCATAAACTTTATATTCTCTTTCACCACAACGTAGACCTTCGTAAGAGCTGTTTGTCGCACCGGATTGTGAACGGATAACCACGGCAAATCGAGTCACCCCCTCTGTACCGGTCTTCAGTGAACCGCGTTCGATGTAGTAACGAAAGCGGGGCTGATCTGCACCTACCTGAAATTCCTGCAAATCATCGAGGTTTATCTCGTCAGGAATCGTAACCTCAGCTTCTTTAAAAGGTACTTCGGGTTGCCAGTCAGGATTGGCATAAACATCTTCCGTCAGTATATTGTCGGCGTACAGGACGGGTGTGATCAAGAACAGAATCAGAATAAATAGATGAACCCTTTGTAGCATGCAGCAACCTATTATGGTGAATCATTAAGGTAGCTATTTTCGCATCCCCTTGGCTTTAGAGGAATAGCTGTTTGCTAACAGGCCCTAACCAAGCGCTTGATCTTGTATTTCAGATTTGGATCAAATGGGATGTGATGAACCAGGCAGTGCCAGAGCCGAGGACAAAGAAGCCCACCAGGGAGGCAAGGGCTAGCATACGGTATTGTCTCACCATATCAAACTCCTCCTTGGTCGATATCAACAGTGGGCGACGGGCTGTACCCGTGCTGCTCAATGTATGCAGGGGTTGTTGATCCTCCTTCATCTGCTCTCGGGTGACTTCCCGTTCTGCACTGCGACGTACCGCTTCCCATTCATCGATATCGATTTGACCATCCTGGTTGCGGTCGAACCTTTCCAGCAATGTGGCATGGTCGGCCTTCCATTGGCTGAGACGGCCTCTGATCATATCATCACGCATTGCCTTGCGGTCCATTTCTCCGAGTGAGCTGAACAGGCCGATAGCATACAGCGGATCACCTGGGATAATGGTCTCTTCTGTATAACGGAAATCACCACTGAAGGTGGTACTGACTGAGATACGCTGACCGAGACGGTCGAGTAAATTGTGGGTGGTTCCTGTGCCCCTGTCCGGACCGGCTGAGGGTGTGGCATTCGGTCCATACCAGATACTCTTTTCACTGGGAGTGATGTTGGCGTCCTCCGGATCGAGGATGCACTCACCCGTCGCATCTTGAATCAGAAACAGACTCACACTCTTATCCGAGCGGACCGATCGCCACCCTTTATCATTTCTCCGTTCGACTTTATATCGCCACCAACAGCAGGGCATACCGCTAAGGGGTGCGATGATCGGCTCGCCACGCATCATCGCAGCCTCCCCAATTAACTCGACATAGCCCTGTGGGGCCGATCGGATGCGTGAGGTAGGGGTATCCTCGATCAGTCGTGCATGATGCAGATTACGAAATGCAAAATAGAGTGCAACCAGTACCAGCAGGGTCAGTACAAGGGTCCAGAGCCAGAAGGCTTCATCACCCCAATTGGTAATATCCCGCAGCATGAGATTCAGTTGAACAGGGTGCCCATATCGACATCTGTCAATTCAGCTTCATCGAACTCCAATAAGTCGGCAGGTTTGAAGCTGAAATATCTGGCCAGGATAAGGTCGGGAAACTGCTCGATGCGGACATTATTAATGTTGGCACTGTCGTTATAGAACTCGCGTCGGTCAGCGATGCTGTTCTCCAATCCGGTGATACGCGACTGAAGGTGGAGAAAGGTGTCGTTGGCCTTCAGATCCGGATAGTTTTCCGCCACCGCGAAGAGGTTACCGAGCCCCAGTCGTAGCTGACTTTCAGCCGCCCCGACTGCCCCGACATCACCTTGGCGCATAGCATTATTGACGGCTGCTCGAGCCAGCATCACCTTCTCCAGGGTCTCCTGCTCAAATTTCATATACTGCTTACAGGTCTCGATCAGCTTAGGTAACTCGTCATGGCGCTGTTTTAGCAACACATCGATATTCGACCACGCCTTGGTAACATCGTGTTTCAGTCGCACCAGGTTGTTGTAAATCAGTACCGCATAGATCAGGATAGCAACAGCTGTTCCTATCAGCACAAAGATAACAATTTCCATTAATCAGATTCCCCCACTTATCATGCCAAACCTTCGTCGTTTTGAATCACATCATCCACAAATTGCTGAAGATGCCTGGATCGATGATACAGCCGTTGTGATCGGTGATGTCAGTATTGCATCACAGGTCTCGGTCTGGCCAATGTGCGTCATTCGTGGCGATGTACATCGGATTCGTATCGGCGCCCGAACCAATATCCAGGATGGTTCAGTGTTACATGTATCCCATGACAGCTACTATCTGCCTGGTGGTCGTCCACTCATCATTGGTGAGGATGTTACCGTTGGCCACAGGGTGCTGTTACACGGTTGTGATATTGCCGATAGTTGCTTTATCGGCATGGGGTCGACAATTCTTGATGGTGCAGTACTGGAACCCAAGACTATGCTGGGTGCCGGTTCCTTGGTGCCCCAGGGGCGTACACTTCAAGGCGGCTATCTCTGGCTGGGCCAACCAGCTCGTCGGGTACGTGCTCTGAGTGATCAGGAGCAGGAGATTATTGGCTATACAGCCAAGCACTATGTGCAGTTGACAAAGCGTCACAAGCTGGAAGGCTGAGAGGGGGGGTAGCCCTGCCACACCATGAGTGGACCTGTTATTTACCTCGCAACATGGCGATAACCGGTGATGTCTCAGGCAGGATATCCCGCCACAACCTAAATGACTCTGCAGCCTGCTCAACCAACATACCAAGACCATCAAGAGAGCGTGCTGCCTGATGTGCTTTTCCCCAGGCTTGGAATGCGGTGACTTGATGACTGTAGAGCATGTCATAACACCAACAACCTTTAGCGAGTATCTCATCGGGAATCGCTGGTACCTCACCCTCAAGCCCGGCGGCGGTGCCGTTAATGATCAGGTCGAACTGCATTCCCTCCAGTTCATCCAGGCCACAACCCGCCACCTGGCCATAGGAGGCGAGTCCATTTGCCATTGAATAGGCTTTGCTTGCGGTTCGGTTGGCGATGACGATCCGTTTCGGTTTTTGTTCCAGTAGCGGGCGCATTACACCGCGTACTGCGCCACCTGCTCCTAGCATCAAGATACGCTTGCCTTGAAGACGAAAGCCCTGGTTAACCGTAAGATCCCTGACCAGTCCGACACCGTCAGTATTGTCTCCGCGAAGTTGGTTGTTATCCAGACGAATCAAGGTATTCACCGCCCCTGCGGTATGTGCCCTCGGACTCAGTTCATCCGCCAGGCGCCATGCCTGCTGTTTAAACGGGATAGTGACATTGAGGCCCTGACCGCCCTCCGCTAGAAAGTGTCGTACATCACCGACAAAATCATCGATACTTCCGAGCAGGCGGCTATATTCAATCGATTCTCCTGTCTGTTGAGCAAATGCGGCGTGGATCTCAGGTGATTTGCTGTGCTCAATGGGATTCCCAATGACGGCGTACTTATCCATTTTTTTTATAAGACCTATCGCTCAAAGTTGCTCAACTTGAGTGTACCTTTTAACTTATGCTGTTTTCAAAAACTCAAAACTCAAAACTCAAAACTCAAAACTCAAAACTCAGTCTATTTAAGCCACTCCGCTGCCTGTTTTGCATAATAGGTCAGTATGCCGTCACAACCTGCACGTTTGATACAGAGCAGGGATTCCATTACCACTGCTTTTTCATCCAACCAGCCGTTTTGTGAGGCAGCCTTGAGCATGGCGTACTCACCACTCACCTGATAGGCGAAGGTGGGTACTTGAAAAGTCTCCTTTACCCGGCGAACTATATCGAGATAGGGCATGCCAGGCTTGACCATCACCATGTCTGCACCTTCTTGCAGATCGAGCGCCACCTCATGCAGGGCCTCATTGCTGTTGGCAGGGTCCATTTGGTAGCTGTATTTGTTGCCACCACCGAGGTTGGCAGCAGAACCTACTGCATCACGAAAGGGCCCATAGAAACTGGAAGCGTATTTTGCAGCATAGGATAGAATGCGTGTGTGGATATGGCCGTTGTTTTCCAGCACTTCACGAATAGCGTCGATACGCCCATCCATCATGTCTGAGGGGGCGACAATGTCAGCACCGGCATTGGCATGGGAAAGGGCTTGTTTGACCAGCACTGCCTTGGTTTCATCGTTCAGCACATAACCCGTCGTGTCGATCAGTCCATCCTGACCATGGGTTGTAAAGGGGTCGAGGGCAACATCGGTGATGATGCCGAGATTCGGCACTGCATGTTTCAGTGCACCTACCGCGCGCTGTGCCAGACCATCAGGGTTGTAGGCCTCTTTGGCGTCTTCGCTTTTGGCGGATGGGGGGGTGACCGGGAACAGTGCCATCGCGGGGATTCCCAAGTCATCTATTAGCTTCGCTTCCTCGACCAACAGGTCGATACTCAACCTTTCAACACCTGGCATGGAGGGCACAGCCTCACGTTCACCCTGGCCCTCTAAAACGAATACGGGATAGATGAAATCAGCAGGTGTGAGCTGGGTTTCACGCATCAGGCGACGTGAGAAGTCGTCCCGGCGCATGCGCCGCATACGCGTGGCGGGAAAAGGTGATCGGCTGTTACTCGGCATCGTTTAATCTCTATCAGCTTGGGTCAAACCCCTAAGATAACCTATCATGCACGCCCTGAACCACAAACTCAGCAGGTCAGGGCAAGATTTATGAGCCAAAAATCGACAATTTCACCCTATATTTTCGATGTGGAAGAGGTGACCTACGATGAGAAGGTCATACAGGCTTCCCATCAACAACCGATCCTGGTCGATTTCTGGGCAGAATGGTGCGCCCCCTGCATCTCCCTCTCTCCAGCATTGGAACGGGTGATCAATGAGTTGGAAGGCTTGGTCATGCTGGCCAAGTTGGAGGTTGATGACAATATGCGCCTGGCAGGCCACTACCGTCTGCGTGGATTCCCAACCGTGATTCTGTTTGTGGATGGGGAGGAGGCGGGACGGTTTCACGGTTCCAGAGCCAGTCACTGGCTGAGAGAGTGGATTGAAGAACATCTTGGGGACTATCTTGCCGGTAAGCATCGGGATAGTACTCCGTCAACCTAATCTCTTAGGATGCATCCCTGAGCGGCGAATTTAATTCGCGGATATTGCATGCTGGCTCAGTAAGTAGTTGGATGGCGTTATTAAATAATTATATAAAACAACGAGATATACTTACTTTCGGTGTTTTGTGGCGACACATGAAAACAGACTCAAGTTTTCTTTTTTAGCGCCGTTATAGAGGGTAACAGGCATTTATTGGTTTCGATCCTCCTCCGGCGCTGAAATATAGCGCTTTAAGCCCACCCCTTCCCCGGGTGGGTCTTTTTTTCTAAGCCCGAAATAAGCACCCGCTCATGGCATCCTTAATGGACGTAGGCTTTTTCAATCCCCCTGTCTTTCCATGCACAATAAGATCCACATCTTTACCGCAGCGTAGGCGAACCTGAAGTGGATTTCGCGCCGGTGGACGCTGGCTGATATTGGCACTGGTTGATACCAGGGGAGTTCCTGCGGCACGACAAAGTGCGGCAGCAATAGGGTGGTCAGTGACGCGTACAGCAAGGGTGGCATGTTGTCCTGTGAGCCAGTCGGGAACATTGTTAGCAGCGGGTATCAGCCAGGTTGTCGGCCCTGGCCAGCTTTGTTGAATACGTGCCATAGATGATTTGGGTAGCTTGCCAATATAGGGTTGCAGGCGTTCAATCCGGTCTGCAATCAAGATCAACCCTTTTGTCACTGGTCGTTGCTTGAGGGCTAATAATCTAGTTACCGCTTCAAAATTCAGTGGATGACAGCCTAGTCCATAGACGGCTTCAGTGGGGTAGGCGATTAAACCTCCGAGTGTGATGACACGAGCCGCCTGACGCAGATGCCATGGATGTATATGGGACATAGTTTACAAAAAATACCCAAATAAGTGGTGATCAATAAAACAGTCTGGCATGCCTGATTTAGGTTTTGAACAGTATAGGACACTACACTCTGTGATTGTTGACAGTTAAACCCAAGTTAAACGTGAGCTGAGGCTTGTCCATCTGTTCAAAATGTTTAAAATTTTGGCATGATGATCTATTCAGGTATATATATAAGGTCTCAAGATGAATACATCGGGAGATATTAAGGATGTTGCATCGTTCTCTTGGCCTATGCTTGCTGGGGTTAGTGCTCACTACCCAAGCAGTGGCACAGGTCTCTCGTTTTAGTCTGGCGGAAAAGCGTTGGCTTGATGATCATCGTCATTTAAACATTGGCGTGGTTGAGATAACGCCACCTATTCTCTATTTCGAATCATCTCAGCCAAAAGGCTTGGTAGCAGACTACCTCCGGGCTTTGGCTAGAGAGCTTGGACTGCAGCTGAATCTGATTCATTATCCGGATCAGCCGACACTTTTACAGGCGCTGAGAGAGAGAGAGGTTGATCTGATTGGCGCAGCGATTCATACCTCTCCAAGCTCAAATGAACTGCATTTCTCTCGTCCCTATCTGAATCTACCGGCTGCCCTGTTTGCCATGGGGAGGATGGCTGATAGTGGGCTTACTGCACTGGATGGTTTAGAGGTCTCAGTTGTTGCAGGTGGTGTATGGGAAGAAGGTCTTCCTCACCTTTTACCAACCCTGAATATCATGGCATTCAATAATCTGGAGCAAGCCCTACAGGCAGTCGTTGATGATAGAGCGCAGGCCTTTTTGGGGAACGTCGCAAGTGTCGACCATCTTATTGATACATCAGGCCACTATGCCGGGCTTAGAGAAATGATGCGTCTTGATCTGACCGTCGATGTGGCACTGGCTACACTGTCCAGTGAACCTGTTTTGCTGAGCTTACTGCAGAAGGGTTTGGATCGGCTTGGCGAAGAGGATATGCGTGATATTTGGTTCAATTGGCAAGGGGTTGAGGCCCCTGTGGAACGTGATTCAACAATCCTCTCAGTGGTGATGTGGGGATTATTACTGGTGTTATGGAGTGCAATATTGGTATGGGGTGTCAGAGGGCAATCAAACAAAAAGCTGCGACATCACAGATTCAAGACGAGGCGCTCTATTAAACGTTTGAGACGAAGAGAGAATCTGCTTAAACAAAAACTGATGGCTCTGAAGCAAAAGACCAAACGCTACCGTTATCGGACAAAGGAGTTGCGCAACCAGATTGATTTTATGAATCACGTACTACCGACAGCCTCATGGAGTTGGGACCCAACAGTGAATACCTGTCGGTGGGATGATGCGATGTTTGATATGACAGGTTTGGAAAGAGGGATATTTACACCCTTGCCAGAGGCTGTGCTGAATCTGATGGATCAACAGGACAGGAACAAGGTGGCAAAGCTGTTCGATGATGAATTTCGGGATGAAATACGCATTACTTATCGGATTCTGCTACCGGATGGGAGTGAAAAAAGGTTACTTGACTACAGTCACTATGTTATTGATGGAGAAGATGATTCAGGAAAACGAGTGGGAATTTGCTGGGATGTGGATGATTATTTCAACCAAACCGGACAACATCAAGCCAGCACTGATGAGAATGCTTCGTCAGTTGCAGAGAAATTGGGGCAGGTAACTGAATAGAATTCAGCTCAAATTGGGATTGAAAATCTTAATTTTAGGGTACTATAACGTTTGCTTCTGAATAGCGGTTCCATCTTGTAAAATTTGCCGGTATTGAGAGAATTATCTTAAATATCAATAAGTAATCCATATAAAACTAAGGTTTTTTTAGTTACTATGAGTGGGTGTGGCAACTATCTGGTCCCTCATTGATTGGCTGGCTTTCTGACCAGAAAAGCAGGACTTTGCACCAACCTATAAGCACCTTTCTGATATTCTATTGTCTCATTAACAGACTGGATTTTGGGGAAAAGGGAGTCATGATCAGATTCATTACCATTCTTTTATCATCGTTATTGTTAACCGCCAGTTTACCTGCAGCAGCGAATGTCACACCCTCTGAACGTATTAAGGAGACGGTGGATCGCATTTTAGAGGTTATGCAGGACAAAGAGCTGGGCAGAGTGGCCCGCCGCGATCAGGTGAAGGAGATCGTGCGCAAGCGTTTTGACTATGAGTCGATGTCGCAGGTTATTCTCGCCACCAACTGGCGCAAGGCTACAAAACCCCAACGGGAGCAGTTTATTACCCTGTTCCGTGAGCTATTGGAACAGACTTACTTCTCGGCGATGGATAGCTACAATAACCAAACTGTACGGATGGGAAGAGAGCGGATGAAAGGTAAGCTGGCAAATGTGCAGACCTTCATCGTAGCCGCCAACAAGGAGCTGACTGTCAGTTATAAGATGCGCTATCGGAACGACGACTGGTATGCTTATGATGTCGCTGTGGATGGCGTAAGCCTTGTGAGTAACTACCGCACCTCTTTCCGCAACCTGGTGAAGAGTAAGGGGATGGATGGCTTGCTGGCAGAACTTGCACAGAAAGTTGCAACACTCAAAGCTAACAACAAGAACAGTGGGCAGGTTAACCCCCCGGCTGAAAAATAGACTTATCCAAGCCCCACGCGCCCAGCACCCCAAGGGCACTTTCTGCGGGGCGCGACCAATGGACTGGTGTCGCACTGAAATCACGCATTAGTATGAGACAGTACACAAGTCTGGAAAGGGGATTGACAGCCAGTCACAATAACAATCAGTATCCTAGTCAGGATCACCGAAGGAGAAAAATATGCATAAGAAAAAAATATTAACTATGGCCTTCGCGTCGCTGCTGCCAATCAGTCAAGCAATATGGGCAGAGGAGGCAGAAAGTGTCGTGGTGGAACAGCAGATGGAAGCGGTGGAAACCGCTGTCCCAAGTGACACCTCTGCCGTGGCAGACCAGGTTGAAGCTACTGAGATGAGTCAAACATCAGAAGTAGTTGAATCCTCATCCCCTGCAGATTCAACGCAGAGGCATGTGATGACTCGTGATGAGCAGTATCAGGCTCTGCGGAAGCGGGCTGAAGGGGCAGGTGTGATGTTGCCCGAGCATCCGCCTTGGCATGCTGCACAGAGAGAGATGATCCGGCCCAGCATGGAAGAGCGTATGGAGCACCGCCAAAAAATGATGTCGATGACCGATGAGGAGCGGGATGCCTATCGTCAACAGCGTTACCAGGAGATGCGTACCAGGGCAGAGGAGATGGGGATGCAGATGCCTGAAACACCCCCTTGGGTTGCTCGGCGGCAGGCAATGGATGAAGAGTGGGCCAAACACCAAGAGGTTATCAAAGGGATGAGCGATGAAGAGCGGGCCGCCTGCCATGCCATGCACCGTCGCCACATGGGAATGATGCCTGGTCAGAAGATGGGGCATGGTTGTGGAATGGGGCACCAGGGGTGTGGTATGCCTCATGGTGGGATGGGCTCCAGGGTTGCCCCAGGGTATGGCTATGGACCCGGGCAAGCTCCCTATGGCCCAAGGAATTTTTGGGATCCTAACCAGTAGTCAATCCCCCATGCTTGTCAAAGCATGGAAAAAATAGCTGAACGTCATCGCTCACCAGGTTTACTCAACTTGGTGAGCGATACTGACTAAGTGTTCATATCCGCTAAGATTTTCTCCGCTTCACGACGGCTCAGGTAACGCCAGGGTAACGGTATCAATCCAGGTACTCGTCGCTGGTAGTTACGATAGATGTCGCCGTGATAGAGCAGCAGTTTGTGCTCTTCCAATCGAGAACCCAGCAGTAGGTAGAGTGTAACCAGGGTGGCTGTAACCAGTCTTGCGGCATCCATATCCTGTGTCCAAATCAGTATCAACCCAAGGCTGTACCAGGGATGACGTACGTATCGGTGCAGCGGGGAGATGTGTAACTGCTCGCTATCCTGCACATCCTGGTGGTGATGCTGCAGTTGCCGGATGCCAAAAAACTCACTACTGTCGTAATAACGCATCGTCCAGATGAAGCCGATGCATGCCAATAGCATCAAGGTGTAGGCCAGCCAAGCCAGTATTCCCTGCCATTGCCATAGTGGATCAGATTGAAACAACCACAGGGCAATAAGCGGTGGCAGGATGAGTATTATTGCCAGTGCATTGAATAGAATTCGGTACCAGGGCATCAATGCCGGGTAATGATTTGCAATAAGCTGTTTCAGCCACAAAGAGGCGAGTAGGGAGTGAATCAGAAAATAGCCTGTCCAGAGCAGGGAGAGCAGTATCAGGTCGGCCATTACTGGCATAAAGGATGACTAGGTCCGGGTGGCATAAGCCACCCGTCCATAGACAGGATTCTGGATAAGACTAGCCGACAAACTTGCCTCGTTGCAGTCGCTGAGCCTCCATCAGTTCCAACTCCCGCGAGCCGGAGATGACTATTGCCGGATCGGGTACAAAATCCAACTCCGGATTGAGTCGTTCGTAGGGGACCGTGTTGAGGATCACTTTCATGGCATTTAGACGGGCCAGGTGTTTATCATTGGAGCGAATGATTGTCCAAGGTGAGTGAGTCGTATTGGTACGCTTCAGCATCTCATATTTTTGTGTGGTGAAATCGTCCCAGCGGTCCTGTGCCTGCACATCGATCTCTGACAGTTTCCATTGACGTAAAGAGTCTGTCTTGCGGCGAGCGAATCGTCTCTCCTGCTCTTCCTTGGTGACTGAGAAGTAGAGTTTCACCAGGATTGTGCCCTGACGAACCAGATCTTTTTCGAATCCAGGGCAGCCGATCATGAAATTATCGAACTCCTCCTGTGTGCAGAATCCGAAGATCGGTTCAACCACTGCACGGTTGTACCAGCTTCGATCGAACAGCACCATTTCACCACCGCGAGGACACTGGGCAACATATTTTTGGAAGAACCATTGTGTCTTCTGCTCTTCGGTGGGTTTGCCAAGGGCGACAACCCGATAGTGCTTCTCATTCATATAACGTGTAACACGGCGAATAGTACCGCCCTTACCGGCAGCGTCACGGCCTTCAAAGAGAATGATCATGCGTGTGCGGGTCTTTTCCAGGTACTGTTGCAATCTGATCAGTTCGGCTTGGTAGGGCTTCAGCTCTTCCTCACGCTTGAATCTGCGAATGGCCTTTTTTTCGGTCTTTTTCTCCTGGGCAGCCTGGATCTTGAGGCGCTCATAGTCACTCAGTAGCTCATCAAGCCTAACGGGCTGTTCATCGATGAGGATCGTCTCAGGATTATTGCTTTCTTCGGTCATGCTGCCCCCTCTCTGTAAGTCGATGTTGCGATCTCGATATCTTATGCTTTTTAGCTACTGGATGTTGGTGTTTTTGACAGCTAGATGACATAGCTCAAAAGTGATAGGCGGATTCGATCTGAGAACGGGTGAGTATCCCCTGGATGCACCAATAGTGCGCCTCGTCAAACCACTTGATATAGAGTGCATCCACACTACTGCTATCAAGTTTTTCGATGGCCTCCTGTAGCGTGGCTTGCATTGGCAGTGATGCCAACTCATAGCGGGTTGCAGGCAATGAAAGCAGGTTGAGTTCATCATCCTGTTGCTGCTCAAGGTTCCGCAATAGGTCAACGCCCGGCATCAACGCCAGCTCCTCATTCATTCCCTTGATGAGTATCCACTCTGGCTTTTGATCAAGGATCAATTTGGCCGACTCACGACTCAGTTGTGCATCGACCTGAACGAAATTACGGTTCATAAAACTGGCTGCACCGATTCGTCGTAGTGACTGCATGACCGGGTCGGTGTGATAGTTGAGGCCGGTGGCCTCCAGCAGGGTGTGAAACATTGACGATTTACCAAACAGTTCACTGTTGACCAGACTGGCAATAACGATGGCTAGCATCCCAGGCATGATAATTTCCGGGTTGTGGGTCAGCTCGATGATCGCAGTCAATGCAGCGAGTGGTGCCTGAAGGGCCGCCCCCATCACAGCACCCATACCGATCAGTGCGTAGACGCCAGGATCCGATACATGGCCTTCAAATACCAGACCGGGTAGCGGAGCGATGATGCCACCCACTGCTGCACCAATGAACAGTGCGGGTCCGATCGTACCGCCAGGAATCCCCAGGCCAATGCTCACTGCAGTGGCAACTATCTTTGCAAACAGCAGAATCAGCAGCAGATTAAACCCCAATTCGCCGAGCAGGATCTGATTGACCGTATCGTAACCGATGCCCATCACCTGTGGGACTGCCAGAGCGAGGAGACCGATCAGTACGCCTGCAAATGCATTACGAGCCCAGAAAGTCATGCTTTGGGTTTTGTCGGAAATGAGCTGGATCAAATGTACATAGGCCGCCGATGCTGTACCCGCTACCAATCCCAGTAGCAGAACGAATACCAGTTCATGCAGGGAGCCTAACTGAATAATGGCGATATCGAATACACGCTCACCATCGAACAGCATCAGAGAGACGCTGTTAGCACTGACAGCAGCCAACATGATGGGGATAAAACTGACCAGGGTGTACTCCATCATCACCACTTCCAAAGCAAAGATGACACCGGCCAATGGGGTATCGAAGGAGGCGGAAATGCCAGCCGCAGTACCGCAGCCAACCAGGGTACGAATACTATTGTTGGGCAGTGAAAGATATTGGCCCAGCAGGGAGCCGCTGGCAGCGCCGAGAAATACATGCGGTCCTTCGCGACCCACCGAGTGACCACTGATGATGGCAATGGCGGCACCAAAAAACTGCAACAGGAAGCCCCGCATGGAGAGATGTCCCTGGTGGTAGATCAGCCGTTCCATCACCCGAGGTATGCCGAGAACATGTAGTCCCTTGGCATAGCGCAGAAAAATCAGCCCGAGCAGCAGACCACCGAGAATTGGTAATACGAATCGTAAGAAAGGGGGGAGAGCTTCGTAATTTTCTGCACCACCGCCGGGCAGGATAGCCGACTGACTGGATTCCACCAGTAGTCTGAACAGGACGATAACGATCCCCGCCACAAAGCCGCAGATTAATCCAAGGGCCGAAAGAATCAGCAGTGCATCATGGCGCGAGAGCTGTAGACGAATTCGATCTGACCAGTTAACAATCCCATCAAAGAGCACAATCGGGAAACCTGTAAGGTAGTATATTCAGGGTTAGCATAATGGAGCAGTAGAAGAGTGTCAGCAAATCAGATGGTTCTGAATAACCCGGATGCGTACCAAACGGGTAGTGAAATTGAGTTGATGGAACGGTTATTGCCGATCAGGGACTCCCGGATTCTTGAACTGGGGTGTGGCAATGCGTGGATCACGCGGCGGCTGGCGGAGTCACAACCGGATTGCCGGTTCATTGCTACCGAGGTAGACCGGATTCAGCATCAGAAGAACCTGGCCGCACCGGTAGCCAATGTCAGCTTCCGGCTTGAAGAGGCTCAATCAATCAGTGAGCCGGACCAGAGTGTCGATATCGTATGGATGCTGAAATCACTCCATCATGTCCCTGAAGAGACAATGCCAAAAGTGATGAGTGAGATAGTCAGGGTGCTCAAGCCAGGTGGAATGGCCTATTTCTCAGAGCCGGTCTACAGTGGCAGGTTTAATGCCTTGATGAGTCTGATTCATGATGAAAAAGAGGTCAGGGAGAGCGCTTTCAGGGCGATTCAATCGTTGCTGGAGAGGGGGAGTATGACATTGCTTGGTCAGTTTTTCCTGAATGTTCCCGGTTGCTATGAGAGTTGGGAAGCTTTTGAGTCACGCTTTCTAAACGTAACCCACACTCGGCTGCAGATTGATAAAGTACGCTACCAACAGATCAAACAGGCCTTTATGGCCCATATGGGTGCGCAAGGGGCCGAGTTTCTTAAACCTCATCGGGTGGATCTGTTGCATAAGCCAAATATTAGTTAATTGGGATATACTATGGGTAATTGATTGCATGCAGTCATAAACCCTGCTTTAATGAGAATGATTAACATTTAAATTATTTGTGACTTGTTTGTGGCATCCGACAGCAGTATTTCAGAGGAACTGATCACCCTGGCCCGCTTACCGGTAGGGAGCCGTGCCATGATCAAACGAATAGCGGGGGGCAGACACCTGGTCCATCGCTTAATGAGTCTGGGTTTGAGGATGGGTTCTGAGGTTGAGTTGATACAACGCCGAGGTGGCGGTGTGGTGGTAGCCAGCCAGGGTGCCCGAGTTGCACTGGGTGCCGGGGTAGCGGAAAAGCTGTTGATGGTTCCCACTGATTCGACACAATGCTAGGGTAAAACTGTGGCCTGTCATGAACAGAGTTCCCCACTAGTCTCTTCTGATCAACACCCGTTGACCATTGCACTCGCAGGTAACCCCAACTGCGGTAAGACAGCGTTGTTCAATAGTCTTACCGGCATTCGCCAGCGTACCGGAAATTGGCCCGGTGTGACGGTGGATAGAAAAGAGGGACGCTTCACCATCGACAGTGAAGAGGTCACTGTTGTCGATCTGCCAGGCATCTACTCACTGGACGCTTCATCGCTGGATGAGAAGGTGACACGGGATTATCTCCTCTCCGGCGATGCTGATTTGATCGTCAATATCGTGGATGCCTCCAATCTGGAACGCAATCTCTATTTTTCGGTTCAGATGTTGGAAATGGGCGTACCGTTACTGCTGGCGCTCAACATGATGGATGTGGCGCGTAAGCGTGGTATTGAGATAGACGTACAACGTCTTAGCCAGGATCTTGGATGCCCGGTGGTGCCCATTGTTGCGGTCAGCGGTGAGGGATTGACCAAACTCAAGGGTGCGATTCAGGATCTTGCTGCCGGTGCGGTAAGCGGTGGTTTTGCGCTTGCCCAGGATGAGCTGGTCGAGCAGGCTATCATGGCCATGGAGCCAGCCCTGCCGGCGGTTGAAAAGCAGAGCCATTCAAATCGACGATGGTTGCTTTTGAAGATGCTTGAAGGTGACCGGTTTGCCTTGGATCATTCAGATGGTGTGTTGTTAGCGCAGGTACATCATTGGCAGGAGGTGATCGAGGACCGGGTGGACGAAGATCTTGATATCCATATTGCTGACACACGATATGGCCATGCACATGCAATTTCTCAGAATGTGACTCAACAGCGAGGACGGGTTGAAAAGACTCTCAGCGACCGGATAGACAAGGTGGTGTTGAGCCGTCTGTTCGGAATACCGGTGTTCCTGGCGGTGATGTATCTGATGTTCATGTTTGCGATCAACATCGGTGGCGCCTTTATCGATTTCTTTGACGGCGTGGCCGGTGCGGTATTCGTTGATGGTTTCGGCCATCTGCTGACTGTAATGGGTCTGCCGAGTTGGTTGATTGTACTGCTTGCTGATGGGGCCGGTGGCGGTATTCAGGTGGTTGCCACTTTCATCCCGATTATCACTGCACTCTATCTGTTTCTCTCTGTGGTGGAAGACTCGGGCTATATGGCCAGGGCTGCCTTTGTCATGGACCGTTTTATGCGCTCGATTGGGCTGCCGGGTAAGGCCTTTGTCCCTATGATTGTCGGCTTTGGTTGTAATGTGCCTGCTGTCATGGCAACCCGCACCCTGGAGAGTGAAAGAGAACGCAAGCTCACCATCCTGATGAACCCATTCATGTCATGCGGAGCGCGCCTGCCGGTGTATGTGTTATTCGCTGCCGCATTCTTTCCTGCAAATGGGCAAAATCTGGTATTCAGTCTCTATCTGATTGGTATCATGGTGGCGATTCTTACCGGGTTGATCATGAAAAAGACCCTGCTTTCCGGAGAGAGTGCCGGTTTCATGATGGAGTTGCCTCACTATCATATGCCCACATTAAGAGGTGTCATGCTGCGGACTTGGGATAGGGTCAAACTCTTTATCAAAGAGGCAGGACAAGTGATTGTGTTAATGGTCCTGGTCATCAATACCCTCAATTCGATCGGTACCGATGGTAGTTTTGGTAATGAGGATACCGAGCACTCCCTGCTCAGTACTATGAGCAAGGCGGTAACACCACTTCTAGCGCCGATGGGTATACATCAGGATAACTGGCCTGCCACGGTTGGTGTGTTTACCGGCATCCTCGCAAAAGAGACAGTAGTCGGTACCCTTGATGCCCTCTATACTCATCTTGCCAGCGACGAGGCCGGGGTCGTTGAGTCTGACCGTCCATTCGACTTTTGGCAGTCAATCGGTGATGCAACGGCCTCCGTACCGGAAAATCTCCTTGGCATTAAAGACTTGTTAACGGACCCTCTCGCCATGGATGTGGGTGATATCAGTAGTGCTGAAGCAGCGGCTCAGGCTCAGGCAGTGAATATCGATGTCTTTGGCGCCATGGCGGCCCGCTTCGATGGACAGGCCGGGGCATTCGCCTATCTGTTGTTTATTTTGCTCTACTCTCCTTGTGTTGCCACTATTGGCGCGATTCGTCGCGAAGCCGGGCCACGTTGGGCAACCTTTGTTGTGGCCTGGTCTACCGGCATTGCATTCATCAGTGCCAGTCTGTTCTATCAGATGGCGACATATGCTGACCATCCACAGAGTGCACTTGTCTGGATCATAGGCCTGATTGCACTACTGGTGGCTATCATCGGTGGTTTGAGATATTGGTCATTGCGCAGTCAGCAGCTGATTTCCGAAGTAGGTGCATGATGCTCTCCAATATCAGAGACTATCTGGCGAAGCGGGGTCAGGCTACCTTGATGGAGATTGCACTGCATGTCGATGCAGAACCTGATGCGGTGAGGGGTATGCTCCAGCAGTGGGTGCGTAAAGGACGCGTCGAACAGCGTAAGGTTGAGGCCGCTTGCGGTAGCAGCTGTAATCGATGTGATCCCGCTTCGGTGGAGCTTTATGTTTGGCGTGAAAAAGATTGTTAGTGTGAATAGTATTAGTTGATAGTCTGAATTATTTCATAGCTGAATCGCTCAGGTTTGAATGATTATATCCTGCCGGAAATTGCACTTTTGAGTCCTTGGAAAAGTGACACCTTTTACCTGATACGTCTCATTCGAAAAGGCACTTCAGGGAAGTTTGTGGGTAGATTTCCCCGATCACGTCATTCTGGCGGATGCCTACTATTGTCCTGAATAAATTTCATTGACCAGTGCCCAGGTTTTAAACCCATCGTCTGGTAAGACTATCTGCTATTTAACCAATAAGCCCGAATAGTCTTTTTCTTATTCGTCAAAAGATGGGTGGGGCCCTGCCCCACCGTAAGACTGAACCTCGAAAAAGTGGCAGCCAATAAATCTAGTATTAAGCATCTCTCAATTGGTTAAGGGTGTCCATCATTCAAGGTTGCCCAGGTATTTTTCTAGGGAGGTTTATAATAATTGCTCATGTTATTGCTGAATTTGCCGATATTCTAGATTACGGTAAATACAACCATCACCAGTCTATGACTGGGTGAGAGGCAATATGAACGCCTGGATAGCTGAGATAATTCAATCTGTTTTACGAGCAATTGGTCTTAAGTCCCTAGACAAGCAGTATTTCGTATCCTATATCCTGATTTTTGTTATGGCCGGTTTGACGGTAGGATCTCTCTTCATCAGCCTTGGATCAGACGCAACCGGTATTAATGTGGCTGGTCGGCAACGCATGTTAAGCCAAAGGGTGGCGAAAGAGGCATTGCTCGCTGCACAATCAATAGAATCCCGTGACACGGTAAACAAAACCATTGCGCTTTTCGAGAGCTCACATCGAAACCTAATCAGTGGTAATGAAGAGGCAGGGATTGAAGCCGTCGGTGACCCTGAAATTCGTGGACAATTGAATAGTGTAAATGGCCTTTGGGAAACCTATAGGGCAGCTATAAACGCCTATCTGGATAAACCTTCAGTGGAGGGGTTGCAAGCCATACAAAATCAATCACCAATAGTCCTGAAGGAGATGCACAAGGGGGTCAACATGATGGCCTCTGCCGCCAATGAGTCTGTTAAAGTTCAACAGATGTTTACACTCGTTATGGCGGGAGGCATCGTGCTTCTGGTCTGGTTCGGGCGTCTGTTTGGCACGGCTGTTTTGATGAAAAATATCGAGCAGTTGAAAGAGCGGTTGATCGCAGTAGCGCAAGGAGATTTTTCTCGTCCTTTGGCAGTCAGGTATAAGGATAACGAGATAGGAGAGACATTTACAGCCTATAACACCATGCTTATTCAGGTCGGTGAAATTGTGAATGGTGTGGAGAATACTTCGCAGCTTGTTCAAAAGGGCTCAGAGAAGGTTGCCAAGACACTACAAGACACCAATGATGGTGTGCGGCTGCAACATAGCGAAATTGAGCAGGTGGCTACTGCGATGAACCAAATGGCAGCCACTGTACAAGAAGTGGCCCGGAATGCCACCCATGCGGCTGATGCTGCCGAAAAGGCTGATAGTGATGCCGGCTCCGGGCGTCGTATCGTCGCCAATACTATCACCAGCATTGATACCATGGCGAAGCAGCTTGAAGATACATCCCGGGTCATGGGAAAACTTGAAAAGGATAGCCAGGAAGTTGGGCAGGTGCTTGAAGTGATCACTGGTATTGCAGAACAGACCAATTTGCTTGCGCTGAACGCAGCCATTGAAGCCGCCCGTGCGGGTGAGCAGGGACGTGGTTTTGCGGTCGTTGCTGATGAGGTAAGAACATTGGCTAAGCGCACTCAGCAGTCAACCGAGGAGATACGCCAAATCATCGAGCGTCTACAAGGAGGTACGAGTGAAGCTGTTCAAGCCATGACATCGAGCAGGGATCTTGCGCAAAACAGCGTTGACCAAAGCCAAGTGAGTCTTCGATCTCGTGATGTCTTTTAGGCGTCCCAGGCCTAAAAGACACTCGATCTTTGACAACCTATTAGTGCCCCGGACGGTCCTGGTCACTGACACTACGTGATCACATCGCAAGCTCGTGACCACTCCGCCGTCAGTTCCCAAATGACTGGACGCCGTGTTCGGATGCTCGCTTTGCATCCCCTCTGGCGCAAGGCACGACGGGTCTACAGTCTCGCCTCACGCCTACCGGGGACTAACCGCCTCGGCTTTCAGCCTTCCTTGGCGCTCAGCGAGTGAGGCCGATCAGGCTTTAGACAAGATTGTCGATGCAGTTTCGAGCATCAATGAAATGAATGTCCAGATAGCAACCGCGGCACAAGAGCAGAGTAGCGTGGCGGAAGAGATTAACCGTAGTATTTCAAGCATTGCTATGGTAGCTGACAAGACTACACACGCAGCAAATGATGCGGTCAGTTGCACTACAGCCATTCAAACTTCTATGAACCAGCTTAAAGGATTGATATCGCGATTCAAGGTCAGTAACAGGTGATCTGTCAACGAAGGGCTATGTCTTAGAATGGCATTACTTTTTTAGCTTGATCACCAGGCTGGTGATACTGTTTTCATTGGCAAGCCGTCGTACGGCATTCAACTGGTTTTGAGAGTTATAGGGACCGCTGCGGACCCGATGGTAGGTATCCCGATTATTAATACTGACCTTTTGGATCTCTGCCTCTATACCGATCAAGGCGAGTCTTGCCTTCAGGCGGTCGGCATCCTGGTGTTTACGAAATGAACCCATTTGCAGAACATAACTGCTTCGATCCTGAATCGAATCGGGTGCTGGCTGCAGTTGTGCTTTGGCAGTCTCAGGCCTTTCCGGTGCAACGATCTCCTCATCAGGTATCACTACCTCCATCTCTGGCAGTATGGTGTAGAACTTAAAGGTGGGTTTTGGGGCGGGCTGGCTGTCCTGTTTGGCGGGTGTAGGCCGCGGCTGTGTGACACCGGGTACTCGGGCATTGGCGAGATCGGGTCCCAGCTTTAGCCAGGTCAGTCCCATCAGAAAGGCGCCGGCTACCAGTCCACCAAAGAAATAGAGTAGACAGCTACCGCCACTCTGGCGCTGTTTCTTTTTGTTACGGGCACGATGTTTATAGTCTGCCATGGCGTTACATCTTCTCGGGTGCTGAGACACCTAGCAGATTGAGACCGTTACGGAGCACCTGTCGGGTTGCAAGGATCAGTTGCAGCCGGGCATCACGCAGGGCCGAGTCTTCGACCAGAAACTTATGGGTGTTGTAGTAGGTGTGGAAGTCGTTAGCCAGTTCCCGTAAATAGTGGGTGAGTTGATGAGGCTCCTCACTGAGTGCAGAAGATTCCACTGTTTCCGGGTATTTAGCCAGACTGGTGAGCAACGCCTGTTCATGAGACTCGCTGAGACGCCCATAGTCGACGGCGGACGGATTGTTCTCGAAGGGGATCTTCTGCTCTGCCGCTTGCTGAAATACACTGCAGATACGCGCATGGGCGTATTGAACATAGTAGACTGGGTTGTCACTTGACTGGGATTTAGCCAGGTCGAGATCAAAGTCCATGTGCTGCTCGCATTTTCGCATCACATAGAAGAATCGGGCGGCATCCGCACCCACCTCTTTACGCAACTCTCTGAGTGTAACGAATTGACCTGAGCGGGTAGACATCTGCAGCTTTTCGCCACCCCGGTAGAGAATGGCGAACTGCACCAACAGGACATCAAGCTTGGAGGAGTCATCCCCTAACGCCGTCAGCGCCGCTTTTACCCGTGGGATATAGCCGTGGTGGTCAGCACCCCAGACATCGATCACACGATCGAAACCCCGCTCCAGCTTATCCATATGGTAGGCGATGTCAGAGGCGAAATAGGTGGTCTGCCCGTTGTCACGTACCACGACACGGTCCTTTTCATCGCCAAAATCGGTGGAGCGAAACCACAGCGCGCCTTCCTTTTCATAGAGTTGGTTGTTGTTGCGCAGGCGTTCAATGGCCTGATTGACCGCGCCGCTTTCAGTGAGACTGCGTTCCGAATACCACTCATCATAGTTGACCCCAAACAGGGAGAGGTCGTCGCGGATATCGTCAAGAATAATATTCAGACCCAGTTCGAAGACAAATCGGTAGCGATTGTCCCCTAATAGCTGTTTGGCCCTATCAATGAGTCCGTCGATATGGGCTTCCTTGTCACCACCGCCAGGCTCGTCTTCCGCAATGCCTTCAAAAACCGATAGCGCATCCTGCTTATAGGCCTCGCCATGGTCCCGATGGAGAGTGGCGGCAATATCCCATACATAATCCCCCTTGTAGCCATTGGCTGGGAACGTCAGTGTTTCATCACAGAGCTCCAGATAGCGTAGCCAGATCGAGGTTGCGAGGATATCCATCTGCCGGCCAGCATCGTTGACGTAGTACTCCTGATGCACATCGAAACCGACTGCCTTCAGGAGATCTGCAACAACCGATCCATAGGCCGCGCCCCGGCCATGGCCTACATGTAATGGGCCGGTCGGGTTGGCGGAGACGAACTCGACCTGTACCCGCTTGCCATTTCCCAGATCACTTCGGCCATAACGGTGACTCAGGCTGAGAATGGAGGGGATCAGGCGGTGATAGGCTGTGGAGGTGAGGGTGAAATTGATAAAACCAGGACCGGCTATCTCACAATGATCCAGCAGATCGGTGGAGGGCAGCTCATCGAGCAGGAGCTGAGCCAGCTCACGGGGGTTGGTGCGGGCAGCCTTAGCGAGCACCATGGCTGCATTGGTAGCGAAATCGCCATGCTTACTCTCTCGAGTGCGTTCGATTTTGGGCCTGCTGACCGCATCTTGCGGGATCACACCTTTCGCAGCGAGCTGTTGCAGCGCTGTCATTACCAATTGCTCGATCTGCTTCTTCATCGTGTTTGTTGAATTGCCTGTTCCAGGGGCGGCAAGGATACCAGGAATCGTGCTGTTCTGGGGAGAGGTGGGTGTTAATTTTAGTCAGAAATGGTTAATTTTCCGGTCATGCGTGTGTCATTCCCGATATCTAGACTGTTTTAGCATGAAAAAACAGAAGGAAAAAAGAGTCATGTCGGTCGAGAGACGCTACAGCAAACGTTTTTCAATGAGCGGTCAGGCCTATATTCGCTATCGCAAACAACAGGTCTTTCCAGCCAGGGCAACAAACCTATCTGTCCAGGGAATGTTTCTTCAAACCACTGACCTGACCCTGTTGACGGGTGTCATGGTGGAGTTGGAGGTTTTTCACATGGAGTCATATTGGACAGTCATGGGCATCGTCACGCACACACAAGTCAATGGGATAGGTGTCATGTTTTGGCATCCTCAGCCCGCGTTCTATGAATCGGTTATTCGATACACTTTCGAGAATCAGCCAACTGACAATCCATGGAGAACCATGACATCAGAAGCTGGTACTACATCCTGATTGCTTGAAACGTCATTCGATATATCGGGTTAATAGTCTGAGTAGTATTGGCTCGATGACGGGTAGACGGGATAGGGTCAAAATCAGGGTTTTTTTATACGAAATTCCCGTTGAAGATAAAGAGAAATAAATAAGCGATTGATTTATAGAAATTCCTTGCAATAGCCGTACTCTATCCCAACCCTATTGGAGGGGCGTCAGACATACACAAAATTGGCGTGAGATTGTCATCCCTATGTAATAAATCTCCGGTTTAATAGCGGCCGGTAAAGTTAATATGGATAGGGTAATGAGTGTCCCAAGAATACTTGCAGTTGATGATGAACCAGCAGTAGGTGAAATGTTACGCTTCATTCTTGAGCAGGATGGATTCCAGGCCGATTTTGTTGAGGATGCAACTCAGGCAATAAATCAAATACGAAGGTCCAAGCCGGACCTTATTCTGCTCGATTGGATGTTACCAGGCATGAGTGGTTTGGAATTGGCTGGGCGACTGAAAAAAGATCGTGAAACTGAATCGATCCCTATCATTATGCTCACTGCAAAAGGTGAGGAGGATGACAAGGTTCGAGGTCTCGATATTGGTGCAGAAGATTATGTCACCAAACCATTTTCGGCCAGAGAGTTACTAGCGAGAATACGTTCCATCCTGCGGCGTGTCTCTCCATTGTTGGCCGGCGAGCATCTGGAGTGTGGTGGTCTGGTGCTTGATCCTGTAAGTCACCGGGTATCCTCGGATGGCGAGAGTATCGTGCTAGGTCCTA
Organism: Candidatus Thiodiazotropha sp.; assembly: GCA_023838465.1. Lineage (GTDB taxonomy): Bacteria > Pseudomonadota > Gammaproteobacteria > Chromatiales > Chromatiaceae > Thiodiazotropha. The sequence continues at coordinate 31,887 of JAIVEQ010000023.1, forward strand.
CTGAGTTCCGGTTGTTGCACTTTTTCATGTCTCATCGGGAGCGAGTCTTTACACGGGGACAGCTTCTGGATCAGGTGTGGGGTACCAACGTTTACATCGAAGAACGGACTGTTGATGTCCATATTCGTCGCTTGCGTAAAGCGTTGGAACCTTCTGCTAAAGAGGGATTGCTTCAAACGGTACGCGGGTCGGGTTACCGGTTTTCAGATAAACTTTAATTGTTGTCGGTAGTTTGGTTTTGATACTTCAGTTTTATTCTCGATCATCGGGATAATTTGCGGACAGACATCCCTTGCCCTGTCATGCCATACACCTCCTTGAAAAATACGTTGGCCTCTTGGCACCTCACATTGCCACTAAGGTGCCGAGGAAATATTTGTATTGGGTCAGGGAAATGTTTTTTTCATATCTAGATTCCAACAAGTGATCAGTCACTAAATAGTCATATTTCTCTCATCCTCGCTTCATCTAAGAAGTCTATCCTTTGCGCCTGAACAACACGTCAAACCAGAGTCCTGGTTACTGAGATTATTTAAAGGAGAGACAGTAGTATGAATAAGCTGATTTCAGCAGCGGCCGCACTTTCACTGACCGGCTTTGTTGGTATGGCATCCGCCCGCGATTATATCAGCGTGGTTGGATCCTCAACTGTTTACCCATTCGCAACTATGGTTGCAGAACAGTTTGGTAAGACCTCTAAATTTAAAACCCCTAAGATCGAGTCGGCAGGTTCCGGCGGCGGCCTGAAACTGTTTTGTGCCGGAGTCGGCGTTGAACATCCCGATATTACCAATGCATCTCGCCGCATCAAGAAGTCTGAAGTAGAACGATGTGCGAAAAATGGCGTTGAAGAGATCATCGAAGTGAAGGTTGGCTACGATGGTATCGCGCTTGCCAATTGCAAGAAGGCGCCACAATTCTCTGTGACCCGTAAGGATATCTTCCTGGCGCTGGCAAAGGATGTTCCAGACCCGAAAGCACCTGAGAGTGGCAAGCTGGTCCCGAATCTCTATCAGACCTGGAAGGAGGTTAACGGCAACCTGCCTGACATGGCTATCGAGGTACTGGGTCCTCCGCCCACTTCAGGTACCCGTGATGCTTTTGCAGAACTGGCAATGGAGAGTGGTTGTAAGAAGGTAGGCTGGATCAATGCCATGAAAAAGAAAGACAAGAAGATGTATAAGTCTATCTGCCACACCGTACGCGAAGATGGAAAATATATTGAAGCCGGTGAGAACGATAATTTGATTGTACAGAAACTGGAAGCCAACAAAGGTGCATTGGGTGTGTTTGGTTACAGCTTCCTGGATCAGAACTCCGATAAGGTTCAGGGATCGCTGGTTGACGGGGTATCTCCCACATTTGAAAAGATCACTGATGGTAGCTATCCAGTCTCACGTCCCCTCTTCTTTTATGTAAAGAAAGCACACATGGGTAAGATTCCGGGTATCGATGCTTTTGTGGCTGAATTCACCAGTGAGAAGGCTTGGGGTGATGAGGGCTATCTGGCTGACAAGGGTTTGATCCCGATGCCAGTTGAAGAGCGCAAGATCTTCAAGAGTAACGTCGATTCGATGCGTAGACTGACACTCAAGTAGTTCATCTTTAATCGGCATATAGCGGCTGCCTTTTTCAAGGCAGCCATTTTTGCCTGGATCGTATAATGCAATTTTTGACACTGATTATCGTATTATTGTGTCTCATGACACTGGCCTATTACCTAGGTCGAAGACGCTCACTGAACTTGGTGAGTGGCAGGGTGAGATATCTTCACTCGCTCCCCTCCTACTATGGTATGCAGACCGCGCTATGGTGAGGCATACCAGCGCCATTGCTGATGATCGGCATGGTGGCTTTTATTGTGGACATACCCGGTGGGCCTTTTGACCCGTCAGCGGTCTTGCCGGTGCAAATCTATCTCTGGGCGGACAGCCCGGAGAGGGCCTTTTTCGAACGTACATCCGCAGCAATCATGGTGCTGTTGGTCTTCCTTATAAACATGAATCTATTGGCCGTCTGGGTGAGAAAGAAGTTTGAGCGACGTTGGTAAACCGGCGTAAGCGAGGTAACGAGTGGAAGAGCTAGTAAATCAAAATGGTGCTGTTACCAAACAGTTTGATCCAGCGATTGATGCTGAGATTGATATGTCTCTGGTGAGAGAGAATCATGGCAGTGAAACGGTAGGGGAGATCAGCGTTGATGATCCCCGCGTGACTTGTAGAAACGTAGATGTTTTCTATGGTGATAAGCAAGCAATTTTTGATGTCAGCCTCGATATTGGCAAGAATCAAGTCATCTCTATAATAGGACCTTCGGGATGTGGTAAGTCTACCTTCCTACGCTGCCTTAATCGGATGAATGACACGATTGATATCTGTTTTGTAACCGGCCAAATAATAATGGATGGCCAGGATATCTATGACAGCGGTCTGGACGTGGTTCCGCTACGTGCCAGTGTAGGTATGGTGTTCCAGAAACCTAATCCATTCCCAAAATCCATCTTTGACAATGTTGCCTATGGACCTCGCATCCATGGATTGAGCGACAGTGATCAGCATCTTAATGAGATTGTTGAGAAATCGCTCCTTAAGGCTGGTCTTTGGGAGGAAGTAAAGGATCGGTTGGACCAACCCGGAACCGGGCTTTCTGGTGGACAGCAACAGCGTTTATGTATTGCGCGTGCAATTGCGGTAAGTCCTGAAGTCATTCTTATGGATGAGCCCTGTTCAGCTCTTGACCCTATCGCCACAGCCAAGATTGAAGAGTTGATTGATGAGTTGCGGGAGAATTACACCATCGCAATCGTTACCCATTCCATGCAACAGGCAGCACGGGTTAGTCAAAGAACTGCCTATTTTCACTTGGGTAAATTGATCGAGGTTGGTGAGACTGAACAGATCTTTACCGCCCCGGCACATAAATTAACTGAAGACTACATAACCGGCCGTTTCGGTTGAGAGTGAGTAATATGAATGAGATGACTGGTGGGCATACTGTCAAGGCTTACAATGAGGAGCTGAATAAGATCAATCAACTTGTTATCGAGTTGGGTAAGCGGGGTTTGGATCAGCTGCGACGAGCGGTTCAGACGCTGAAGGATGAGGATACCAAGCAGGCCGGATTAGTCATCGACCGGGATCGGGAACTCAATAATATTGATGTTAAGGCTGATGAAGAGATCATCCGTTTGATAGCAAAGCGTCAACCGGTGGCGAGGGACTTGCGTGACATCCTGACGGTACAAAAAGTTATCATCGATCTGGAACGGGTGGGTGATGAAGTGAGAAAAATAGCAAACCTAACAATTCATTTTTATGACAATGGTAAGGCGCCACCCAGTAATGAAATATTACACGATATCTATGAGATGGCTGAGTTTGTTGATGAGATGTTGAGTATGAGTTTACAAGCATATACGGAACTTGATCTTACTGTTGCATTAAATGTCATCAAGCTGGATGAAAGGTTGTATAAAGAGTTTAGGAGTGCATTGCGCCGGCTCTCTACATTTATTATGGAAGACTCACGCAATGTGGGTCAGGTTGTGGATATAGTGCTTGCATTGCGTGCTCTGGAACGCATCGGAGGGCATGGCAAGAATATCGGTGGTCATGTGATATTTCTGGTAACCGGGAAGGATGTAAGGCATGAAGATCTTAAAATGATTAATGCTAAGGTAGCAAGTTTAATATGAAATGTAAGTGTATTTACTGCTTCTAAGTTTTATATTACCTGAAACATGACCTAACTTTTCTTTCTAAGAACAAAAAATGGCAAAAGAGAACTATACTAGAAGTCTCAATGTTGTTCTGTCCTAAACAATTTCTCAGGTATGAGATTGTCATCAACACACTATTCATGATTCTAACCGGGCTTTAGGGTAATCTATCCAGTGCTTGAATCGGAGAACATGATGAATACTCATTTATATTGTCTACTTATTTTATCATTTGCCGCTCATGCAAGTTTTGCTGAAAATAGTGTGCGTGATTACCCTGTTGAAAAGATCGCGGCACATACCTACGTTATTCATGGTCCGCTTGGTAATCCATCTGTCGAAAACCAGAGTTTTATGAATAATCCGGGTTTTGTGGTTACAGATACTGGTGTGGTTTTGATTGACCCAGGCTCTAGTGTTCAAGTTGGAAGAATGGTGCTTAAACAGATCAAAACCATAACGGATAAGCCCATAACACATGTGATCAATACACACATACATGGTGATCACTGGCTGGGAAATCAAGCTGCCGTAGAGGCGTTTCCAAAGGTAGAGCTGATGGCGCATCCCAATATGATAATGGAGGCGCATGCCGGTGCTGCAGAGCGGTGGGTTAGTCAGATGGAGCAACTCACCGAGGGGTTTACTAAGGGTACACGTGCCGTCATACCAACGGTATCTCTATTGGAAACTACGAAATTGGAAGCCGGTGGAATAACCTTTCGTATACATGCTCCTGATAAAGCGCACAGTGACACGGATGTAATGATAGAAGTTGTTCAGGACTCAGTGTTGTTTCTCGGTGACAATGTGCTATACAAGCGTATCCCTCGATTGGATGATGCTACATTCAAGGGAAATATTGCGGCTTGCGATGTTGCAATTAGTCTTGGGGTGAAGCATTTTGTCCCTGGGCATGGTCCCGTCGGTAGTGTCAGCATCGTGGAAGAGTTTCGCCTCTATCTAGAGACCCTATACAATGAAGTGGCAAGGCTCTACGAAGAGGGTTTGATCGATTACGAAATGAAACCAATCGTTTTACGAGCGCTTATTCCCTACTCGGCCTGGTCCAATTTTTATGGCCAGTTGGGCAGGCATGTCAGTCTGGCTACTCAAGAGGTAGAGCAAGATAGTTTTTAGTTTGGAAGTCGATCGGACAATGGAAGGCATATGAATTTGTTCAGAGGGTCGTTGAATGGTACCGTGGCAAGGATATTGTTTCGATTATGGCGGGTGTTTTGCGCTATAGCATTCCGTCACAACAGCATACTGGATAAGAGTGGGGTTGTCTGTGATTTCAGTGCCGTAGATACAGTTGAGCAGTTTTTCGAACTACAATTAAGTACTGTTTGATTGGGAGAGGTGTATCATTGGATACCTCTTATAGGTAGATCGCTGGTCTACAGATTTTCGGCTTCCTGACTATTCACATCGTATCAATGAATGACATCCGACTCTATTAGGTATCCATCAGCCGCCACTTTCGGATTCTGCCGTAAGATAAGCTGAGTATAGGATCAATGATCCGCTTTCGATCCATTTGGTACCTTTGATGAGCAGATAATGGCAGTATCAGGACCTTCTTTGCTCTATATTTAGAGAGGAAGCTACCGAAACCGGGTATGTGTTATGACCAAAGATATTGGAGAGAAACTCCCATCTCCTGAACATGCAGGCCAGCCGGCAACATCGGATAACATGGCAGATCTGGAAGGTGTACTGGCCAGCTTCGTACAGACATTCGAATCCAGTGCGCAACGCTGGGAACAGACTGTCTATCCATTTATCACTTCTTTCGAAGCGAGTGCAAAACGCTGGGAGAGAATGGTCTATCCGGCAATTATTGTGTTTGGCATACTGGGCCTCTCCGGTTTCTGGCTAATCTATAGTCTGACAGCTGACGTCCACGAACTGGCACGCAACGTGGATCCCAAAATGGAACGTAATCTGGCATTGATGGCGGAGAACATATCCAGGCTGACCATCAGTGTCGAGTCCATGACATCAGAGGTAAGAGATATGCAGACACATATCCATAGTATGGATACATCGATTTTGACCATGAAGGATGATATGGGAGCTATCTCCACAAAACTGGATATATTACCGCCCTTGCTACATACAATTTCAGAGATGAATCAATCGATGAAGGCAATGACCGTCAATACGGGATTGATGAGCCGTGACGTGAGAGGTATGAACGAGAATGTTGGGCGCCCAATGTCCTATATGAATTCATTCGCTCCCTGGTGATAACCAATACCCCTTTTTGCTGAAGATATAGAGATGATGGCCTGATTTTGCTGTTGCCGGGCAATGGAACAGTCAATCCTGTTCGTTTGTATCTTGCTCTAATGATTTCAGATAATGATAACGGATGGTGCCTAAAATGCCCGTGAAAAAAAAATAGAGCAAAATTATAAAAAAAACCATCATCATAGTAGAGGGAAACATACCCTGCACAGTACGTATAAGCATGGGCAACAATAACAGCAGGAAAAGTACCATGGCGGCAAAGCGGGATTTATAAATCAGCCCTGCAATGCAGGCGATTGTGATTATCGCACCAGCAGTCATCTCAGGATGAGAGGCGAGAATGGATAATGTCTGGCTCCCATACTGCTGGAACAGCAGTCCCAAATCGAGGATCAGCCAAGCCATTGCCGCATAGATAGCATTAACAATTGCCTGTTCAGCTTTCTGTAGGTTCATTTTTTTAAATTCAACGTTCGATACAACAGATAGTATCAGATCTTATTAACCTACGTTCGGGTTAGTAATTAGTCAAAGTAGACCCAATCGATTGAGCACAACTGGAGTGAAAGAAGTGGCTTACATGAGTAACCGGTATAATGCCAAAAGGGATTCAGCAGGCATTTGAGTTTGATGATGGCGCTATCGATACACTAGCTGAAATCAGTATCTACCCCGTGTCCTGCAAGCGATATGCTATCTATACTGTTATCATTTAGGTGTCTGTTGCTGACAGGTGACTATCTTATATCTGACAAGAGCTACCCTGGCAACCTCGCAACGGCTAGATATACTACTGAATAATGGATTTATTTTAGGTTATATACCCATGCAACGTCTGCCTTCTCCTCTCCGTTTAGTGCTGGTTCTGTGGCTACTATTGGTGGTCTCAGGATGTACCCAAACATTTTCAACTGATGTTGATTCAGAACAAAAGATATCTGATACAAGTGGTAATTTTGATGGCAACCTGGATGTGGGTGATCAGTTTGGTAGTGCCATCATCAATATCGGCGACCTGGAGGTTGATGGTGTCACTGACCTTGCCGTAGGTGCGCCTTTCGATGATAACAATGGGCAAAATCGGGGAGCTGTATGGATCCTGTTAATGGATGATGATGGACGGGTGGATATCCATCAAAAAATATCCGATAGCGAAGGTGGGTTTAGTGGGGAACTGGATAATGACGACCAGTTCGGTAGTGCAATCGCCACACTGGGTGATCTGAACAGTGATGGATTTTTGGATATTGCCGTGGGTACACCACTGGATGATGATGGTGGAACCGACCGGGGTGCAATCTGGATCCTGTTTCTCAATGGTGATGGTACCGTTCAGTTGGAACAAAAGATTTCAAACGATGCGGGTGGATTTACAGGGAATCTGGATTCTGACGATCAGTTCGGTCGTGCTGTGGCCGGTATCGGTGATCTGAATAACGATGGCGTCATGGATCTCGCTGTCGGTATGCCAAATGATGATGATGGTGGGACCGATCGAGGGGCAGTCTGGATACTCTTCATGAATACCGACGGCACTGTTAGCTCGTCTCAAAAAATATCCTCTGACGAAGGTAACCTCGATCGTGATCCAGACAACGGCGATCACTTCGGGAGTGCCGTTACTGCAATCGGTGACCTTGATGGCGATGGCGTCATCGACCTAGCGGTAGGAGTGAGTGGAGACGATGATGGGGGAACCGATCGGGGTGCTGTTTGGATTCTATTCCTGAATAGTGATGGCACGGTCGATTCGATGGAAAGAATATCTCAAACCCGCGGGGCGTTCGAAGGACAACTGAATGACAGGGACCAGTTCGGATGTTCGATTGCCAATGTCGGTGATATCAATGACGATGGCAACAACGATCTTGCCGTTGGTGCAAAGCTGAGTGACGATGGTGGTGATGACCGGGGCGCGATCTGGATCCTCTTTATGGAAAGTAACGGTGAGGTTGTTTCATCCTCTAAGATATCCGATACAGAGGGTAAATTTGATGGCAGCCTTGATGATGGTGACCATTTTGGCGGTGCCATTGCCAGTATCGGTGATCTCGATGGTGATGATCTTACCGACATCGCAGTGGGTGCCAGCCTTGACGATAGCGGTGGAGCCGATAAGGGAGCGGCGTGGGTTCTCTTCATGTCATCCATAGACTCTGATTTCGACAGGAGCGAGGATGGGTTTCTTAGCGTGTTTTCCGGAGATCTCTTGATACAACAATAGAGGCTAGTGGTCCACAGGGGACAGATCAGCTCAAGCCAATCCCTCTAGCCTCACAGCATCTCCTGCGGATCCACATCGAGTGACCATCGTACCCGTCGTGAAGCAGGTAATTCAGTGATTACAGGAATCCATTTTGCCAGCCAAAGGTGTAGAGGTTGTCGTTGTGCTGACTGAATCAGCAGGTGAGCCCGGGTCTTTCCGGCTCTACGTTCCATGGGGGCTGGTACCGGTCCCCAAAACTCAAGTACATTGGCCCCGGATAGCTGTCTGCCAACCTCTATTGCCTGGGTGAGAAATGCCTCCGGGTCTGAAGATTTGGTCGATTCCGCCCTGAGTAATACTTGGTGAGAGTAGGGTGGGAATGTTGCCATTCTCCTCTCCTCCAGTGCCTCACTGGCAAAGGCTTCATATCCCTTGCTCGTCAGAAGCTGCATCAGGGGGTGGTCAGGGTGGCGTGTCTGTATCAACACCTTACCGGGTCGCTCTGCTCTACCGGCTCTGCCTGCCACTTGCAGGACCAGTTGCGCCATACGTTCAGAGGCACGAAAGTCGGCACCGAACAATCCATGATCGACATCCAGGATAGCTACCAGAGTGACCAAGGGGAAATGGTGACCCTTAGCCAGCATCTGGGTTCCCAACAATAGAGGGAATTGCCCGGCCTTGATCTGTTTCAATAGCTTTTCAAGGACCCCTTTGCGGCTGGTGGAGTCGCGATCGATTCGAGCGAGGGGTGTGTTGGGAAAGCTGTGAAGTAGAGACTCTTCTATGCGTTCAGTTCCCTGTCCCAGAGGACGCAGGTCAGGACTACCGCAACTGGGGCAGTTGTCTGGCACCCGGCGCTGGTGACCGCAATGGTGGCACCACAGCACCTGTTGTTGTCGGTGGTGGGTCATACGAGCGTCACAACGTGGACAGTCGGTTAACCAACCGCAGGCATGACAGGTGAGCATCGGTGCATAACCGCGTCGGTTCAGGAATAGTAAGGCCTGTTCCCCCGAGGCTAGTGTCTGCTTAAGTTGCTTGATTAATGCGGGTGAGAGTCCACCCTCAAGGTGAACACTACGAATATCCAGCAGATTGAGTTGTGGCATCCGTGCATTCGCCACCCGTTGTGGCAGACTCAGCTGCGTATAGCGTCCGTTATCGGCATTGTGTATCGACTCGAGGGAAGGTGTTGCGGAGCCAAGGATAACAGGGCATTTGTACTGTTGACCACGCACCAAAGAGAGGTCTCTGGCAGAGTAACGAAAGCCCTCCTGTTGTTTGTAGGAGAGGTCGTGTTCCTCATCGACGATAATCAACCCAAGATTAGGCATGGGGGTGAAAACAGCAGAACGGGTTCCAACCAGGATGGGCTTCTCAGACCGACGTACAGCCTGCCAAACGCGTTCACGTTCACCATCTGAAAGGGCAGAGTGCAATACGGCCACGCTTGATCCCATTGTTTCTCTGAAACGTTGTAGTAGCTGCGGGGTAAGACCAATTTCAGGTACCAGCACCAACGCTTGTTGGTGGCGTGCTACGACGGCTTCCAGCAGACGTAGATAGACCTCGGTTTTACCGCTGCCTGTAACACCGTGTAGTAGAAAGGGTTTAAATTTTCCAAGATGCTGGCGTACCTGGTTAACAGCATTTTGTTGTTCAGGATTGAGACTGATCTTGTCTGCTGATGTTTCAACTGTCTGATTACTCTCTTGAACCTGGCAGGGTTCAATCCACTCTTTTTCAAGCAGGGATCGAATGACAGCAGGGGATATGCCATAGCGTTCTCGGAGGATTGATTTTTCCACACCACCGGGGACCTCAGAGAGTGCCTGGATGAGGGCAAGCTGTTTTGGGGCGCGGCTGAGTGTTTCGAGGCTCACATGCTTACCCTTAGCAGTCAAACACAGGCCGCTAGGCTTGATAGTTGAAAGTGAACGGCCTTTCCTCAGATTCCCAGGCAAGGCATGGAAGATGACATCACCCAGGGGGTGTTGATAATAGCCTGCTGCCCAGTGTAGTAAGCGGAGGTCAGGCACATCCAGGAGGGGTATTGCATCGAGTTGCATCAGGGCTCGTTTAAGGCGGCTTGTCGAGATGTCGCTTCGTCTCTTTATGGCAACGAGAATGCCGGTTCGGCTGCTGCGCCCAAAGGGGATTTGAAAGCGACAGCCTACGATAGGGTGGTGTGACGAGTCCTTGGGTGGAAGGTAGTCAAAAAGGGTCCGCAAAGGGCCAGCGAGAGCAATCTGAAGGATGGGGTCCGAAGCCATGTTGAGACTGTATCATGAGCACCTAAATGAGGTGTGCTTTTCTCTAACTGGTTGACGAGTACAGAGATTATTATTTGTCCACAACATCTGTGGATAACTTTGTGAGTAGTTTTCGAATATCGGGCCCAAAGCCTTATGATTGCTGGATTCTTATTAATTTGACTAATTTTTCGCCAGTTTATCTAATTGCATATTTAACAAGCACTTATAGTATATCGTTTTCTTCTAATGTGGCTGCAGACCCTGTAACCAGGATGTTGTGATGCAGCACTGAATGGTGTGTGTATAAGACACGGCTTTGAGTGTCAGTAACCGCTTACGTCGTATAAAACACGACTCTACCGGGCGTTAACCAGAGCTGTGGTATGAATGAGACACTCAGTCATGCATTTATACGCAATTTACCCATCTAAATCAGTTGGGTTTTTGCTAGGCATCGAAACATGCAATCCTGGTGGTAAAAAAGTGGAGTGGCCTTACCAAGAGTTGCTACTCTAAAGCCTGGTTAGTGATCGGGGAGGAGGCACCTTTATGACCCATTGGGAGATTATTGCACAGCATATTACAGAGACTACGGGGGAGTTGTTCAATCCTCTGGAGCCTCGACTGGTGGGTGGTGGCTGTATCAATACGGGGATGCGCCTGACTGATGGCGAGCGGACCTATTTCGTTAAGCTTAACGGTGCTGCGTTGCTGGATATGTTCGATGCAGAATCCGACGGACTTCGAGAGATAGCTGATACGGAGACGATGAGAGTGCCGGAACCGCTCTGTTGTGGATTGAGTAATGAGCAATCCTATCTGGTCATCGAATTTATAGAGATGGGGCATGCCGGTCGTGGTGACAGCGAATTGGCTGGACGGCAATTGGCCGCGATGCATCGCACCTGCCAGTCAATTTTTGGATGGTATCGAGACAACACCATTGGCTCCACCCATCAACACAATCAAAAACGAGATAGTTGGGTCGACTTTTGGCGGGAGCACCGCCTGGGGTTTCAATTACATTTGGCTGAAGACAACGGATATCGTGGCAGTTTGCAACGTCGGGGAGAGCGGTTGCTGGAACAATTTCATGTACTGATCGATCACCAGCCTGAGTCTTCGTTGCTACATGGTGATCTGTGGGGAGGGAACCTGGCCTACGATATGGAGGGCAAACCGGTCATCTTCGATCCGGCCGTCTACTACGGTGATCGGGAGACGGATCTGGCCATGACAGAGCTTTTTGGTGGATTCGGTCGTCGCTTCTATGATGCCTACCAGGAGAGTTGGCCCTTGTCACCAGGCTACTCAACCCGTAAGACCCTCTATAACCTCTACCATATCCTGAATCATCTGAATCTGTTTGGTAGCGGTTATCTGGGGCAGGCAACTTCGATGATTGACCGTTTGTTGGCGGAGGTCTAGCCCGGATAAAATGTTGGGTTAGGTCTGAAACCTAGATTCCACAGTTGACCGCTGAAATCTGGTGTAAGTTAATGATATGACAAACCAAATTATGGATTTCCCTCAAACCCATGTTCAACTGCGGATTCTAGGTTAAATGATTCGCTTGAGCACCTCCATGAGACGCTCAATATGCTTAGGCGTGCCAATCGTGATACGCAGATAGTGATCGACTCTGGGTTGTTTGAAGTGGCGTACGATCACCCCCTCACTACGTAGCTTGGCTGCTATTGTCAGCGCATCCAGTTTCGGGTGATGTGCAAACACAAAATTGGCTGCAGAGGGCAGTACCTGAAATCCTAATGCCTGCAGTTCGGCATTGAGTTGTTCACGGGATTCTATCACCTGCTGGCAGACCTTTTTGAAGTAGCTGTCATCTTCAAAGGAGGCGACTGCCGCGGCTTCGGCGAGTCGATCAATCGGATAGGAGTTGAAGCTATCCTTGACACGCACCAGGCCATCGATCAAATCCCGGCTCCCCATGGCAAGTCCAATGCGTAATCCTGCCAGTGAACGGGATTTCGAGAGTGTCTGGATCACTAAAAGATTGGGGTAGTTATCCACCAGCTTTACAGCGCTGTCGCCGCCAAAATCGATATAGGCCTCATCGATGACCACAACCGAATCACTATTTTGGGTGAGCAGCTGCTCAATCTTGTCCAGTGACAGCAGGCATCCGGTGGGTGCATTCGGGTTGGGAAAAATGATCCCCCCATTGGTTTGGGTATAGGGACCGAGGTTGACTGAGAAATCTTCCTCGAGGGGAACAGTCCGGTAGTCAATACCATACAGGCTGCAATAGACAGGGTAGAAGCTGTAGGTGATATCCGGAAACAACAGTGGCCGGGATTGTTGAAAAAATGCAAAGAAGGTATGTGCCAATACCTCGTCTGAACCATTACCGATAAATACCTGCTCCGGTGTCAGGCCGTAGTAGTCCGCAACGGTCTCGCGTAAACCCTTGGAGGTGGGTTCAGGATAGAGTCGCAGATTATCATCTGCTCTACCTCTGATTGCCTCAATAACACGGGGCGAAGGGCCATAGGGATTCTCGTTTGTGTTCAGCTTGACCAAGTTGTCGACCTTTGGCTGTTCACCCGGAATGTAGGGTGAGAGCTGACTGATTATTGGACTCCAGTAACGGCTCATGCGGATGATCCTAAGTGAGGCTTTAAGCTAGTGATACATAAAATCCATTTCAGGACAGGTGTCAGCTATAAGCAGATGAAGGGTGCGGCCTTGCCGCACCATGCCGGCCACAGTGAATGCTAGCCCTTATTAGATTTAAACCGGTACTCCGCCGACCGGGCATGGGCGGTCAGTCCCTCTCCACGCGCCATCACTGAAGAGGTTTTCGCCAGGGCGTCAGCTCCTTCCGCTGAAGCCATGATCAAGCTGGAGCGCTTCTGGAAATCATACACACCCAAGGGTGATGAGAACCGCGCAGTCCGTGAAGTCGGTAACACGTGGTTAGGGCCTGCACAATAGTCTCCCATTGCTTCAGCAGTATATCTACCCATGAAGATGGCACCTGCATGTCGGATGCGTTTGGCCAACGTCAGGGGATCTGCTACGGAGAGTTCAAGATGTTCCGGGGCAATGTGATTGGCTACCTCAACGGCCTCATCCATATCCTTCACATGGATCAGTGCGCCACGCTCTTGCAGCGCAGTAGCAATGATCTCCTGGCGTTCCATGCCCGGTAGCAATTTTTCGATACTGGCGTTAACTTTACTGATGAAGCCTGTATCAGGAGAAAGTAAAATCGATTGTGCATCTTCGTCGTGTTCCGCCTGGGAGAAGAGATCCATAGCGATCCAATCGGGATCGGTCTCCCCATCACAGATAATCAGGATTTCGGAAGGTCCTGCCACCATGTCGATACCAACCTGCCCGAACACTGCCCGCTTGGCAGTGGCTACATAGATGTTACCGGGTCCTACGACCTTATCTACCGGTGGTATGCTTTCTGTCCCATAAGCCAAAGCAGCTACAGCTTGGGCACCACCGACAGCAAATACTCTATCAACCCCTGACACATGTGCAGCGGCCAGCACCAGCTCGTTGAGTTCGCCATCCGGTGTGGGAACGACCATGATCAGTTCAGCCACGCCGGCCACCTTGGCGGGGATGGCATTCATCAATACCGAGGAGGGATAAGCTGCCTTGCCACCGGGTACATAGAGACCGACTCTGTCGAGCGGTGTCACTTGCTGTCCCAGCAAGGTGCCATCCGGTTCGGTGTATGACCAGGATTCCATGGTCTGACGCTCTGCGTAGGCACGTACTCGATTGGCAGATACCTTCAGGGCCTCCTGTTGGCTGGCTGGAATTGCATGCCAGGCTTGCTCAAGACGATTCAGAGGGATCTCCAGATCAGCTGCACTATCCGCCTGCCAACGATCAAAACGGTTGGTAAAATCGACCAGGGCACTATCGCCCTTGATTCGAATCGCGTGAATGATCTGATTGACTGTATCGTTGACAGTCGTATCCGAAACCGATTCCCAGGCAAGCAGTTTGTCGAGTTGTTGCTGGAAATTGCTGTTGTTCGTTGATAGTTGGCGTAGTTCGCTCATGTTGGTTCGGGTATTCAGGTGGTAGGTTGATTGACCGCTTCACGAAAGGCGTTGATAAGCTGCATCACCAAGTTGTGTTTTATTTTCCAAGAGGCCTTGTTAACCACCAGGCGGGAGCTGATATCGGCTATGTGTTCTAGGGGGACCAGGCCATTGGCTTTCAGCGTATTGCCGCTCTCTACCAGATCGACGATTAAATCGGCTAATCCAACGATGGGCGCCAACTCCATGGAGCCGTAGAGTTTGATAATCTCAACCTGCTCACCTTTCTCTGCAAAAAAACGTTGAGCACTCTTTACATATTTGGTGGCAACCCGTAAGCGCCCTTTGGTTTCGATGGTGTTTGGATAACCTGCAGTCATCATCCGACAACGGGCAATCTTAAGATCAAGTGGTTCATAGAGCCCTTCCCCTCCCTGTTCCAACAGCACATCCTTACCGGCTATACCGAGGTCGGCCGCACCATACTGGACATAGGTGGGTACATCCGTTGCCCGGATAATGACCAGTTTCACCTGCTCATGATTGGTATCGAGGATCAGTTTTCGGCTGGTCTCGGGGTCATCTGCAGGTTCGATGCCGGCGTGGGCCAACAATGGCAGACTCTGCTCAAAGATACGCCCTTTGGAAAGCGCAATAGTAATGGGTGCATCAAATTTCATAGGACAGTTTGTATTTCGCACGATTTAGGATGTGTAAGGATAACAAATGATGGGCACTAACCCGGTAGACGACGAATTTCGCTACCGAGCCCCGCCAGTTTCTCCTCGATATTCTCGTAACCACGATCGATATGGTAGATACGGTCGACCAGGGTTTCACCGTCAGCCACCAGCCCAGCCAATACCAGGCTGGCCGAGGCGCGTAGATCGGTCGCCATGACCGGAGCCCCTGTCAGGTTGTTAGCACCGTTGCAGATTGCAGTGTTACCTTCAAGCTTGATCTGGGCACCCATGCGTTGCAGCTCCTGCACATGCATGAAACGGTTTTCAAATATGGTTTCTGTGACGATACCAACACCCTCGGCAACAGAATTCAGGGCAGTAAATTGAGCCTGCATATCAGTAGGAAATGCCGGATAAGGGGCCGTATAGACATCGACGGCTTTTGGGCGCTTGCCCTGCATATCAAGGCTTATCCAGTCTTCACCGATATCGATAATAGCACCCGCCTCACGGAGTTTCTGCAGCACTGAATCGACCAGTTCAGGTCGGGTGTCACGTATTTTGATGCTGCCCTGGGTAATCGCTGCAGCAACCAGGAATGTACCGGTTTCGATGCGGTCTGGTAGGACCTCGTACTCTGTTCCTTTCAAACTATCGACACCCTCGATACAGATGTTCGGTGTCCCTGCTCCCGTGATTTTTGCACCCATATGGTTGAGACATTCGGCCAAGTCTACTACTTCGGGTTCGCGTGCTGCATTTTCAATCAGGCTTGTACCCTTGGCAAGGGCGGCGGCCATCATCAGGTTCTCTGTACCGGTCACGGTAACTATATCCATCACAATCCGTGCACCGTGCAGTCTTTTACAGCGGGAGCGGATATAGCCGTTTTCAACATCGATATCGGCTCCCATCGCCCGCAGACCCTCAATATGGAGATTGACAGGGCGTGAGCCAATCGCACAACCACCTGGAAGCGAGACGTCAGCACGCCCGAAGCGGGCCAGCATCGGTCCTAAAACCAGGATAGATGCACGCATCGTTTTTACTAATTCGTAGGGGGCATTGAATTCCTTGATCGTGTTTGAATCAACCTCTATACCCATTTTTTCGTCGACCATCAGGGAGACACCCATCCCTCCAAGAAGCTCCATGGTGGTGGTGATGTCATGTAGATGGGGGACATTGCCCACACGCATAGGGCCATCAGATAGCAAAGTGGCAGCCAGAATCGGCAGGGCGGCGTTCTTGGCGCCGGCGATTCGCACTTCGCCTGACAGGGGGGTCCCCCCTCGAATGATCAGTTTATCCATGGTGTTCCTGGGTGGCCGTTCTAGCGATCTGTGGTTAAACAAATGAAAAAGACGAAAAATGATAACGAAATCGAGAGGAAAACGGGAGTTTTTATAGTGATATCGGACAAATCTTTTCCATATCGGGTCTTAATCAAGGGGATTTATCGAGTCATAGCGGTATCAACGGCGTCCCACCGCCTGGTCGATATAGGTCTTTATCGCAGCCTGACCCGCATCATCGATTCCGGTAAATTCCATGCGGCTCAGCCAGCTATCCTGCTGTTTTTCACAATCGAGGATTTTTGCGTAGATATGGCTGCTCTGTTCGCTCATGAGCGAGGTATAGAGGGTGATACGGATATCGGAGAGGAGTTGAAGCTTTACCGGTAGATGGGCCTGCAGACCATTATAGCTAAGATCGATCGCTCTTCCGGCATAGCTCTGGGTCGAGACCGCTTTATTCTCTAATGGCTGAAAAGATATCGGGAAATCGACCTCTATGCGTGGGCTGCGTCGTGATTCCACCCTGGGCACTTCCAGATAGCGTGGTCGGCTGGTAGAGAGTAATTCGTAGAGAGTGACCGGTACCTGTTTACCTTTCACCAAGACCTGATTGGGCTCTCCAACCTCTATGTAGTCATCAGCGAGCGTGCGGGAGCGATCGCTCAGCAGAATTTGACCGCGCAGACTGTAAGCCTCTATCCGCGATGCGAGATTGACCTCGTCTCCAATGACCGTATATTCATGATGGAGTTCGGAGCCCAGGTGTCCTGCTACAACCGCACCGGTATTGATACCAATACCCATAAAAAGCCGCGGATAGCCCTGCTTGCTATTCTCGGAGTTGATTTCAAGCATTGCGCGTTGCATCTCCACCGAGCAGGCAATGGCTCTCTCCAGATCGTCCTTTTTTTGTTCTGTAAGGCCGAACAATGCCATGATTGAGTCCCCCATGAATTTATCGATGCTACCACCGAAACGAAAAATAATTTCGCACATGCGTGAAAAATAGAAATTGAGGATCTTGATAATCGTGTTAGGCGGGTAACGCTCTGTCAGTGCAGTAAAGCCGCGCAGGTCGGAGAGCAGAATGGTGACCTGCTTGTTTTGAGGCTTATTGCCACCATTGGGTGTCTCATCAAGGGATTTGATCAATGCTTGATGCAGACGGCTTCTCTGTGTCGGCGAGAGTGGTGTCTCAAGCGTCTTGCCGACAGTGTCGATGATCCTTTCGATCTCTTCGGCGTGTTTCATCGCTATGCTATCCCCCGAGTAAGTGCTGTGTAGAAAAACAGTAACTAGTCAGCAACTCCATTCTTGTGGGGCTGTTGAGTGGTTATTCCTTAGCTTTAGGGTTTCCAGAGGGGAGCAGTCAGACTCTTCCCTTTGGTCAACACCCGGAAACCGCTTTTTTTCTGGGGCTGATCTGAATAGTTACCGGCAATCCTTGTACTCTCAGTATAGTCATCCTAAGCACTGTCTTGATGATTAATAGTTATAGATTGTTACTTATCGAGGGCTGGACGCTCTCCGGAGATTGTCTCGAAATTAACCTGATCGCTGCCACGCCAGCCACCGACAGTCAATTGGGTGCCTGGTGGTTGGCTGGCGATGAGTTGCATCAACTGCTGTGAATTATCGATGCTGGTTTCATTGATGGTTGTAATAACATCACCTGGTCGTAACCCAGCTTTGCTTGCTGGTCCATCTTCCATCACACCGGTTACCAGGATGCCCTCTTCATTATGTAATCCAAATGCCTCTGCCAGTTTATCGGTCACATTTTGCCCATGAATGCCTAACCAGCCCCTGACCACATATCCGTTGCTGATCAACTGTTGCATGATACCTTTAGCCAGATCAAACGGGATGGCAAAGCCGATACCGTGGGAGCCTCCGGTTTTGGAGAAAATGGCAGTATTGATGCCGATCAGTTCCCCATCGGCATTCACCAAGGCGCCTCCCGAATTACCTGGATTGATAGCGGCATCGGTCTGAATAAAGTTCTCAAAAGTATTGATGCCCAAGTGGGATCGACCGGTGGCGCTGATAATGCCCATCGTGACAGTCTGGCCGACACCAAAAGGATTGCCGATCGCCAGCACCACGTCACCTACCTGTTGGTCGCTGGAGTCGTCGATCGGAATGGCTTGCAGCTTACTGTCGCTATCGATCTTCAGTACCGCAACATCCGATTCTGCGTCACTGCCCACCACGCTGACACTCACGCTCTGGCCATTGGCAAGCACGACTTTGATCTTGTCTGCCCCTTCAATCACATGGTGATTGGTCAGCAGGTAGCCATCCTCAGAGATGATGACCCCAGATCCGAGACTGGTATCGAGGCGTTGGCGCGTCTTTTCAGGCAGTATATTTCCAAACAGGTGCTGCAGCAGGGGATCCCTGAATTGCATTGCTTGCGATTCGGTGGTGATCTTGGCAGTAAAAATATTGACTACCGATGATGCCGCCCTCTCCACTGCGTCTGCATAGGAGAAAGGTCCACTTTGGCGAGGTAGGGTAATAGTTGGCACAGGTGCTTTTGTTTGACGGTCAGAATCCGGCATTCGCATCAGGTCAGGTGCCATGAAGAGAACAACGAATGCCCCTGCCAATCCGGCGGTTAAAGCTGTAAGTAACAATGAAAGTAGTTTTCGCATACGCATTGGATTGAGTATTCAAGTGTGGTGTAACGTATAACTGTACCAACCAGAGGCCCGTCAATGCCTCAAAACAAGGGAACCATTTTTAAGGCAAACATAGCATGATTGATCTACTATCGCTCGAATCCTATTGTAATGAGTTATTGTCAATTGATGACTTTGACGATTACTGTCCAAATGGCCTGCAAATAGAGGCTACGGAACAGGTACACAAATTGATGGTGGGTGTCACTGCCTGCCAGGCACTGATTGAAGAGGCGGAGCGTTGGGGTGCAGATGCCTTGCTGGTACATCATGGCTATTTTTGGAAGGGGGAATTGGAGTCATTACGGGGCATTAAGGGTAAAAGGGTCGGGGCGCTTTTCAGGCAGCGTACTGGATTATTGTCATACCATTTACCCCTGGATGCCCACGCAGTGTATGGCAATAACAGACAGTTTGCAGAGCAACTGGGATTTCAGCCGACTGCTGCACCGGCATTGGGTCATCCACTGATCTGGCAGTCTACTTTACCCGATCCTGTAACCGCTGATGATCTTGGACGGCTTCTCGGTGATTGCTTAGCCAGAGAGCCACTGCATGTTGCACCGAATCAACAGCGTTTGATGCGTATAGGTTGGTGCACGGGTGCTGCACAAGGTTACCTACAGGAAGCTTACGATTTAGGGTTGGATGCCTATATCTCAGGTGAAATATCGGAACCGACAGTACATCTGTCAAGGGAGTTGGGGATTCACTATTACGCGGCAGGACATCATGCAACTGAACGTTATGGTGTGCAGGCTCTAGGTCAGCATTTAGCGGAAAGGTTTACCCTGGAATACCGTTTTGTTGATATCGATAACCCAGTGTAACTTGTCAGCAGCCTCCACATACTATGGTGTTGGTAGAGGGTTGTATCCTTGGCTTTTTTGATTTTCAAAATAGAAGTGGTTCTTATGTTTCTTTTTGGGACCATAACCAGAAAAAGTGCCATCAGGCGTAGATCTGAATAGCGAATCCCCAGTCTATCTCGTGACATGGCCTTCATACACTATATAAATGGCCATCACTTTATGAATCCTCCTTGACCTATCAAGCTGCATTATGGAAAATGTTCGGTTAGTTTTTATGGCTTATTAACTATATTCTAATGTCCTGAATAGAAGGGCTGAGCAAGGACCATTCAGGCCCGAACCAGCTTATTCAGCACCTGGGGAGTCCATGTATGAGCGCAGATGGCGTTGATTTAAAAAAGCGGCGTACCCTAACGCTTGCTACCAGTGCGGTCGGAGCAGTTGGCGCCGGTTTCGTGATCTACCCGTTCCTGGCGGCTTGGGCCCCCAGTGAAAAGGCAAAGGCAGCGGGCGCACCAGTCGAGGCTGACATCGGTAAGCTCGAACCGGGTCAGTTGATGCGTGTCAAATGGCGTGGCAAACCGGTCTGGATCGTCAATCGTACTGAGCAGAATCTTAGCGATCTTTTATCGCTTGACGATCAATTGGCCGACCCCGCTTCTGACCAGACGAGTCAGCAGCCTGAATACTGCAAAAATCCGACTCGGGCCATCAAGGAAAAATATCTGGTGGCTGTCGGCATTTGCACACATCTGGGTTGTTCACCCACCTATCGTCCTGAAGTGGCTCCGGCTGATCTGGGCGCTGACTGGAAAGGTGGATTCTTCTGCCCCTGCCATGGCTCCCGCTTTGACCTGGCCGGCCGAGTGTACGCGGGTGTGCCCGCACCTACGAACCTGGAAATCCCCCCCTACCAGTATCTCTCCGACACTAAGATCCTGATTGGTGCCGATGGAGGAGCAGCCTGATGAGTATGATGAAAAATTTTATGGGCTGGATTGATGATCGTTATCCGATGACCAAGGTCTGGAACGAGCATCTGGCCGAATACTACGCGCCGAAGAACTTCAACTTCTGGTATTTCATGGGTTCTCTGGCGATGTTGGTGTTGGTGATTCAAATACTGACAGGCGTCTGGCTGGCAATGAGTTACAAGCCTGATGCTGAACTGGCGTTTGGCTCTGTTGAGTACATCATGCGGGACGTGGATTGGGGTTGGCTGATCCGATATATGCACTCCACGGGTGCTTCCGCCTTCTTTATTGTGATCTATCTTCACATGTTCCGTGGTCTGATGTACGGCTCCTACCGTAAACCTCGTGAGCTGCTGTGGATTATCGGTGTCATTATCTATTTGGCAATGATGGCCACTGCCTTTTTCGGCTATCTGCTGCCTTGGGGGCAGATGTCCTACTGGGGAGCACAAGTAATCGTCAACCTGTTCTCCGCAGTGCCAGTGATTGGTCCTGATCTGGGTGTCTGGGTACGTGGAGACTATGTCATCTCTGATGCTACCCTGAATCGCTTCTTCGCACTCCACTTCCTGGTGCCTTTCGTGCTGGCTGCATTGGTATTCGTTCACATCATCGCTTTGCACAAAGTTGGGTCGAACAACCCGGATGGTATCGAGATCAAGAAGGGACCTAAGGGTAACCGTTGGGACGACAATGCGCCTGCTGACGGCATCCCCTTCCATCCCTACTATTCGGTAAAGGATATCGCCGGTGTGGCCGGTTTCCTTTTTCTGTTTGCTGCAGCGGTCTTCTTTGCGCCGGAGATGGGTGGCTATTTTATCGAGCACCCCAATTTTGAGCCGGCCAACCCGCTGAAGACACCGGAACATATCGCGCCGGTCTGGTACTTCACACCCTTCTACGCGATCCTGCGTGCGGTGCCTTCGATTGCGGGTTCCGCCTTTCCTGGGGTGGTGGCGATGTTTGCCTCTATTCTGATCATGTTCTTTCTGCCATGGCTGGATCGCAGTCCGGTAAAGTCAATTCGTTATAAGGGTATGTTGTATAAAGTTATGCTCTGGTTGTTCGCGATCAACTTTGTCATTCTCGGTTTCCTGGGTACGCAACCCACCACCGACCTGTATAAGCTGATGGCTCAGATAGGAACGATTTACTACTTCGCTTTCTTCTTGCTAATGCCGATCTACAGCAAAATGGACAAGACCAAACCAGTGCCTGAGAGGGTGACAGAATGAAAAAGCTGATTGTTGCATTCTTATTAGCCACGGCCCCCCTGCTTGGATTGGCCGCAGGTGGTGGCGTACATCTGGATGATGCCGATATCGACTTGGGCGATCAGGCTTCTCTGCAGCGTGGTGCCAAGTATTTCATGAACTACTGTCTGAGTTGTCATTCAGCCAAATACCAGCGTTACAACCGCATGGCAAAGGATCTTGGCCTGACTGAGGATGAGGTCGCCCAGAATCTGATGTTCACGACCGACAAGATCGGTAATACCATGGATATCGCTATGACGGCTGAACAGGGTACGGAGTGGTTTGGTAGTCCTCCACCGGACCTGAGTGTCATCTCCCGCGCCCGAGGGGTGGACTGGATCTACACCTACTTGCGCAGTTTCTATCTGGACGAAAAGCGCCCCTTCGGTATGAATAATCTGGTCTTCCCGGATGTGGGCATGCCCCATGTGTTGTGGGAACTACAGGGTACACAAAAGGCTGTATTCAAGCTTGATAAGGGTTCGAGTGGTAATGATATTCAGGTATTCGATCACTTCGAACCAGTGACTCAGGGTACAGTGAGCGCTGAAGAGTATGATCAGGTTGCCCGTGATCTAACCGCCTTTCTCAGTTACGTCGGTGAGCCGATCCAGATGGAGCGTAAGCGCCTCGGTGTCTGGGTATTGTTGTTCATTGCCGTGTTCTTTGTGATGGCCTACCTGCTCAAAAAGGAGTATTGGAAGGACGTTCACTAAAAAGCATTCAGCATGATCTGACAAAAAGGCGCACAGTTGCGTTATACTGTGCGCCTTTTTTCGTGTCACAACTTTATTGTTTGCAGTCAAACAGGGCTTGGCCCGGACTGACAGACATTCTGGAGAGAGGCTATAAATGGCAGCAGTTGCGAACAAACGCTCAGTGATGACCCTCTATTCGGATCCGACGGATCCCTATTGTCATCGAGTCAGACTGGTGCTGGCAGAGAAGAATATTACCTACGAAGTGTCGGATATCGATCCGTTGAACGTACCGGAAGAGGTAATGGAGCTGAACCCCTATGGCACTCTACCTACCCTGGTAGACAGGGATTTGAAGCTCTATGAGTCGCGTATCATCATGGAGTATCTGGATGAGCGCTTCCCGCACCCGCCCTTGTTACCCGTGGATCCAGTCTCACGTTCTACCTCACGTCTGCTGATGTATCGTGTTGATAATGACTGGTATAGCCATATGGATATCATTCTCAGTGGCAAAAAAGAGGCCACTAAGGCCCGCAAAGAACTGCGTGAGAGTTTGATAACTACTGCACCTGTGTTCAACGCAAAACCCTTCTTTATGAGCGAAGAGTTAACCTTGGTCGATTGTATAATCGCCCCCTTGTTGTGGCGTCTCCCTGAGTTGGGTGTTGAGATCCCGGCTAGTGCTAAAGGTCTGCATGAGTATACCAAGCGTGTGTTTGAAAAAGAGTCGTTCATTAAAAGTCTCTCTGAAGCCGAACAGGAAATGCGTGGCTGAGCAATGACAGAGATGTCGCCCAATCGCCCCTACCTGATCCGGGCACTCTATGAATGGTTGGTGGATAACGATACGACGCCCTATCTGATGGTGAATGCCGAATATGAGGGTGCAGAGGTGCCTCGGCAGTTTGTAGATGATGGACGGATCATATTGAATGTTGACCCTTCGGCTGTTTCTGAACTCGAAATGGGTAATGAGTGGATCAGTTTCAGTGCCCGATTCGGTGGTGCTGCAGAAGAAATCCTCATCCCACCTGGTGCGGTGATGGGTATCTACGCTAAGGAGAATGGCCAGGGAATGCTGTTTCCTGATGAGGAGGTCAACATGGGTCAGGAACCCGAGGATGAGCCCGACCCTACAAAACCGAGTAAACGGCCATCATTGAAAGTGGTCAAGTAGCCCGGCACCCGTTTAATCCAGGTACAATTACTGATCCACCTCGGACTCTGTGTACTGCTCTGGTAGGTCAATATGGAGACTGACATTCTGCATGCCGATCATTACCACATAGCCAGTATGCCGGCCGGAACCCTCCAGGCTATAGTCGAATTCATAGACGCGACGCAGTTTTAATCCACTGCGAAACCAGCGAAGTCCCAGTCGGTGTAATGCTACGGTTTGATCAAGAAACTGTATCCCATGACTTTTACAGGCACTGCGGCTGATACGGATTGCTCTCTCACGAACCCGCAGGCTGTCGCGCCAAAACCAGAGTAACAGCATCAGGATCAATAGTAGATTGAGGGTTGAATATGACATGCGGAAATCGATTATCCTAGAATTCTCAGTGGAATACCTTCAATACTGATAAGGTTCAACTATTCAAGATGAATTGAGTGGTACATCGTGCTCAACAGAGGGTGCTAGGCCTATGGGACGAATATGTATTGTAACGGCAGACATCACCCGGCTGAAAGTGGATGCAATAGTGAATGCTGCCAACTCTACCCTTTTAGGAGGTGGAGGTGTAGATGGGGCCATCCACCGTGCTGCTGGAGCGGAGTTGCTTGCCTATTGCCGAACTTTGGGTGGTTGTCCAACAGGTGAATCCAGAATAACCCCTGGGTTCAATCTGCCTGCACAGTGGGTCATTCACACAGTGGGTCCGGTTTGGCAGGGTGGTGATCAGGATGAACCGGGGCTGTTGCGTGATTGTTACGTGAATAGTTTTAAACTGGCAACAGAGCAAGGTTGCCGTACGATTGCATTTCCAGCGATCAGTACCGGAGTCTATGGCTATCCAAAACGCAAAGCAGCTATAGAGGCATTGTCAGTAATGGGGGATTGGCATGATAGATTTGATGAGATTACTGCCTGCTGTTTCAGTCAGTCTGACGCAGATCTGTATCATGCACTTTGTCCCAAGTGCCTGGTGGGTGATTAAATCTAGATTCTGCAGTTGACCGCTAATATCTGACGTAAGGTTATGAGATGCAGAATCAAATAATAGATTTTTTCCGTACCTACTGGGTGAGTTCTGAAACGCTACATGGATTTGTGAAAAATCCCAACGCACCCTGCTGCGTTGTCGTTCTTGTTAAGGGAATAGCCATTAACGGCGAACGACGCCTTGCCGGGCACGCCGGGATTTCCCACAACTACATGTTCAACTACGGATTCTAGGTTAAAGATGTTTAAATGGTTAGATAAAATACCCATGCATATGGTTGCCCTACCGGCAGCTTTGCTGGGAATGGCCCCTTTTTTTCCTGAACCTCATTTGTGGGAAAAGTTAAAGATGCTGGCAGCAGGCGCCTTGCAGCGTCCTATCGATATCTTTGATCTACTGATGCATGGAGTGCCTCTGATACTGCTGGCCATCAAGTTAATACGAGGAGAGCGAAAGGTCTCCTGATAGATCTGTATCCAGAGGAATACCCGAAAGAAGCAGACGCAGGGTGCGGCCTTGCAGCACCATGGCCATGCTGGATCAAACAGTATAGGACACTACACTAGGCTCCTGCCTTGACTGGGCTGAGGCGGTCAAGCCGTAGGCGTTCCCGCTCATCGAAGAGTCGTTTCGATCCAATCCAAACCGCAGCCGTAGCGCCGAATCCGGTACCTGCTGCGATCAACAACATTATCAGTATTTGATACTTACTCGCTTCTAAGGGTGGGGCGCCCGCGAGTATTTGTCCGGTCATCATGCCAGGCAGGCTGACCACGCCCGCTGCAGCCATGGCGTTGATGATGGGTATCAATCCGCTACGCAATGCCGAACGGCGAATATCACGAATGGCTTGGTCCCAATAGTGCCCAAGTATCAGTTGTGCTTCGATTTCACGACGTTGCTGCCACGCATTGTGGGTCAGATGATCTAAGGCAATCGCTATCCCGGACATGGTATTGCCCAGCAGCATGCCGAGTAGGGGGATCAGATACTGTACCGAGTACCAGGGTTCGGCCTGGATGACGATAGTCAGCGCCAGCAGGGTGACAGTGAATGAAGAGATGAACATCGACAGTGTGCCGACACCCATTCCCCAGATGCCGAGGAAGTGTCGCTGTTGTCGAGCCATTACTTCATAGCCGGCTACGAATAGCATAAACAAAGCGAGAGCTGCGATCAGTAGAGGATGAGACTGAACAAACAGGAACTTCAGTACCAGACCCAACAGGCTCAATTGGATTACGGTACGCAGCGTTGCGATCAACAATCTGCGTTCGATACCCAGTGAAAGTCGCAGTGAAAGCAGCGCAAGTGCCAGCACCAGGATGGCTGATAGGGCCAGGTCAAGTGGTGTGAGTTGTATGAGCGTCATTCGTGCACCTGCAAGCGCCCGGCATCAATGCGCCAGATGTGCTCACCGACACGCGCTTGCTGGTCAGGATCGTGAGTGACCCAGAGTACGGCTATATTGTTTGTTCTGCGCCATTGCCCGATAAGGTGTTCGACTTTTTTAATGTTGGCCAAATCCAAATTAGCGGTTGGTTCATCAAGCAGCAATACCTGAGGTTTGTTGCAGAGCAGTCTAATCAGCGACAGTCTTTGTCGCTCACCACTGGAGAGACGGCTGATCTCCCACTGCATCGATTCTACCGGCAGGTCTAGAGTGGCCAACAGAGCTTTGTCGAGTTGTTGGAAATGTTCACCAACCCGCTCTTTCCACCAGGCACTCTCCGCTGGAAGCAGGCCGACCTGGTGACGCCATTCAGGGCCGGAGAGGGTGGTCATCTCCCGGTTATCCAGCCAGGCCTCACCTTGATGAGGATCGAGGTCCGCTAATGCCCTGAGTAGTCGTGATTTGCCACTCCCGGAGGGACCGCTTAGGGTTGTGCATTCACCCGCAGTGAGGTGAAGATCTAACGGTTCCAGCAAGGGTGAGTGAAACTGTTTGAGGGTTAAGCTGCCCATTAACCTAGTGTAGTGTCCTATACTGTTCGCTCGAAGAGAAGATCCCATACACCATGTCCGAGGCGCTCCCCGCGCTTTTCAAACTTGGTTATGGGTCGAGAGTCAGGTCGGGGCGAGAACTGTTGAGGCCCCATCTGGTTGCGAAACCCACTGTGAAGCGAGAGTACTTCCATCATCTGATGGGCATAATCCTGCCAGTCGGTTGCCATGTGGAGTACGCCGCCAGGTATCAAAACACGGTGGATCAGATTTGCGAATTCTGTCTGTACGATACGCCGTTTGTGATGTTTTCTTTTATGCCAGGGATCGGGAAAATAGAGCAGTACTCGTGAGAGACTGGCTGTCGGTAAAGCGTGGCGCAGCAGCTCCATGGCGTCAGTCTGAATAATACGTACATTCTCAGACTGTTGTTCAGCCAGTTTAATCATTAGATGACCCACACCGGGACTGTGCACCTCAACCCCGAGATAGTTCTCTTCGGGATGGCAGGCCGCTACTTGAGCCAATGCCTCTCCATTGCCAAAGCCGATCTCCAAAGTGATGGGTGCTTGTCTTCCAAACAGTGCGGCAAAGTCGATCGGTTCATCATGCAGGATCATCCCATATCTGGACCAAAGTTGATCAAAAGCACGCTGTTGTCCTTCTGTTAATCGACCTTGTCGCAGGACATAACTGCGAATGGGACGTTGTGACTGCTGTTCGGACATATGATTAATTTTGAATTATGAATGGGTTGTGTGTGCTGAGTACAAGGTCCCTGTTTTTTTCAAAATCAGAGTGAAAATGGACGTGGGCATTGCGAACACCGAAATTCAAAATTAACAATTCAACATTCAATTGTTAGAAGAACAATCCATCCACCGGTGATGATGCTGAGGCAAAGCGCTTGGCAGGCATTCGACCTGCCAGGTAGGCCTCGCGACCGGCCTGGATCGCCTTATTCATGGCTGAGGCCATAAGCACCGGATTCTGTGCGGAAGCAATCGCCGTATTCATGAGCACACCATCGCAACCCAGCTCCATGGCCACAGCGGCGTCAGATGCCGTACCCACGCCGGCATCCACCAGAATAGGCACCTTTGCATTTTCAACGATGGTGCGGATGTTGAGTCGGTTGCGAACACCTAAACCTGAACCTATCGGAGCGGCCAAGGGCATGACCGCAACACAACCCAGCTCCTCAAGGCGTTTGGCCATGATGGGGTCGTCATTGGTATAGACCATCACATCGAAGCCATCTTTGATCAGTACTTCTGCCGCTTCCAACGTCTGTACCACATCCGGGAAGAGGGTCTTTTCATCACCCAGTACCTCAAGTTTCACAAGATTGTGGCCATCCAGTAACTCTCTTGCCAGGCGACAGGTGCGAATCGCTGTCTTGGTATCGTAACAACCGGCGGTGTTAGGCAGGTAGGTATACTCGTCAGGCGGGAGAACAGTCAGGATATTGGGTTGATCCTGATCCTGGCCGATATTGGTTCGGCGCACAGCGATGGTGACAATCTCTGCACCACTGGCATCAATCGCCTCACGAGTCTCCTGCATATCTTTATATTTGCCGGTTCCTACCAGCAGACGGGAAGTGAAATTGCGTCCGGCGACGCTGAAGCTGTCATTTTGCGTATCGTTTGGCATCGGATTAGGTCTGATATTGTATTGAAATGGAATGAAAGAGGGCGTAAACAGCGGGTTTGTCAACCTCCGCCAACGGCCTGAATGATCTCAACATGGTCCTGTTCCTGCAGCTGATGGTCGTTAAAGGTACTGCGAGGAACCAACTCTTCATTGACCTCGACCGCAATACGTTGACCTGTCAGGTTTAGTGACGCAATAAAGCTTGCCATATCCAGTTGATCAGGAATTTGCTTTTCCACGCCGTTTAAGTAAATCTGCATCTTTGTTTAATCTCAGTTGGAACATGAGCATGGTTTAAACCTGGATTCTACCTCAACTGAAGGCGACAAAGTACGCACAACGAAGAATGACAAGAAGTCCTGAAAGGACTTGGCCGGAATCCGGCACTATGTTTGGAGTCGAGACGTGAAGTGGAGTGAAGATTTAATACCCTTGGAACAGGCCGGTACTCTTGATGGCCTGTTCTTTCAGAGAGTGCGCCGAACGCCGGATACAGTGGCCTACCGGCACTACCATCGACACAACAAACAGTGGTATGAACTCTCATGGGCTGATATGGAGCGCCAGGTGTCGCGCTGGCGTCAGGCCATGTCGGGAGAGGATCTGGAGGAAGGTGACCGGGTTGCAATACTACTTCGCAACAGTCCGGAATGGGTCATGTTCGACCAGGCTGCCCTCTCCTTGGGATTGGCTGTGGTGCCGTTATATACCGATGATCGTGCCGATGCGATTGCCTACATATTACGTGATGCAGCAGTCAAACTGCTGTTGGTGCAGGATACCGGTCGCTGGAACCGGATGGCTGATGCGGTGGAAGATTTGCCCCAGCTGGAGCGGGTAGTGGTACTGGAAACAGAGAAACAGCCTAGCCCAAGAGAGGACGATCTTGTGCGTGAGGCGAAGACCTGGCTGCCTGCACGGGGGGAACCCTTGAAGAAGCGTCGTGCAGACCCTAACAGTCTGGCATCGATCGTCTATACATCCGGTACCACCGGTCGTCCAAAAGGAGTGATGTTGAGTCACAAGAACATGCTTTCGATCGCCCATGGGTCACTCACGGTGGTGGATTGTTATCAACAGGATAGCTTTCTCTCCTTTCTGCCCCTTTCTCACACCCTGGAGCGGACAGGAGGTTATTACCTGCCGATGATGGCTGGTTCATCTGTCTCATTTGCACGTTCAATTCCTCAGCTGGTAGAAGATCTGCAGAAGATAAGACCGACAGCAATCATCGCGGTACCCCGTATTTTCGAGCGTGTGTACGCACGGGTACAGGATCAGTTAAAAAACAAACCGGCCTTCGCCCGTATGCTGTTCAAGCTGGCATTGAAAGTGGGGTTTAAGGAGTTTGAGTATCGTATGGGGCGTCAGCGATGGTTTCCCGCTCTGTTGATACATCCTCTGCTGCATAAGTTGGTTTCCAGCAAAATTCTTGAAAAACTGGGTGGTCGGCTGCGGGTTGCCGTCAGTGGTGGTGCCGCAATATCACCTGAGATCGCACGGGTCTTTCTGGGATTGGGATTGCCGATGCTGCAGGGTTACGGCCTGACTGAGACCAGTCCGGTCATCAGTGTCAACCCAATGAACAATATCAAACCCGAAAGTGTGGGTGTGCCGTTGCGAGGGGTGAGTGTAAAGATCGGTGAGGATGACGAACTGTTGGTAAAAACCCCAGGCATGATGTTGGGTTATTGGAACAATCATGCTGCTACGGCAGAGATAATCGACCCTCAAGGGTGGCTGCATACTGGCGATCAGGCACGTATCGATGAGGAGGGTCATATCCATATTACCGGGCGGATCAAGGATATCCTGGTGCTATCGAATGGAGAGAAGATCCCTCCATCGGATATGGAGATGGCTATTGCCCTCGATCCGTTGGTCGAGCAAGTGATGGTGGTGGGTGAAGGAAAACCCTATCTTGGCGCTCTGGTGGTGCTCAATCCTGATCTTTGGAGCAGTTTCGCGGAAGAGTTTGATCTCGATCCATCACAACAAGCCAGCCTGGATGACGAGCGTTTACAAAATGCAGTGTTGAAGCGTATTCGGATGGCACTACGGGATTTTCCTGGCTATGCAAAGATTCGACGGATTGGCTTACTACTGGAACCCTGGACGATCGATAATGGCTTAATGACCCCCACCATGAAAATAAAACGTCCGAAGGTCTTGGAGAATTGTAAGAAGATGGTTGAGTCATTGTATGGTGACGGCTTGGTATAAAAAGCCTTGAATGACACACTGTTTTTGACGAGGTAAACTTAAACCAGATCCCACGAATTCAGGATCAATACAGCTTATAGGCGGGTATCGTATATCGGTATTACCCTAGCTTCCCAAGCTAGTGAGGCGGGTTCGACTCCCGCTACCCGCTCCACTTACTTTCTGGTTAGTATCAGTATCAGGGTTTATCAGTACACGCTAGGCGATAGCGCTCCAATGCCGCATGTCTGCGTTGAGGTTTACCCTTCAGTTTCTCTATCCGCTTCGCCATTTGTTGGCATTTTTCGGCTTGATTATCAACTGCTTGTGGGGCATTAGTAAAAGGATGCTCGGTGGGTTGGAACATAATCGACTCCCCCTTCTCCGCGATTGCGTAATTGAAGGGAAGTAGCGCCATCAGTAGCATGATGACAAGCGTGTGAATTGACACTTCAAATTTCCTCTATTTACTGGAAGGACTGATGTAGACATTTGCCCCTCACTTGTTTGTCGAAATTGCTGTAATCAGTGTAGTAGTTTAGCTGAGTGGGTATGTGGGTAGATCCCTTGGTTGTGTAAGGAATACCCATCGAGCAACTTCTACATAAGGATATACTCATACCTCATGTAGGTTTGATTAAGATTAGGGGAAAAAAATGATCGCAGGAATTCGCAATCTGATCGGGGTGTTTTTATTGGTGGGGGCAACCAGTGTTCAGGCCTTGGGTTTGCACTTATTGGAATTCTCCCCTGCAAAATATTTCACCGTCGAGGATTGGGCAATGGCTAAAGAGACTGCTCAGAAAGCGCTCAAGCAAGGTAAAGTGGGTGAGGTATTAACCTGGCAAAATCCAGCCTCAGGGCACAAGGGTTCCTACACTGTTCTGAAGCGTGTGGAAATGGATACACAGACCTGCCAGGATCTTAACATAAAGCATGTTGCTGGTGATCTCAGTGGTAGTGGTAATTACCGTTTCTGCCTCATGGATGGTGGTAAATGGAAGACAACAGGTAGGGTCCCGATGAAAAACAAGTTTACGAATTAAGAGTAAACCTGACGGTTTCTATCCCCTAGTATCAAGTAAGGTATGGGTATTCAATGCTAGAGCTATATCAGGCAGTGGACAGGGTCGAAGCGCAGATGCTGAAGGATTATCTTGATCAGCAAGGCATTGCGTCGGTCATTTTAGGCGATCTTCTGAGTGGCGCAGTAGGAGAGTTACCGGCTAATATCTACCCTACTCTGTGGATCTTGGAAGATGGTGAGCTAGTCAGAGCGAAGCGACTCACTGAGCAGTATTTCTGCAAACCCCCGGTTGCAGGAGAGCCTTGGCGATGTGCAGTCTGTGGAGAGAGTATCGATTCTGGGTTTGATATATGCTGGAATTGTGCGACCCCCGGTCCGAATGATAATGATAATGAATG